>JAILCN010000204.1 GCA_024680365.1 Solobacterium sp.
TAATCTGGATAGCTGTCAATCGTTCTTTTCAGTTCTTCAAGCTCTTTGCTGTCTGGTTTTTGCAGACCTTGAGTCATTGCCTGCCGCAGACTGTCATTATACTCATCCACAAGCATCTGATATTCATTACATTCAAAAGAACAATCATCTGGTAATGCTTGGGCTGAAGAATTTGAATTCCCGGCCTCTATCGGGAGAACAGACATTGCAGATAACATGATTGATAATACTGCTGTAAGCAACTTCTTCATTTTCTAATATCCTTCTCTTTCATTTTTCTTCTGTTTTGAAGCTGCTATTTGAGTGCTCGTACATCCGGTTGGTAATTCCCGGCATGAGATGTACTCACTAGTGAATGTTCTGCGATCCAGATCAGAAGATCACAGACTGATGATGTGAAGAAATTCATTTGTCTTTTTCCTCCTTTTCTTCACCGTCATCGTAGTTTGCTATATACTGCATTTCCATCATTCTGGAGAAAAACCTCCTTTTTCTGGAGTATTCTGGAAAATGAACGTTTTTTCAGGATCTCGAATTCTTCAAGGTGAGGCATCCTGAATTCCTCACCTTCACCGACGGCTGTGAAAAGATCTCAATTTTGGTGTTTCTGTCAAATGTTTCTGACAAAATCTCAGAAAAAAGGCTCTCGCCTTATCGGGTGAGAACCTCATCTGATTTGATCAACTTCTTAACTGCCCTAATTTACCGGCATTGTTATCACTATCTGCACGTTTTATTATATCCAAAAATATTTTCGGAACCGCATAGATCTTTTATTCTTCTCATCATAAACAACAACCATGTCAGAAGGACTTCCCGGCATTGTTCTGAAAATCACTTCTCCGCAGTTCTGATTCCCGGTCAGGCAGGATATCTGCATCACCGTCTGCTTTGTTTCTGTTACCAAAATATCCGCGATATAGTTTTTGTAAGCGAAAAGGGGATCACTTACATTCACTTTTTGCGGTACAGCCTGTAATCATAAGCAGGATGGCAGGCTTGCTTGTTTCCGGTTATTCAACATCTTCTGAGAAATCACAGAACCATCCCTGTTTATGCTTCAGTATTCCATACACACCTAAAGGTACATTATCAAAAGACACATCTCCTGCCAGTGTCAGTTCTTCACCTTCTTCTGTTCTGAATACACCGACATAGCGTTTCTGTTTCAAAGGTTTGGTATATTTCATGCTTCTTAATGTGATTCCGGGACCGTTATATCCCTGGTATTCCCAGTGATCAACCATCTCGGCACGTACTGTTTTCAGTTTGTCTTTTTCAGGATCACGGTTGATAAAACGGTACAGTCCCCATAGAGGCAGTACAAAGAGAATCAAAAATACCAGCAGACATTCAACAATAAATAACATGACTCTTCTTCATTCATTTATTTCTACAACATTGTGAATCGTATTGAGTGCATTCATAGAAAACATTGTTTACTTCATTAATACCATTTCCAGGTTCCTGATCCATATGCGGCTGCCGGGGCATAGATCTTATCGTTCACCCAGCCGACTTCATCAATATAACTTGAATACCATGACCCATTATATGCAGAAAGATAGTAGATCGTTATGTAATTCTTCTCATTGTTTTTCGCTGTATTCAGTCTGGATGCAGATATGATCTGAAGAAACTGAATTGTCGCAATAGCATTTACTGCTGTTCCAAGTGCTGTCGCAATACTTGTTCCAATTGTTAATACTGCATATCCGCCAATAGTTGTATAACCAGCATTCGTTAATATGTTAACGACACCATCTCTTACTGCTGTATAATCACCACCTGCCAGGTTTCCCATTTGATTAATGATCTCAGTCCAGCCCGGCAGAGAAGTTCTGATCGCATACAATGCTCCCAGCTTGTTCTTAGGTGTATAAACAACTTTCTTGATTCTGAGATTGCCATTTGAATCAACGTTCATTCCGCCGGACGCATACAGCCACATGCCTCCGTTGTGTTTGATCCCATAATAATTGGTCAGAACATACCCTGTAAAGCCCGTGTCACTTTCTGAACGGTTATGTTCTGTCTGATCATGCATACAGTTTTTCTGATTCCAGTTATCACAGAGATAACTGTAGAATACAGGCGCAAGGCTGTAATCTACTTCGTACGGATCATCTTCTGTTCCTGATCCTGACTTGATAGCGACAGACAGTTCTCTTTGATAGATTTCTTCTTTTGACATCTGTGCTTCCTGTGCGCAGACAGGTGTCATAAATTCACCTGCACATAATGTGAGCGACAATAATGTAATTAATGCTTTTTTCATTATCTGTCTTCTCCGTTTGTTTCTTTTCTGTCATGAAGCTGCTGTTTGAGTCTGCGTACATCCGGCTGGTAATTCCCGGCATGTGATGTACTCACAAGTGAATGTTGTGCAATCCAAATCAGAAGATTGCAGACCGATGACGTGAAGAAATTCATTTGTTCTCTCCTCCTTTTCTTCACCGTCATCGTAGTTTAATGTCAATATCATTTCCACAAATCTGGAAAAAAACCGCCTTTTTCCGGAATATTCCGGAAAATGACTGTTTTTTTCCAGGATCCTGGACGATGTAGTGACAAATGTTATAAATGATGTATGTTACATCGACATGTTTTTGAAAATACTGGGTACAGCCAGAAAGAACAGGCACTGATACGATATGGACTGGATGTTGTTCTTCTGAATGGATCTGAGATATTGTGTATTCTGATCATTTCTCTTTTCCTGAAGAAGTTTGCAGTGACATTGATCTATACTGTCTTCTACAGCTGGCTGAGGATCCACTGCGGCGAATATCACTGCAAAAACAAAGGAAGCTGCTTTGTTTCCTATATATTCTTTTGCCTGTGCTTTGTTCTTTGTACTGACAGGATGATGAATACAGTGATGTTCTTTGTGTATACTGTATCTGTTATCTTCATTGCCCTCAGCACACCTGTCCAGCATGTTCTGAATCCATTGTCAGGCTCAGAAATCGTATAGAATTGCCTCCTGTCATGTTTATACTAAAAAAAAAGAAATAAATATGCAGTATCGCCTTTCAATTCGAGGGTTATATCATTTGCGTTCTGCCCGGTTTTCTGTGACCCGCATGGCAGTATATATAACCATTATTCTGTTCACAGAAAAAAATGGCATAAACCTCTTATTTCCGGGTTTACACCATTGAGAGAAATCTCCTCTCTTACTGATTGACTTTCTGTCCTCTTGTGACTGTGCACGGTTCAATGAATGTGACAGGATGCTCATCTGTATTTGTGACAATCAACATCACCGGCATGTCATATTTCTTAGACAGCTTTTTAATATCGACCTCGACAACAGGATCACCTGCTTTGACGTTGTCTCCCTGTTTCTTTCCCAGGACTTTGAAACCGTCTCCTTTGGAATTGACAGTGTCAATTCCGATGTGGACGAGCAGCTCTGTTCCGTCTTTCATTGTGACACCGAAGGCATGTCCTGTCGGGAATACAACTCCCAGTGTGCCATTGGCAGGTGAACAGATGGTTACCTTGTCTTTGTCATATGTGAAGGCAATGGATTCACCCATCATCTTCTCTGCGAACATCGGATCAGATACCGTGGTGACATCGATCAGCTTTCCGTCTGCCAGGGCGACGATATCATTGTCAGATGCGTTAACTGGTTCCAGTACTTCTTCTTTCTTTTTGAATGCGTCAAAAAGTCCCATTTTTCCTCCTTATATCTGGGCAATACCTTCTTTCACAGCGACATCCGCAACTGCTTTGGATACAACTTTGGCAGCCATCGGATGGAATACGCTCGGAATGATGTATGTATCACTCAGTTCATCCTCTTTGACGAGGGATGCGATCGCTTCAGCGGCGGCGATCTTCATATCTTCGTTGATTTCTTTTGCGCGTACATCCAGGGCGCCTCTGAAGATGCCCGGGAATACGAGCAGGTTGTTGATCTGGTTCGGGAAGTCGCTTCTGCCTGTACCGACGACACGTGCGCCTGCCTCTTTCGCAAGATCCGGCATGATCTCCGGTGTCGGGTTAGCCATCGGGAATACGCATGCGTTCTCATTCATGGACTTCACCATTTCCGGTGTGACAACATTGCCTACGGAAACACCGATGAATACATCTGCACCGTTGAGCGCGTCTTTCAGTACGCCTTCCAGATGTTCCGGATTGGTGATCTTCGCAAGATCTTTCTGGGCATCATTGAGCGCTGTCTCTTCTGTCAGGATGCCGTTTCTGTCGCAGAAAACAACGTCTTTTGCGCCATATTCCATCAGGAGTTTACCAATGGCTGTACCGGCGGAACCGGCACCGTTGATAACGATCCTGATCTCTTCAATGTTTTTCTTAACAACTTTCAATGCATTGATCAGTGCTGCGAGCAGCACGATCGCTGTGCCGTGCTGGTCATCATGGAAGACAGGAATGTTCAGCCGTTCCTTCAGTCTTCTTTCGATCTCAAAGCAGCGCGGTGCTGCGATGTCTTCCAGGTTGATGCCTCCGAATGTCGGAGCGATGCGGCAGACTGTCTCAACGATCTCGTCTGTATCTTTTGTGTCCAGGCAGATCGGGAATGCGTCTACATTCGCGAACTGTTTGAAAAGGATGGCTTTTCCTTCCATGACCGGAAGACCTGCCTCAGGTCCGATATCGCCAAGACCGAGAACAGCCGTGCCGTCTGTGACGACAGCGACCAGGTTCCCCTTGGCTGTGTATTTATAAACATCTTCTTTGTTTTCCGCGATCTTGCGGCAGGGTGCCGCAACACCGGGTGTATATTCAATGCTCAGATCTTCTTTTGTCTTCAGTTCTGTTTTGGAAACGACTTCGATCTTTCCTTTGTGCTCCTCATGAAACTTCAATGACAGTTCATCATAGTTCATAGTTGTTTTTCTCCTGTTCGTTTTTTTCTGAATCTATTTTACGTTCAGGCATTCTGAATTTAAAGACTCAGATCTTCTCCGTTGGACGCAATGACTTTCCTGAACCATTCATAGGAATCTTTCTTTGAACGTTCCAGTGTTCCCGTGCCGTCGTTGTATCTGTCGACGAATACAAATCCATATCTCTTTTTCATCTCACCGGTTCCGGCTGAAACGATATCGATCGGGCCCCAGTACAGATAGCCCATGACATCCACACCGTCTTTGATCGCTTCTCTGACCTGTTCCAGGTGATCTCTGACATACTGCTTTCTGAATTCATCATCGATCTCCCCGTTCTCATCCGGATGCTCATCCAGACCGATGCCATTTTCAACAATGAACAGCGGCAGGTGATATCTGTCATAGAGGACATTGAGCACATAACGAATGCCTTCCGGATCCACCGGCCATTTCCACGGTTCGGGGGAAACTGCCTTCAGATACGGGTTGTCCTTGCCCTTGATACCTCCGGTATCATAGGCATTCTCCACATCTTTGGAGAATGTGCCGGATCTGTAGTAGCTGAAGGAGAAGAAGTCTACAGTATAGTCTCTGATCAGAGCCAGTTCTTCATCTGTAATGACAGGACTCAGACCTTCTTCTTTCCAGATCCTTTTCACGTAGCCCGGAATGATGCCGAGGCAGAACGGATCGCCGAAGTAATAGTTGGAGATGCGCTGGATGTTGTAGGCACCCCAGACATCTTTCGGATCACATGTATACGGATATGTCGCAACACAGGAAGAAGTAAGCATACAGCCGACTTTGTTTTCCGGATCGATCTCATGTCCGATCTTCACTGTCCAGGCATTGCCGGCAAGGATGTTGGCATATGCCTGCCAGGTGTCTTCCGGGGAAACCTTCAAAGGATCGTTCTTGTCAAACGGCTTGATGGAAAGCACACCGGCAGAGACAACCGGTCTTCTGTACAGATTATTGACTTCATTGAATGTCAGCCAGTATTTTACTTTTCCCTTGTATCTGTTAAAGACTGTCGTGACATAGTTCTTCCAGAACTCGATGACTTTCTTGCTTGCCCATCCGCCGTATTCTGTCAGTAAGTGCAGCGGTGTCTCATAGTGGCTCAATGTGATGACCGGTTCCATTTCCAGTCTTCTCATTTCATCAAAGAGGTCATCATAGAATTTCAGGCCTGCTTCATTGGGTTCTGTCTCATCGCCGTTGGGATAGATCCTGCCCCATGCAATGGATGTGCGGAAGCAGTTGAAGCCCATGCCCTTCATCAGAGCCAGGTCTTCTTTGTATCTGTGGTAGAAGTCGATGCCTTCATGGCTGAGATAGACTTTGTTCTCATCCAGAGCCATTTCCCACTTCTGCGTTTCTTCATTCCATTTCAGTCCGGCTTCTTTGGCATTGATGCCGACCATGACATCGGTAATGTTCGGCTGCTTGCCGTCTTCCAGCCATGCGCCTTCGCACTGGTTCGCGGCAACAGCGCCGCCCCATAAGAATCCATTCGGGAATACCTGTTCACTCATATGATGTCCTCCTGTTTTTTTCTTTTATTATAACCGACAGAGGGGCGGCTGAAGCCGTCCCCTGCTGTTTTTGATCAGACGTGAGCTTCGTCCTGGTCGAATCCGATGATGTACGTAACAACTGCTGCTGTTGCGATGCCGACGACGACTGCAACTGCCATGGAGATTGCGGTGTCCATGAAGATCGGCAGTGCCATGATCGTGGAGTAACCCATAACGTATGCCTTGACGTGGAGGAGACCAGCGACGATTCCGCCGACCAGACCGCCTGCCATGACGCCGATCATCGGCTTCTTCAGCTTGAATGTCAGACCATAGATGCAGGGTTCTGTGACACCCGCTACGATACAGCCGAACGCGATGGAGAGAGCCTGTGACTTGAATTCAGGATCCTTTGCCTTGAGCGCTACGCCGAGAGCCGCGCCGCCTTCGCACATGTTGTGGAGAAGGAATGCCGGACGGATGACTGCGTCAAATCCGATCGTGGAAATGTTCGAAGCCATGAAAGGGGAGATTCCGTGATGCATTCCGAGCATGATGAGCCAGGGCAGGCACATAGCAAGGACACCGATCGCGATCGGAGCAGCTTTGCCGCCGAGGAAGATGAATGCGCCGGCGATCATGTTTCCGACATAGTCGCCCAGAGGTCCGAGGATCGTGAAGGCAAGAATACCTGTAATCGTGATCGTACCAAGACCGACAAGCAGTGACTTGAAGATACCCGGAACGATCTTGTTGAAGAACTTTTCAGCATATGCTGCGACAACAGCGATGAGCAGTGCCGGAAGCAGGGAATTGTTGTAAGTAACCGCCAGTGCAGGAATGCCGCAGACGCTTGTCGCTGTGGAACCGGCTTCTTTCAGGGAAGCTACCATGGAAGCCCAGCCCGGTGTAAGCAGGGATGCCGCAACCATCATTGCATATGTCGGTGTTGCGTTCAGCTTTCTGGCGCCGCCGTAAGCAACGAAGATCGGCATGAAGTAGAACGGAGCGTTGGCAACATAGCCAAGAATCGTATTTGTCGGAGATTTTGTGAATGCCGGAACTGCCATTCCGATGAGAAGCAGCACGACTTTGAGAAGGCCGCCGGCAACCAGTGCAGGAACCATCGGCTGTACTGCCGCTGCGATGTAGTCAACGACAACTTTTGCGTATCCCTTGATGCCTTCCGGCTTGCCTGCGTCGAGGTTTTCATCGACGGCACCGCCGTCCGCGAAGTTGTTCTGTTTCAGTACTTCTGTGTACGTGTTGATCAGGTTCTCACCGAGAACGATCTGTGTCTGCCCGCCGGCGTCTACAACTCCGAGAACGCCGCGCACTTTCTTCAGCGCGTCTTTGTCAACCTTGGAATTGTCTTTCAGTGTGAATCTCAGACGCGTCATGCAATGTGATACAGTGTTGACATTGTCCGGTCCGCCGACCAGTTCGACCAATGTCTTCGCAGTTTCTGCGTAATCAATCTTTACAGCCATTTCTGACCCCTTTCTTTGAGCATCTTTGTGCTTTCTTCTGACACCCAAAATATAGCTGTAAATAAATATGTTGTAAAACACCCATTTTTCATTTTAAATAGTCTTGTAGAGAATATTAAGAGGTGACATATGAACCACGAAATGATCAGTGCATTCCTGAGCATTATGGAATACGGCAATATCACAGCAGCAGCCAATGCGACATTTACGACCCAGAGCAGCATGTCCAAGCAGATCAGACAGCTGGAGGAAGAGCTCGGTGTGCCGCTGCTCATCCGTTCCAAGGGACACTCTTCCGTGTCATTGACACCATACGGAAGAGAGTTCCTGAAACTGGCAAGAAACTGGGAATCCCTGATGAAGGACTTTGACAATATCCGGAATGTATCGGATATCACGGATGTTTCCATCGGTGCACTGGACAGAATGAATTCCTTTACATTCCGTGATCTGTATAAACGGATGTTAAAGGAACATCCTGAAATCAGACTGGATATTCATACCAGGCATTCCAGAGAGATCTATACGATGATGGAATCCCATTCCCTGGATATCGGCTTTGTATCAAGTCTTCTGCCTGTATACAACATTAAAGTCAGACCGGTGTTTTCAGAACCGATGTTTGTTGTCTGCTCTGCCGGAAATAATCTGGATAAGACGATCACACCGGATCAGCTTGATCCTGCTCTGGAAGTCTATTCCAGATGGTCAGATGAATTTGAGATCTGGCATGATCAGCTGTGGCCGGGAAAGCAGTACCGTATCCACGTCGGAACAACCTCCATGACACCGGATTATCTGGAAGAAAAAGGCAGATGGTCCATCATGCCTGTCAGTGCCCTGCACGCCCTTCTGCAGTCACACCATTTCACCCACCACGCATTATCCGTGGATCCGCCTCAGAGAACCATCTATATGCTGGAACAGAAAAAAGACAGACAAAGCAGAGAAGCTGCCGTATCTGTCTTCAAAGAGGAGGTTCTGAAGCATCTGAGAAATGACCCATATCTGAAGGTGTCTGACTGAAAGGTGAACATGAGCAGCAGATTCACAGCCGCCATATATTCATTGAAGTAATATACGCTGTAATCACTTCAGAATCAGTTTCTGTATGCCGTTTTCCAGACCTGTATCATCCCTGATGAGATAGTATTCCGTCTTATTCTCTGTTTCATCTGTGACTGACATCTTTTCATATCCATAGATACAGATCGTGATTCGATGATTATCATCCGTCCCTGCAAAAATGAAGAAACCATCGCCATGATAGGAACCTGTGAATCGTTTCTCTGAGACTGCACCATATTTTCTGGATATGAGCAGCTTCTTTATTTCTACTCTCTCAGCATCTGTCAGTTCATATATTCCGTCATGCTTTGTGTTGATGACTTCAACACTGATCGGCTCTGCCGTATTGAGGCTTGTCAATACTGTAATATCTTTGCCTTCTTTTGACTTCCCGTGATCATACATCCAGAAACCTGAAAGCAGAAGGATTCCTATGACAATGATTCCAATGACTGCTGTTTTTCTGTTCATCTGTACCACTTCCTTTTCTTACGAAAGAATTCTGCATCGGACTCTGAAGTCCTTTTTCAAACACTAGCATCTTTTAAAAACATTTCTATTATTCTGGGACGAACCGTGCCTTTTCCGGGACAAAACGGATATTGAGATGGAATTCCTATGTTAATCAACAGTGAAAGATGACTGTCATTCTTATGGGAACAGCATTCTCTGTTCTGCCTTCATGATGATTTGGCAGAGAAACAATGATATCACTTGCGGAATGGTGCGGTTCCTCTGGATTTCAGATATGCACCGCAGGCAGAACAGATGCAGTACATGCCATACATCAGCACCAGTCTGACTGACAGGTAATAAACAGTCGCAATTACAGTTTCGATATTCATCACTTCTTTCCTCCGTTCTTCATTTCTCTGACATACGTCCTGCATGCAAGACTCACGCAGTACACAGTGTAGAAGATCATGATATAAAATACGATTTCAAGCGGAATAAACATATTCTTACCTTCCTTTCTTCATTATCTGAAATCAATCACACAAGACCCTGTGATATTCGGTTTGGAAACTGTCATATAGCCAAAATCAAATCTGGCATCGCCTTTGACAACTGCCTTTACATATCCTGTCGTGGGATTATTCATACATGTGGTAATACTCTTTGTCGTCCAGGAAGTGAAGAAGTACGCGATACCTGACTGATATGCACTCTTACTGTTAACAGATGTAACAGCATTCGTTGATGTGTTGATTGTCGCATTAATATCTACTTTAATTGTTGCAGCGCCTGACGGTGCGGAAACAATATCGAAGTATCCTGATCTGGTTCTTGAAACTGACGCCTGCAGTGAAGAAATCTTTTTTTCATTCAAGTATTCATTTTCTCTGCTTTCTGTATGAACTGTTTCCCCGAATTCTCCGATCAGTTTAACAGCGTAATCGATCTTTTCTTCAGTGATTTCCCCTAATGCATTGTAATCATTGACCCATGCCTCAAGGCCGTATTTTTCAGCTTCCTCTGTAATTGCTGAAACAAAATCATCAATTGTGAGTTCTTTTTTTCATTCAGCATATACCGGTACCATGAACTGTATGGTAAGAAGCAAAAGTGATAATACTGCTGTAAACTACTTCTTCATTTTCTAATATCCTTCTTTTTCATTTTTCTTCTGTTTTGAAGCTGCTGTTTGAGTGCACGTACATCCGGCTGGTAATTTCCGGCATGTGATGTACCCGCAAGTGAATGCTCTGCGATCCAGATCAGAAGATCACAGACTGATGATGTGAAGAAAATCATTTGTCTTTTTTCCTCCTTTTCTTCACCGTCATCGTAGTTTACTATATTCTGCATTTCCACAAATCTGGAAAAAAACCGCCTTTTTCTGGAATATTCCGGAAAACAGCCGTTTTTCTCCATGATACTGGAAAGAGTATTGACATATGGTATAAATGATGTATTCAAATGCTGACGGCGGACTTGCGGACTAGCCCCGACGGTTTTGCTTGGTACCGCAACGGCGGCCAACATGTACCAGTGCGACGATGATTTTGGTACCGGTAATAATGCTGTGCTAGATAAATCTGTATAACCAATAAACCAGTGCCTTGTGAGGGGATTATGATCCATAGGCACTGGTTTCTCTTTATTCGTGTATACGGCTGCTTTACCGTGCATCACAACCGTACAAGAGTATTATTGGTTATTTGCTGATATTCCTTCTCTCTGCTTTCTGAGTTCTTCAGCGATGTCGATTTCTCGCATGGAAGGTCCTTCAAATCGAAGTATATATGCTTTGGATGACAATCTGTTCATGATCGCATCTGATAGACTTGGTGATACAGTGCTGAGCCGTGTATACATTTCTTCTTTCATGAGCTGGGAACAGATAATAAATGACCGTGGCTTATTGCGGCGTGGCTTACTGGCAAAAAGTCTGTATAACACCTCAACATCTTTTGTTGTTACAGTTGTCAGAAGGAAATCATCAATGATTACCAGATTCGTATTGGCGAGCTTATTGAGGAGTTTCACCTTTTTCCCGCGCTCATCTGCTCTTTTGAACTCATCAAGCAAATCAACCATCGTATAGTATTTGACTGTATACTGTGAGTCACAGGCCTGATTGCCAAATGCACAGGCGAAGAAGGTTTTCCCACATCCGGTCTCTGAAATGATCATAATATTTCTGTTGCTTTGTATGTATTCATTCGTTGCCAGCTGATCTACCAACGGCGCATTTATATGACGGTCTGGCCGGTGAAGAATGTCCATAAGATCTGCAGTTGGCTGAAAGAGATTCGCCTGGTTTTTATATCGGGTCGATGTGTTGTTGAGAGATTCAATCTCCTGGATTGACGAAATCCGGTCTATGACTTCGAGAGCGCCTGAATGTGACAGTTCGCCGCTTTTATCCATTTCTTCCAGGGCATCTGCCATTGCTTTCATACCGAGGCGGCGAAGCCGATCTCTCACAGCCATAAGGCTGACAGATTCAGTCTTTCTTCTCGGCATAGTATTCAGCTCCCCTGACATATGACTTTTCTTCTTTTGGCTTCTGGTCTATGTCTTCATTGTATTCGTATGGAATTGTGGTGTAATCTTGTCCATTATAGAGAATCGCTTTAATATTTCTATACACTGGACGTTTGAACTGCTTCAGTGCCAGCTGGCATGCCTGTTCTACTCTTGCCCGAGGATACTGGTCTGCCAGTTTTAAAATTGAACGAGCTGTATTGTAATATCTCTGTTCTGAAACTCCTGTGCTGAATAATCTGTCAATCACTTCATATGTATATGGTCCTATATTACGAGCCCAGTTCTTGAATCTTGAACTGTTCCAGTCACCATAGTTTGCACTGTATGGCGGTAAATGGGAATTATCGATACTATACATGCCGATCTTTCCATGTATCAGTTTGTGAGTACACAGCTTTTCATACCCCGCATAGACGTCCAGTCTGTCATTGTAGACACGCAGAGTGACAGTCTCCCCGATATATTTATACGGTACTGAATAATAATTCTTGCCATGACTGATACAGCAGTTGGACTGCACTTTGGCATTTTTCTTTTGGAAGTATTCATATTGTGTTGCCGGAAGCGGAATCATTTCAGTCCGCTCATAATCTTCGAAGACACTGCGTCTGTTTCCTTCTTTTTTCTGGAACGGCTTGTCATTGAATCTGTCGAGTGCTTTTCTGACTGCGATGTTATATTCCTCAATTGAAAAGCACTGAATATTTCTAAGACGGGCAAGTATATGAGTTTCAAGCTTACCAACAAGATTTTCAGCGGATGGCTTGTCTGTTGGAGTGCGGACACGTGCAGGGACAATTGCCATTCCGTAATAATTCGCAAAAGCCTCATAATCCTTCTGGAGAATTACATCTCCATTCACCGGATGCTTGATAACACCGGTTTTCAGATTGTCACAAATCAGTGTATGAGTTGTTCCTCCAAAATATTCAAACATGTGTACATGTGCTGCGATCCAGTTGGGAAGTTTCATATCGGGAAACACTTCAGCGTATCCTAAACCGCTGAAGGGAAGCACTCCGACAAACAGCCATGCACTGCATATTTCACCAGTATCCGGATCCGTCCAGTACGCTTTATCTCCTGTCCAGTCAACTTCGGTTTCAGCTCCCGGCTGATGATTAATGATCTCAGAGAATGGCTTCTTTCTTAGATGCTCATTCAGATGAACTTTGAACTGAGTCAACTGAAGCGGAATCAATCCAGCTCGGTAGCACGATTCCACATACTCTTCATGAAGCAGTGCTCTTGTAACGCCACGCTTCAAGAACTCTGTACAGTAGAAGTCATAGTCAGGTTCCGCATACACAGATTCCTTTTTTGAAGTCTGTGTCGGTGCATCACTTCTTTTGAAAACCTGCTCAATTTCCTCCTCACTCAACACAGACACATCTTCTGCTGTCCAGGCTTTATCCCTCATCACATTGGAAACGGTTGAAACGAGATTCTTCGATACATGCACAGTATCAGCGATCATCTTTTGCGACAATCTGCCATTTTCTATGTACTGGGCAATCAGAAGAATTTTTGAATACTTATCCTTTTTCTTCTTTTTCATTAAGACACCTTTCTTTCTATGACGGAAAAGCTGCACGGTTACTTTTCCGTACAGCTTAATGATAGATTCAATTGTGCCTTATTCTCTGCCTTACAATTCGGTGCCAGCTTCGCCGCCGGCGTGCCCGTTTCAGCAGTACCAGTTATATCCGTCGCGGGTGCCGTCGCAGCGGTACCAAAAGACCCGCCGAGCCGGGTCCGCTACGCCATCGTTTGCATTC
>JAILCN010000219.1 GCA_024680365.1 Solobacterium sp.
CATTATATCTGATAATTCGGATCTTAACTTACATCTTATGATGCTTTTTCGTCATGCCTGTCGATTTGTTGTGAAAGAAAAGCCTGCAGATTGCTTTCTTTATTCATCTGCAGACTTCTTCTTAACTTAATGACGTTGGACCGGAGTCCTCTTCTGAATGTGATCATCAGTTTCTGGAGCTTCTGCTGCCAAGAATCCTCAGGATGTAGAGGAAGATGTTGATGAAGTCCAGATACAGCTCGAAGGCACTGTAGATCGCAAGGTTTTCCTTGAGTTCGCCTTCTTCGACCTGATAGTAGAATCTCTTGACCTTCTGCATATCCCATGCTGTGATGCCAAGGAAGATGATCAAGCCAAGATAGCCGATGAACAGGGAGTTTCTCAGAACCGGAACAAACAGGGAGATCACTGTCATGATGATCAGCGCAAGCAGCGCGCCCATCATCAGTCCGGCGAATTTCGACAGATCAACGCTGGTCGTATGTCCGATAATTGCGCAGCAGATGAAGAGCACTGCCGCAAACAGGAATGCTGTAAATACTGTGCTGATGCCGTATGTCATCGGAAGCAGCGAGAATGTAATGCCTGTCAGTGCGGAATAGATGAAGAACATCAGACGGCATGTTGCCGAAGACATTCCGGATACCGCTCTGCCCATTCCGAACGCGATTCCAAGCTCCGCGAACAGAAGAACGAACATAAACCAGGGAGCTGTTGTCAGCAGCTTATAGAAGATGCCTCCGGTCACTACAGAATAATATCCAAGGAACGCGACTGCAGCTGTGATTGCAAGACCAATTCCCATGTGTCCGAACACCTTGGTGATATATGCACTCAGTGAACCGGCGGTTTTGCCGTATGTGTAATTTGAACGATCATAGTCACTCATTTCAATTACCTGCCTTTCTCATGAATCATCTGATGATTCAATATATATATTACTTTCTTATGACCGGAAGTCAAATATCTCACACTTTATGATTTCTTTATGATTACAAATTATGTGAATATATCGGAAAATCACTTTGTTCAAATGTGTTCACTTTGAAAACGATTCACAGTCCGTTATAATAGATTAAGCGAGGAGGTTTAATATGGCAAGAAAAGTATGTGATTTCTGTCTGCGTGAATCAAAAGGCCTTTTCGGTGCCCATGAGACACTGAAAGACGGACATCATATGTGTAAAAACTGCAAAGATATCATCCAGAGCTACGGCCTCCCGCTGAAGTATGATCTGTTCCAGTGCCTGGTAACTGCTCAGCCGAACATGAAGGAAATGATCATGGATGCATATCTGGAGAAGAACAAACCGGATGATTGTCTGACAAGGCACTATCCATATCCGCAGATCCTGATGCATGAAGGTGAGCACTGCGTCAATGCCGTCAAGGCAACGATCACGGTCAAGACGGACCTGATCCCGGAAGGACAGGCTGTCACATCGATCGCTGAGATCCAGAAGCGGACGATCCACAACATTCCCGATACAAGTGAAAGAACCGGAAACACCAAGGTGACCGGCATGCTGTATGAGACAGAAGCCGCGCTCTACTTCGTTTCCGAGCATATCATCAACTGTCACCGTCTCGGCTACATGCAGAGAAACCGGAAAGAAAACGACCGTGTCTGCGTCGTTACGCCGACAAAGACCTTCACCTACCGCATCGCGCACGCGGATCTGTTCTATCTGCGCGAACGTTTCTTCCAGAAGGTCAACGCCAAGAGACAGAACAAAGGCCAGCATCTGATCTACATCACAAACGACAACGAGATCAGGATCACGCCGGGTGTCTATGATATCCCGAAGAGCCTGAAGCCGGGTCTGTACCAGGTCAAGGCGATCAAGGATTCCGGGCTCCATATCCGTGATGCCCTGGGCCGTGTCGTCGACTACTACGAATCGGAAAAGTCCATCCATCTGCGGGACGGCGGCGTGCTGGAATGCACGGGCGAGTACCAGCTGAAATGGATCGGTGAAAGCACTGACAACTAAAAGAAAATGCCGGAGTGATCAGCTCCGGCAGTTTTTTTGTTGTTTCAGGAAAGGAATTTCTCCCTGACCTCTGCTGAATCGATGTTCATCAGATCGACCAGGAAGGTCAGTGCCTGCACCGGCACAAACGTTCCCGGATGATCATATCCCGGATTGATCAGGATGCCGTCCATGTCATTCTCAAATACATGGGCAAACAATGAATGCATATCGACCGGGATCACTTCTTCGTTGTCCTTGCCGGAAGCTGCTGCGAGCGCGATGCTGGTATACAGCGGCAGGACCGTGTTGCCTTCCTCATCCGCAAGCGCCGCGACGTCCATCGTATCTTCCGTTACAGATGCTGCATTGCACAGCAGCAAGCCGTCTTTTTCCATCATCTCGCCAAGCAGCGCCGTGACCAGCAGCAGTGTTGCGGGAGATCCGTTCTCCTCACATTCTCTGCTGTATTTCTCAAGAAGCTCATTTTCGCTCCATTCCATATCCATGAAGTCATCATCATTGAACATATCGTTCAGTTCTTCCTCTTCCCGCTCTTCTTCCGCTCTGATCTCTTCCCGGATCTTCTCCAGAAGATCTGTTTTTCCTGCTTTTTCGTAATAGTACTCAGCCGCCCGGAACAGCGGATACTTTTCTTCATTGCAGGCTGTGCCGGGATGGATATACAGAGAAATGATCTTCTCCGCCTTCTCATTTTCGCCAAGATCCGTATAGCATCTGATCACCATTCCCTGGGCAGCCAGGCTTTCCGGGAAATCGTCCGCAAACGCCAGCGCCGCTTTCAGAGCGCGTTCATCATCGCTGATCTTATGCAGGCTGAAGCACTGATGTGCCGTGACATCCTCACGGTAATACTCATCCATATCAAAGGTTTTCAGCAGCCACTCCAGGAATTCGAGGGATTCTTCATACATCTCAGCTTCTTCCAGACCATCCGGCAGATCATCGCACAGGTAGCTCACATCAACGTCTGTCTTATCTTCCAGATCTTCCAGCGTCTTTGGCAGTCTGCCGCTGTTTTTCAGCTTCTGCACGCCGTTCATGAATTCCTCGATGATCTCCATCCAGAGACTGCCGTCTTCATCTCCCGTATACATCGCGTACTCCGCTTCATCGCACAGTTCGTGATATCTGTTCCAGAGACCGCCTTTTTCATCTTCATTGTGGATATCCATCTGGTCTTTGTAGTTGCTGATATCCTGCTCGATCACCGCACTGAAATACTCCTGTTCCGCTTCCAGATCAAAGTGATCAAAGTCTCCGTATTTCTCAATGCTCATGTTCCAGGGGAAGCAATATCCTTCTTCTTCATTTTCCTCATCCGATTCCGGATCGATCTTCCCTGCCAGATAGCTGCGCAGCGTATAGCTGTTGTCTTCCCAGATGCCCATGCCGGCACCGCCGGTGATCACAGCCGGAAGCCGCTCTTCCAGCATCGTTTCCTGTTTGTACACTTTGACGTCAAAAGCCCAGTCGTCACCTGTGTCATAAACAAACCGGAACGAACTGCCGAGATCTTTCAGATGAAAACGGTCCATCAGCTTATAGCCGGGGATCGGGTCTTCCATGAACGGACCGGGCACATAGCTTGTCCCCTTCTTCTCAAACAGGAACAGGTGCTCATATTCCGCGTGAAATGCTGTGCACAAGACACAGCCAAGCTCCGGCAGGCTGATGTCACTGCGTACAAGCAGGCTCCGGTTCAGTCTGTCACGGGCATCGCGGAATTCAGCTTTGATCTTTGTGTACTTCATCCAGTTACCTCCTGTCTGTATTCAGAAATTCCAGGGTATGCGAACATCTTTTACCGCTGAAAAATCTGTTCAGAACTTCTTCATATAATTCCGGTTTCTCACTGACTGCCGCAAACAGCGTCATGCACGATTTCAGTTTCATCGCGTCAGTAGATCCGAAGACCTTTACCGGGTCGCTTTCCTTCTGGGCAAGCAGCGCTTCGGTGATCTCTCTGAGCCGTCTGCCGAGAACGGGATCTTTCTCATACGCTTCCGCTTCCTGACGGGACTGGATGGCATATTTCTGCGCTGTCGGGGATGATCCAAGTCCTCTGACCTGCGGAAAAACATACCACATCCAGTGGGTACGTTTATATCCGCTGCTGATCTCAGCCAGCGCGTCTTCATAGCTGTATTCCTGTGCGGTTTTAAAACGTTCCAGTGTCATCTGTTCTCATTGTAGCGAAAAAGCATACTCCATGGCAATTGAAAAGACACCCGTTTCCGGATGTCTCTCGTATTAGCGGAAATAATCGACCGCGCCTTTGAAGATGAACTCTTCCGTTTCCTTGTCAGGAATGTTGGTATAGAGATTCTCTCCGGAGCGTTCGGAATGTCCCATCTTGCCCAGGATCCTGCCGTCTGCGGAAGTAATGCCCTCCACTGCCAGGTAGGAGTTGTTCGGATTGAAGCGGACGTCGCTTGTCACATTGCCGTCAAGATCGACATACTGTGTGGCAATCTGGCCGTTTCTGATCAGTTCATCGATCACTGCCTGCGGGGCAACGAATCTGCCTTCGCCATGGCTGATCGCAACGGTGTGGATGTCGCCTGTCTTTGTATAGCGCAGCCACGGTGACTTGTCAGACGCGATGCGTGTTCTCACCAGCATGGACTGGTGTCTGCCGATCGTGTTGAACGTCAGAGTCGGGCAGTTTTCATCGGTGTCGATGATCTTGCCGTACGGTACGAGGCCCAGCTTGATCAGGGCCTGGAAGCCGTTGCAGATGCCGAGCATCAGACCTTCTCTCTCATCGAGAAGCTCTGTGACTGCTTCTTTGACCTTCGGATTGCGGAAGAACGCTGTAATGAATTTGCCGGATCCGTCCGGTTCATCGCCGCCGGAGAAACCGCCCGGTACGGCAATGATCTGGCTCTTTCTGATCTTTGCGGCAAACTGTTCCGCGCTGTCTTCGATGTCCTGTGATGTCAGGTTGCGGATCACGAAGATCTCCGCTTCCGCGCCTGCCTTCTCAAATGCGCGGGCTGTGTCATATTCACAGTTCGTACCCGGGAAGACCGGGATCAGAACATGCGGTTTTTCGCATGTGTAGGACGCATGCATCTTTGTCTCAGTATGATAGCTGACGACCGGGATCTCCTGCTTCGGATTGACATCCGTGTATGGGAAAACCGGCTGCAGTTTCTTTTCATATTTTTCCTGCAGATCAGCCAGTGAGATCTCTTCTTTTTCTGTGCGGATCACATAATCCCCGATCGTTTTGCCAATCAGGATGCCGTGTTCCAGCTTCTCAGCGCTTTCGACCAGGAAGGCGCCGTAGCATCTGTCAAAGATATCTTCATCTTCATACAGTTCGATGCCGATGCGGTTGCCAAGGGCACACTTCAGAATGCCTTCCGCGATGCCGCCGCGTTCCAGCGTCCAGACAGATTCTGCCTTGCCTTTGCGGATGAGCTTTTCCACGATGCCGAAAATATCGCGGATGCTTTCAAAGTCAGGTGTATATCCGTCATATGCCGGTTCGAACAGGTAAATGTAGTGTCCAGGCTTCTTCCACTCGTCGCTGACGACTTTGGAGGCTTCAGCTGTGGATACCGCGAAGGAGATCAGTGTCGGGGGAACGTCGATGTTCTCGAACGTGCCGGACATGGAGTCCTTGCCGCCGATCGCCGCAATGGACAGTTCCATCTGTGCCTTCAGAGCACCGAGCAGAGCCGAGAACGGAAGACCCCATCTCTTCGGATCTGTGCCGACGCGTCCGAAGTATTCCTGGAAACTCAGCCAGGTATGTTTCAGACTGCCGCCGGCCGCGATGATCTTGGCTGCCGAAGCGATGACTGCCGCCATTGCTCCGTGATACGGAGACGCAGCGGAAAGATACGGATCATAGCCCCAGCTCATCAGGGATGCTGTCTTTGTCTCTGCATTGAGCACCGGGATCTTGGCTGCCATAGCCTGAGCCGGCGTCAGCTGGGTGCGGCCGCCGAACGGCATCAGCACTGTGCCGGCACCGATCGTGCTGTCAAAGCGCTCGCTCAGACCTTTCTGGGAACAGATGTTCAGATCCTGTGCAAGATCTTCCATCTTTTCTTTCAGCGTATTTCCCTTGCGGGTATTCTCCGGTTCAGAGGATCTGACCGCATGAATATTCGTATATTTCGGCGCGCCGTTGGAATTCAGGAATTCTCTGGAAATGTTGACGATCTTCACGCCGTCGAGCGTCATGACCATCCGCGCTTCCTCTGTGACTTCCGCCACGATGGTGGATTCCAGGTTTTCCGCGGAAGCGAGTCTCTGGAATGTTTCCGCGTCTTCTTTCTTCGTGACGACCGCCATGCGCTCCTGTGACTCGGAGATCGCGAGTTCCGTACCGTCAAGACCTTCGTATTTCTTCGGGACTTTGTTCAGATCGATCAGAAGACCGTCTGCCAGTTCGCCGATCGCGACAGATACGCCGCCGGCACCGAAGTCGTTGCAGCGGAGGATCAGTCTGGTCGCTTCCGGATTGCGGAAGAGTCTCTGCAGTTTGCGTTCTTCCGGAGCATTTCCCTTCTGAACTTCCGCGCCGCAGGATTCCAGTGATTCGCTGGTATGCGCTTTGGAGGAGCCGGTTGCGCCGCCGCATCCGTCTCTGCCTGTCCTTCCGCCCAGCAGGATCACGACATCGCCTGGTTCAGGACGTTCACGGACAACGTTTTCCGCCGGAGCAGCAGCGATGACGCCGCCGACTTCCATGCGCTTTGCCATGTATCCGGGATGATACAGCTCGTGGACAAGGCCGGTGGAAAGACCGATCTGGTTTCCGTAGGAGCTGTAGCCGGCAGCTGCTGTCGTAACGATCTTGCGCTGCGGCAGTTTGCCGGGCAGTGTTTCCTCGATCGGAACGAGCGGGTCAGCCGCGCCGGTGATGCGCATAGCCTGATAGACATAGCTTCTTCCCGAAAGCGGGTCACGGATCGCGCCGCCCAGACACGTTGCCGCACCGCCGAACGGTTCGATCTCAGTCGGATGGTTGTGTGTCTCGTTCTTGAACATCAGGAGCCAGTCCTGTTCCTCGCCGTTGACATCTGCCTTGATGCGTACGGAGCAGGCATTGATCTCCTCGGATTCATCCAGATCCTTCAGCCTGCCGCTCTTCTTCAGCGCCCTGGCTGCGATCGTACCGAGGTCCATCAATGTGACAGGCTTCGGTTTTCTTCCTTCGTAAACGAGTTTTCTCAGTTCAATATATTCACCGAATGCCCGGTAGATCTCTTCATCATCGATCTGAACATTCTCAATGATCGTATTGAACGTCGTGTGACGGCAGTGGTCAGACCAGTATGTATCGACCACCCGGATCTCTGTCACGGTCGGATCACGCTGTTCTTCCTCACGGAAGTATTTCTGCAGGAAGACGATATCCGCAAGGTCCATTGCCAGGCCGTATGCCTTGATGAACGCGTTCAGTTCGTCTTCGGAAAGATCACGGAAGCCTTCCAGAACTGCCGGCAGATCCGGCATCGGATATTTCTGGATGATCGTCTCCGGCTTTTCCAGCTTCGCTTCTCTGGCTTCGACCGGGTTGATCAGCGTTTCACGGATCCGGCGGCGGTCTGTTTCATCCATGTCTCCCTTGATGTAATACAGACGCGCGCTTCTGACATCGGGACGCTGGCGCATGGTGGAAAGCTGGATGCACTGCGCGCAGGAATCCGCTCTCTGATCAAACTGACCAGGCAGGTATTCTACCGCAAGCACCCATTCATTTTCTCCTGCCTCCGGCATCTCCTCTTCATACAGGTCATCGACCTGCGGTTCAGAAAGGATCGTGCGCAGCGCAGCTTTGTAGTCTTCTTCTTCGATATTTTCCAGATCGTAGCGGTTGATGACGCGTACGCTCTCGATATGATCGTTCAGCAGTGCTGTCTTCAGATCGGCGAGTACGCCGGCTGCTTCAACTGCGAACGGCTGTTTCTTTTCAACATAACAGCGATAAACTGTCATTTGAGATTCCTCACTTTCGCTCCGATATCCCTGCGGCAGTGCATATTCTCGAAGCCGATCTCATCCACGGCTGCGTATGCCTTGTCCAGGGCTTCGTTCAGGTCTCTGCCAAGCGCCGCGATACCGAGCACCCGGCCGCCGTTGGTCAGATAGACATCGCCGTCTTTCTTTGTTCCGGCATGATACACGATAACGCCTTCATGGCATCCGTCCGCGTCAAGACCATGGATCGGATAACCCTTTTTGTAACTCTGCGGATAGCCGCCGCTGGCTTCGATCACACAGGCGCACGCTTCGTCTTTCCATTCGATCGCAAGGTCTGCCAGCGCTCCTTCGCGGCAGGCTTTCATGATCGTAAACAGATCTGTGTTCAGAAGCGGCAGAACGACCTGGGTCTCAGGATCGCCGAAACGGCAGTTGTATTCCACGACTCTCGGTCCCTGCGGGGTGAGCATCAGTCCGAAGTACAGGCATCCTTTGAACGGACGTCCTTCGGCTTTCATCGCATTCACGGTCGGCAGGAAGATCTCCTTCATGCACTGATCCGCGATCTCCTTCGTAAAGAACGGAGACGGAGCGATGGTTCCCATACCGCCGGTATTGAGACCTTCGTCATTGTCATTGGCACGCTTGTGGTCCATTGAGGAGACCATCGGACAGATCACATTGCCGTCAGTAAACGAGAGAACGGAGACTTCCGGTCCGGTCATGAATTCTTCCACAACGACCTGGTTTCCGGAGGCGCCGAACGCCTTGTCGATCATCAGTTCTTTCAGGGCTTCCTGCGCTTCTTCCTCGTTCTGCGCGATCAGCACGCCTTTGCCCAGGGCAAGACCGTCTGCCTTGACAACAGCCGGATAGGTTCCCTGTTCACGGATGTATTCCATCGCCTTTGCCGGATCATCGAATACTTCGTATGCGGCAGTAGGGATGCCGTATTTCTTCATCAGGTTCTTGGAGAAGACCTTGGATGCTTCGATCACAGCTGCCTTCGCATCCGGTCCGAAGCACGGGATCCCCTCTTTTTCCATGGCGTCCACCATGCCCAGCGCCAGCGGGTCATCCGGTGTCACCACGCAGAAATCGACCTGTTCCTGTTTCGCCAGAGCGATCATGCCTTCGATGTCTGTTGCCTTGACACTGGCACAGACAGCGTCAGCGCTGATGCCGCCGTTGCCCGGGGCACAGATGATGCTGGTGATCTCAGGATTTTCTTTCAGTTTCCGGATGACCGCATGTTCGCGGCCGCCGGAGCCGACTACCAGTATTTTCATACAGGCCTCCTTTTATCAATGATGGAACAGACGTACGCCGTTGAATACCATTGCGATCCCGTATCTGTCGCAGGTCTCGATAACATTGTCGTCACGGATGGATCCGCCTGGCTGCGCGATATAGCAGACGCCGCTCTTGTGGGCACGCTCAACGTTATCGCCGAACGGGAAGAACGCGTCGGATCCAAGGGAGACACCGGTCATCTGATCCAGCCATGCGCGCTTTTCTTCTCTTGTGAAGACAGAAGGCTTCTCTGTGAAGAACAGCTCCCATGTACCGTCTCTGAGGACATCGTCATAGTCTTCGGAGATGTAGACATCGATCGTGTTGTCACGGTCAGCTCTGCGGATGTCAGCACGGAACGGAAGGTTCAGTACTTTCGGGGACTGTCTCAGCCACCAGTTGTCAGCTTTTCCGCCTGCCAGTCTTGTGCAGTGTACGCGGGACTGCTGGCCGGCACCGACACCGATGACCTGGCCGTTCTTCGCGTATGCGACAGAGTTGGACTGTGTATATTTCAGTGTGATCAGAGCGATCAGAAGGTCGCGCTTTGCCTCTTCAGGAAGTTCCTTGTTGGCAGTAACGACATTCTGAAGCAGGGATTCATCGATCTTGATGTTGTTGTGACCCTGTTCAAAGTAGACGCCGAAGACCTGCTTGATCTCGAGTTCTTCCGGTACATAGTCCGGATCGATCTGAACGACGTTGTAGCCGCCTTTCTTCTTTGTCTTGAGGATCTCGAGCGCTTCTTCGGTATAACCCGGAGCGATGACGCCGTCGCTGACTTCCTTCTTGATCAGCAGAGCTGTGTCTTTGTCGCAGATGTCGGACAGTGCTGCCCAGTCGCCGTAGGAGCTCATGCGGTCAGCGCCTCTGGCTCTTGCGTATGCGCAGGCGATCGGAGACAGTTCCTGATCACCGGTGAAATAGATCGCTCTTTCAACATCGCTCAGCGGTGTTCCCACAGCTGCGCCGGCCGGAGAAACATGCTTGAAGCTTGCGGCAGACGGAAGACCTGTGGCTTCCTTGAGTTCCTTGACCAGCTGCCAGCTGTTCAGGGCATCCAGGAAGTTGATGTAGCCGGGACGTCCGTTGAGTACGGTAACAGGCAGTTCGCCTTCTTTCATGAAGATTCTGGAAGGTTTCTGGTTGGGGTTGCAGCCATATTTGAGTTCAAGTTCTTTTGCCATGATCATTTCTCCTCATTCTTGTTATAGATACGTGTTTCAACAGCGCCTGTTTCGATCTCGATGGAACGTGTGAACAGGGATACCTTGTTGTCGAAGTTCAGTGCTTCCCAGACTTTGTCGCTCCATTCATCGAACGGGATCTTTTCCTGTTCGAAGAGGACCGGTTCACCCTCAAAGCTCGGGATCGGGTTTCCGTTGCACTTGTATGTGTGGATGATGTGGCCGCATCCGGCAACACCGTCTGTGTAGTCGAAGAAGTAACGCTGAGCGCTTTCCGGATTGCCGTCAGCACTCTTCAGAATGGACATCTGGTAAGCAGCACCTTTGACAACTGCGGAGATGCGCGGTGTCCAGTTGGGATCATCCGGTTCGAATGTTCTTGTTCTCAGAGCATCCTCGAATGTCTTGCCCTCTTTCATATAGTCGTTGATCGTATCGGTCTGGTTGCCGTTGGTAACGATCTGTACGCCGTCCAGAACACGTACCGGCGCGTAGATGATCAGGGAAGGATCTTTCATCTTTGAAGGATCATATGCTTCCGTGCGGATGCCTTCACCGTCAGTCACAAAGACACGGTTGCGGCTGTTTTCGCTTCTGCCCATGATGAAGTACGCGATGCGCATCTTCTTTCCGCAGGGTGTGCGGGAAATTGCGATGCCTCTGCCCGGATACTCGTTGTTTTTGAGATAGTCGTAAAGATTTACTGCTTTCATTTGTCCTCCTCCTTATCCAGCTGTTCGCTGATCATAGCCGCTGCTTTCGGCAGCAGTATCCATTCTGCCTGTTCCATCACCCGCTTCTGCAGGATCTCCGGCGTGTCGCCTTCTTCGATCTCCACCGCTTTCTGCAGAAGGATCCTTCCTCCGTCAGGGATCTCATTGACAAGATGCACGGTCGCGCCGGTCACCTTGACGCCTCTTTTCAGAGCTTCGTCATGGACCTTCAGTCCGTAGAACCCTTTGCCGCAGAAGCTCGGGATCAGTGAGGGATGGATGTTGATGATTCTGTCTGTATACGCCCGGATGAATTCAGGTCCGAGGATACTGAGATAGCCGGCCAGGATGACCATGTCGATGTCATGTTCTTTCAGAACGCTGACAAGCGCCTGATCATGTTCATCCAGTGACGCGTAGTCTTTTCTGCGGACGACCGCTGTTTCGATCCCCGCTTTCTTCGCCCTTTCCAGCGCATAGGCGTCCGGTCTGCTGGCAACGACAAGGGTGATCTTTCCGTGCGGGATCTCACCGCGCTGTTCACTGTCGATCAGCGCCTGCAGGTTCGTTCCGCCGCCGGAAACAAGCACTGCGATCCTGATCATGTCAGTTCTCCTCGATGATGACGGAGTGGTCGCCTTCCGTCATTTCACCGATCACGGATGCCTCGATGCCGTTTTCCTTCAGAATGGCAACGATCTTCTCCGCGTCTTCCTTCGCTGCGTACAGCACCATGCCGACGCCCATGTTGAAGGTGTTGAACATATCACGCTCGGGAATGTTGCCTCTCTCCGCAATCTTTTCAAAGACCGGCAGGATCTTCCATGTTCCCTTGTGGATCACCGCGTTCAGGTTTTTTCTGAAGGCTCTCGGCATGTTCTCGAAGAAGCCGCCGCCGGTAATATGGGAGATTGCCTTGACATTGGCCTGCTTCAGAACTTCCAGGACCGGCTTGACATAGATCTGCGTCGGTGTGAGAAGCACTTCACCAAGTGTTCTGCCGTCTTCCATCGTTTCATTCAGTACGGAAGGATCCTGCTCAAAGCCGAATACCTTTCTGACCAGGGAGAAACCGTTTGAATGGATGCCTGTTGAGGCAAGTCCGATCAACACGTCGCCTGCTGCGACATTTTTCGGATCAAGAATATTCTTTTTGTCCGCGATCCCGACAGAGAATCCGGCAAGGTCGTATTCGTCAACGGGCATCAAACCCGGGTGTTCCGCTGTCTCGCCGCCGATCAGCGCGCAGCCTGCCTGAACACAGCCGTCCGCCACGCCCTTGACGATCTCTGCGATCTTTTCCGGAATGTTTTTGCCGCAGGCAATGTAATCCAGGAAGAACAGCGGTTTCGCACCGGTGCAGATGATGTCGTTGACACACATCGCGACGCAGTCGATGCCGACGGTGTCATGCTTGTCCAGCATGAACGCCAGCTTGACTTTCGTTCCGACGCCGTCTGTCCCGGAAACGAATGTTGGCTGTTCCATGCCTGTCATATCCGGCATGAACATGCCTCCGAAGCCGCCGATCTCAACTTCCGCGCCGGGGATCTTCGTACGGGCAACATGTGCCTTCATCAGCTCAACTGCCTTGTATCCGGCTGTTACGTCTACGCCCGCTTCTTTGTAGCTTTCACTGAAACTCTTTTCCATATATATACTCTCCTCAGAATTCCTTCAGACGCTCAGCCAGGCCGGCATCTTTCTTCAGAACGTTTGCTTTCTGCTTTGCGCGGTCAGCAGCGATCTTCGCTGCCAGCTCCTCATCGCCAAGCGCCAGGATCTCAGCCGCCAGATACGCCGCGTTCTTTGCGCCGTCGATCGCGACTGTCGCGACCGGGATGCCGGAAGGCATCATGACAGTGGAATACAGGGCATCAACACCGTCCAGTACTGCTGACTTCAGGGGTACGCCGATCACCGGAAGGATCGTATGTCCGGCCAGCACGCCGGCCAGCGCAGCCGCCATTCCGGCACCGGCAATGATCACGCCGAATCCGTTTTCTTTCGCTGTTTCCGCAAATGTGCAGGCTTCCTGCGGCGTACGATGAGCACTGTATACATGCGCTTCGTACGGGATGCCGTATTCTTCAAGTACCTTTACTGCTTTGGCCATGACAGGCAGATCGCTGTCCGAGCCCATGATGACTGCAACTTTCTTCATAATCCTCCTCCTGTATTTAACAAAAAACAGCCGCAGGGTATCCACCCGCAGGCTGCTTTACAGTTTCCTTCCGCTTCTTCCGTTCCTGCCGAAAAAAACCCAAGCGGACACAATACCGCCGTTTTTTACAGAGGAACATTTCTTTGTTCGGAGAGTCATAACATCAGACGCCATATACTCCATCCTTTCAACCCGACGGGGTTTTTTAGTACCAAACTTTCAGAAGCACTAGTATATTATCATAAAGAATACAAGTATTCCATGAATAATCACAAAGATTTGACAGAAGAAAAAACGCTGTTTTCCGGCAGTCTTTCGTGAAACATGCGTTCCATGTTACTATGGTGATGCAGAAAGTGAGAGTAACGATATGAATATTGTATGTCTTGATATGGAAGGTGTTCTTGTTCCGGAGATCTGGATCGCATTCTCGGAAGCCAGCGGCATTCCCGAACTGCGCCGCACGACCCGGGATGAACCGGATTACAACAAGCTGATGAACTGGCGGATCGGCATCCTGAAGGAACATGGTCTCGGCCTGACAGAGATCCAGGAAACGATTGCGAAGATCGATCCCCTGCCCGGGGCGAAAGAATTCCTTGATACCCTCAGAAGCGAAACACAGGTGATCATCCTCAGTGATACATTTGAACAGTTCGCTTCTCCGCTGATGAAGAAACTGGGCTGGCCGACCATCTTCTGCAATACCCTGCAGGTCGCACAGAGCGGCGAGATCACAGGCTTCACGATGCGTGTTGAAAAATCAAAGCTATCCACTGTCAAAGCGCTGCAGTCGATCGGATTTGATACGATCGCAGCCGGCGACAGCTACAACGATCTGGATATGATCCTCGCTTCCAAAGCAGGCTTCCTGTTCAGAAGCACGGAACAGATCAAAAAAGATCATCCGGAACTGCCTGCATTTGAGGAGTTCGATGATCTTCTGGGAGCCATCCGGAAAGCAATGTAAGCCGTCAGTCTGACGGTTTTTCTTTCTTCAGTCTTTTCACTGTATCCGGCATCGGTTCCTGGAACATCGTCTTGGTAGACGGACTGTTCGCGGCATCCATTGCCGAACCAAACAGCATCATAACCAGCCATTCGTAAAACATTAAGCCGCCTCCTTTCCGTTTATGCATTGCTGTACAGCGCAAAGACATGCCAGACACAGCATGGCTTTTCCGATGCTTTCTGACATCGTATGACATGCCAGTGCATCCGCGCCAAATGCAGCAAGCAGACAAATGATGATTTGCAGTCTGTTTTTCTTCTGATACAGTTTCCGATCTGATCCGGAAATAATCTGATGACTGCTTTCAACCGGACATCTGATGAACAGATACCATGCTCCAAGCAGAGATACTGAAAAAGATACCGGAAAGAAAACCGTAATGATGAATACAGCCGAAATATACAGCACCGCACAAGAAAATAGTGTTTGGCAATGATAGCCTCCGCAGTACTTTCTCAATGAAGAAAATACCGCAATGAATATCATCCCTGATCCACCTTTTCGGAATAATACGCATAAGAGAATTGCGCCTGCGCTTTCCAAAAGGAAGGCAGTTTCAATCTTCAAGCCATAACGAATAATCTCGGGATCGATCTCCATTCTTTTTGCAGCGTCATCCAGTTTGTTCAGAATTGTCATAACTATCCTCGCCATATCTGCAGTTCGAATATATTTCGCCTCGGAATTCAATGCAATATGCCGGGGACGAAATGGCAGATATGAGGACGAAAGCTGTTCTGAATCTTATCTGCCATTCATCTGCCAGGTTCCGTTCGTGATATCATAAGAGTGAAACCAAACGGGGATGATATGAATATTGCGGTAGTTGATGACGACCTTACATTTCAGGAAATCTTCAAAACTGTTCTCTGTGAAAATGATTTTGACGGGAACGTCTCTTTTTATCATGATCCTGACATATTTATCAAAGAATATCAGCGCTTTGATGCTGTTTTTCTGGACATTGAAATGCCAGCCCACAGCGGACTGGAAATTGCAAAGAAGCTGCATGACATGAACAAGAATCTGATTGTTGTATTTGTCACTTCTCACAGTGAGCTGATGATACAGGCATTCGGATTAAATGTTCTCGCGTTTGTTGAAAAACAAAGCTTATCAGACACGCTTCCCTCTGTACTGAACTGCATTGAAAAGGAGCTCGCACAAAAAAAGACACTTATAGCTGAAACCAAAGAATCCGGAATAACATCATTTGAATTCAAAAAGATCTTGTTCTGTCAGGTCACAGGAAGAAAGATCTATCTATATACTGAAGACGGCGTCCGGCATCAGATACTTCATACATCGTTTCAGGAATTCTACGATAAGTTTGAAAAGACCCGTTTTATTACTATCGACAGATCCACATTCGTCAATGTCGAAAAAATCGAACAGATCAGCAAAGAGTATCTGACTGTCAAGAGCTATAACAAGCCTTTATATTTCAGCAAGGCTCGCCAGAAAGAACTGGTACGCGCATTTATAAATTATCATTCAGTGTAACAACAGCCCTGAACATTCCGTTTTCAATATCAAACACAGCACTTCCGCGGTGCTTTTCAGCCAGATGCTGAATACTTCTGATGCCCATGCCGTGATTGTCACTGTCTTCTTTTTTTGTTTTCAGACTGAGTTCTTTTTCGTCTGTTGAATTCTCCAGAACAATTGCAATTTCATCTGCTTCTTTGATAGAAAGATACAGTTTCGGATCTGATGCTGAAATATTCTCAACAGCGTTGTCGAGCAGGTTTGCCAGTATCATCGCAATATCATATTCTGTAGATTCCCGGATATTTTCCAGTGTGATTCTGTAAGAAATCCTGATCCCCTTTTGCTTTGCCAGTGACAGTTTCGTTGTCAGAATAGCGTTGACAGCGGGATAGCTGCAGTATTCAAAAACGCTGATTCTGTCAATATCATCAAGTGATTTTTTTATGATTGACGATGCCTGTTCATAGTCCTGATCATCCACATACTTTTTCAGGATCATATACTGATTTTTCAGATCATGTCTGATCGTTTTCAGTTTTCTTCCTTCTTCGTCTCTCATCTGTCTGTCATTTTCAATCATTTCCATCTGGTGAATGAGAAAGGTTTTTTGTGTTTCCTCAAAATGATCATATGCCGAATGAATAAACAGATAGTAGATCATGATTGCCAGGACGAACAAGATCATATTCACCGAGAAGATGATCTTAAATGCCGAAGTAAACTCAAAGAACAGGTTTTCCAGACTTGTCATTGCGACGAACAGAAAGAGGAAGAGAAAAACAAAATAAGCCGGATGTTTCGTGGATAATGCCTTGTATTTTTCTGAAAGTCTGACGATCAGGTACAAGAATGCCGCAATGACCAGTCTGCTTGGAAAGAACAGGTATTGATAGAATTCAGAGTTGAAAAGTGTCTCCATTTCAAAATGAAACGGAACAGCGCTGATCATCACTGTCATCTCTGTTACTGCTGACGTAATCACGTTCCATAGAAGAATGAATATCACAATATTCTCTGCCGGCTGATGCATTTCCTTTTTCCGGAACAGCCACATCAGAATGAAAATTGTGCCTGAGTACAGCAG
>JAILCN010000239.1 GCA_024680365.1 Solobacterium sp.
GCACACGCAGGACGCCGCCGGCAGTCAGATGCAGCACCAGAAACAGGATCAGGGATCTTTTAACGGGTCTCATAAGGAACTCCTTTTCAACAGAGTATAATCATAACGCATTTTTATCGATAATTCAAAAAACCGGAGTTACCGGTTCAGGCTGTGCTGGTACGCGTCACAGACCGCGTTGACCTCGCCGAACTGCACGAGGTGGCCGTGGTCCATCCAGGCTGCCTTGTTGCAGATCTCGCGGATCTGGGCAGTGCTGTGGGAAACGAACAGGACTGTTGAACCGCCGCTCATCAGCTCTGTCATTCTTCTTCTGCTCTTCTTCTGGAAGTTCTCATCGCCGACGCTGAGCACTTCGTCAACGATCAGGATCTCGGGATCGATCATGGATGCGATAGAAAAAGCAAGTCTTGCGACCATACCGGAGGAATAGTTCCGTACCGGTGTCGACATGAATTTTTCCAGTTCCGAGAAGGCAACGATCTCATCGTACTTCGCGTCCAGGAAGGCTTTCGAATAGCCCAGGACCGCACCGTTGAGATAGACGTTTTCCTTGCCGGTCAGCTCGAAGTCAAAGCCGGCACCGAGCTCCAGCATCGGAACGACCCTGCCGCCCAGGCGCACTTCGCCTTCCGCCGGTTTCTGGATGCCCGAAACGATCTTGAGCAGCGTTGACTTGCCGGCGCCGTTGCGGCCGATGATGCCGATAACGTCACCCTTTTCCACTTCGAAGGAAACATCTTTCAGCGCCCAGAAAAGATCCTGCGTCAGCTGCTTCTTCACCAGTGAGATGGCGTATTCTTTCAGACTCATGATGTTGTCGGAGGCAAGCTTGTAGCTGACCGACACATCACGGATATCAACCATTACTGTCATAACCTGCACTCCTAGATATGAAGGACGAACTCGTCCTCTTTTCTGCCGAAGATCCAGACGCCTGCCGCCAGGATCACTGCCGGTATGACAAGCGACAGAACTGTCAGCTTGGAGCCCGGGAAATTGCCGTACATGATGCAGTCACGGCTGAAGGTGATGATATCGCACAGCGGATTCATATAGAACACGTTGTGGTAGCGCTCCGGCATCGCGGTAAGATACCAGAACATCGGCGTCGCGTATGAAAGCAGCGTCATGAAGACGTTGTACAGGAACTGCACGTCGTGGAAGAATACCATGCCGGTCGCGATGATCAGGGAAACGCCAATGTTTAACAGGAATGAACAGAACACCGCATACGGGAACAGCAGGACATACTTCGTCAGGGAAATGCCGGAGATCAGCGTTACCGCAAACAGAAGAATGATCGCGATCCCGAAGTTGATGGCGCTGGAAAGCGTCTTGGAGACCGGATAGATATATTTCGGCACATACACTTTCTTGATCAGCGAAGCGTTGCCGACGATCGAAAGCAGACCGTTGTTTGTCGATTCGGAATAGAAGTTGAAGAATGTGATGCCGGTCAGCAGATACACGATATAGTGGCTGCCGTTGACCTTGAAGATCTTGGAAAAGACAAAAAACTGCACGAGCATCGTCAGGATCGGGTTGATGAACGACCACATCACGCCGAGCACGCTGCGCTTGTAGCGGACTTTGAAGTCGCGGCTGACCAGCTGATCCATCAGGAACCGGTAGCGGCTGAGCGCTCTGACAAAGGAACTTGCGGCAGTGTCTCTGCCCTTCTTCAATGCGAAATAGGTATAGATCAGATACAGACCGGCAAAGATCAGGATACCGGCGTCAAGACCGATCAGGATCTTTCCCCATCTGTCATCCACCCGGCAGACCGGCATCAGGATCAGCGTTTCGTTTGCCTGCGCTGTGCCGTTGATCATCACGTCAGGATATCCGGCTGCGCCATAGGAACAGTAGAACGTCACCGCGTTGCCGCTGGATGCGCCTTCTGTTTCAAAACGCACACGGAATGTCTTTCCGGCTGCTTCTTCGACAGGCTCGTCGAAAACAAACGGCGTCGTTCCGTCGTTCTGGACGTCCTTGAGATCGACAGCGCTCTTTGTCAGAAGACTGCCGCTTTCGTCATACAGCATCGCCGTGATCGTTCCCTGATTGACTCTGTCATATGTTCCGGTCTGAATATCGAGCCGGCGCAGTTCATCATTCTGCACCGTGAATGTCTGCTCGACAGTCATGCTGTCGATGATCTCGCCGATGATGCCGGAGGAAGATGTTTCCGGCTTCGGCCCGACGGCGTCCTTGCGGAGGATATCTTCCCCGCCGACCGCAAAAAACAGTGCCAGATAAGCACAGCAGATCAGATATATTACAAGCAGTCTGCTCATGACAGACCGTGTGTTGATTTCACTTTGTTTTGTCGTCATTGTTTCCTTTCTGCGCAGCGGCGGATCACATGATGGAGGCAGTACAGACGGGAGCGGATCCGCACGGACAGCGGCCGGGTGCTGTATTCCCCGGCGGTCAGCGCGTTGTCCCCGTGTCTGCGGTAGAGGATCAGCTGGCGGAAGATCACATGTGCCGTACCGCGGTATTCCGCAAGGAATGCCAGCCAGTTGTCATACGGACACAGTTCCGCGTTCTCCGGAAACGGCAGAGCTGTCTCCAGGAAGCTTCTCGTCATTGCCATGCAGGCGCCGCTGTAGCGCATTCTGATAAAATCCCTGAGAAAGCCGGGGCGTATGCCCATCCGGGCAAAGTGGGACGGATACGTGACTTTGAGAGCCTCATCGGTCACGACGGCGTCATGGATCACCAGTTCATATCCTGCCAGCGCTTCCAGGACGATCTTTACCTTGTCCTTTACCCAGACATCATCCTGATCACTGATCAGGATCACATCTCCCCTGCTCTGCTTCAGGGCATTTTCAAAGTTTTTTGTGTAGCCGTGCGGACCGGGATTGCTTACAATGCGGATGCGCGGATCACGCAGGCTTTTCACAGCTGCCAGGGTGCCGTCCGAGGAACCGTCATCGCTGATGATGACTTCATCTTCCGCGCCAAGCTGGCAGAGGATGGATTCCAGCTGTTCTCTGATGTACTTTTCGCCGTTGTAAACGGCCATGCACACGGAGATCATTCGTCTTCTCCAAGCACGTCCAGAATCCATCTCCGCAGAGAATACTTATCATAGAATTCTTTGCTCGGCTTTTTTCCCGGTTCTTTCAGGAAATCTTCCGGGATCTCGACGTTTTCACGGTCGATGATGCAGATCTGGGCGGGATCATAGAATTCATAGTTCCTGGTGTCTTCGTTGGTGGTGATGAGCTTTTTGCCCATGGCCAGCGTCAGCAGCGTTCTGGTCGTCAGGCCGCTCTGGTTCGGATGCTCGATGTCCACGACTGCCCGGGACTGAGCCATCGTTTTCATGGAATCCGCAAAGGTCGTCTTTTCGTAACAGAAATCGTTCGCCTGGGTATTTCTGAATTCTTTGCGGGTACGCTTGTAGAAGTGATAGATCAGGCGGGACTGCAGATAGGGATACAGGTCATACCGGTATCCTCTGCGCATGGAGATGCTGCGGATCTGATTGATGACGTTCAGACGGTCGGAATGGATCGTACCGCAGAAGGACCAGTCATAGATCTCTTTTTCCTGAATGTTCAGGCAGTCGTCCATGTAGAAATTGGGACGGAAGATCAGTTCCGGATGCGCTTCGCAGTCGAACCGGTCAAACGAAAGAAGCCTGTCAAAGAAGGAGAACTTCTTCTCAATGCCGAAGATCATCCGCATGCTGTCCCACAGCAGCAGGATCATCTTCGCGTGCGGGAATGTCTGCCGGAAAAGCTTCAGAACTTTTTCGTCCGCCATGTCGCACTTGACGAAGAGAATATAGTCATAGTCGTTCTTCCTGATCTTCGCAAGGATCTCATCATAATACGAGTGTGTGTGGGAACGGAAAAACGAAGGGCGCACGTGCAGCATGGCACGGCTGAAAGAGGAAGTTACGCTTCTCTCATCAAAGAAGTCCACTTCCGCGCCCATCTCTCTCATCTTCCCGGTGATCATATCTTCATAGCCGAAGAATGCCGGAGAGAACATCAGGATTCGTTTGTCCGCAAGTATTCTGTCTGTCATTTTTACCTTTTCAGTCTCTGTTTCAGTATTCTAAGTGCAGTTCTGGCTTTCCGTTTCAGGATCCGGTAGCCGCGCACCGGTTTGGAAGGCGTTCTGATCTCTTCCGGAACCACCGGCGGTTCTTCCTTGTAGAGAAGCTCGATCGCTTCTTTGCGGAATTCCGGCGTTGCCTTGTACGCGTCATGGAGATAGACGCGCTGGGCTTTCGGCTGGCTGCACTCTGTGCCGTATACCAGGCTGTCGACCGCCTGCACAAACTGTTCGAAGCCCTTTTCCAGCGGATAGTTCTTCATGAACTGCGGGCCGAACGCACTCATTTTATCATTTCTTTCTGTGTTTTCCAGCAATTCCAGAATTGCGGCCGCCACAGATTCCGGTGAAGACTCCGCCAGCAGGACGCCGTCCATCGGCAGATCGTACAGATTGTTCTCCCTGTACAGCTCGACGACAGGCAGGCCGGCTGCCATCATTTCAAACGGAATGCGGGACGGATTGGAGGCGCTCATGCACAGTCCGACACGGCAGCGGTTATACAGCTTGTTGCATTCTTCAGTGGAGATGATGCCGAGCCGCTCCGCCTCGAAGGGGACCGGTCCGCCGAAGATGGATCCGTAGAGATAGATCTTCGTCTGCGGCCGCTTCTCCTTGACGATCTTGAGCGCCCGGAAGGCCAGCTCACTGCCGCGGCGCGGTTTCTCCGGCTGCCAGACATAGCAGAGAGCGTCTTCTTTTTCGACCGCTTCGATCGGGTGGTAGATATTCAGATCCGCGCAGAAGTCAAAGTAATGCGCTTCGGCGCCGAATTCTGTTTCCATCTTATTGGCGAGCCAGCGGCCGATCGTGACCGGTGAATAGCCGCGCCGGTAGGAATCCTCAATGATCAGGTATTCATTGCCCATCGGGAAGAACCAGGGCTCAAAGTCCTGAATGAAATATGCATTCTTCCGGCACGGGATCTTTCTGACCATATCCAGCGTCTGCCAGCCGGTCGCGAATACCATATCATATGTTTCGATATGCGACAGACCGAGATATACATTGGCTGCGCATGTCTCATAGAATTCATCGATCTTGCGGGCAACGGTCTCATTGGTGGAAGCCCCGTCGTCCTCACTGATGATGTCACACTCATAGCCGTGACGGATCAGCGCGTTGACATTCTGGATGATCGTCCGGTGACCGCCGCTGCCTCTTCCCGGATAGGGAATGACCCAGGCGATCTTCTTCTTTTTCACTTCCGGTGACACGTTGGCATCCATGTAGCTTCTTCTCAGACGCTGCCAGCGGTATGTTTCCATATCAAGATGATACTTTGACGCGATCATCTCCTCGATCTTCACGATCTCCCGGTATTCAATATCACAGTGGACAGAAGACGTCACGCTGTTGGTATGCTTGCGGTAGTAGTTCAGACATTCGCTGTGGAAGGCCAGATCGCCCTGCTCCAGCACTTTGGTATAGATATACCAGTCGCCTGCCACCTTGAAATTCTTCGCTTCCTCAAAGATGTCATAGAGACCGTCCAGCTTCTTCCAGACAACGCCGGAGACGTTCAGGATCGTATTGAGCACGCTCAGATACTGTTTGATCTCATCTTCACCCTTTGTGACGAAGGAGTGATCCCAGTGATCGCAGTGGAACATGTTGTAGAGATCCTGACAGTTGGAGCGGATGATGTTGTTCTCATCGTTGATGCGCTTGGAATCGCAGTAGGAAAGCACGACGTTTTCATCGTCAAATGACTTCATCAGTGTTTCCAGGAAGACCGGTTCGCAGCTGTCGTCTGCTTCGGCGATCCAGATATAGTCGCCTTCCGCTTCCTTCAGTCCTTTCTGCCACTGGGAAAAGACGAGTCCGCTGTTGGTCTCGTTGAAAAGGATCTTCACGGGAATATCTGTGATCAGCTTTGCTTTTTCGCGGATCACCCGGCGGCTGTCATCCGTGGACGCGTCATCGAGGATGATCAGTTCATGGATCGGATAGGTCTGATTGATGATCGAATCGATCCTTTCGACCAGGAATCTGCTGTAGTTATAGTTCGGGATAATGACAGAGACTTTTCTGACGTTCTCCCTGATCTTGTATCCTTTGAAATTCTGATATATATTGACTGTTCCCATACGCAACCTCATTGTCCTTTCAGGAAATAATCTGCTTCAAGCGAATAGCTGCTGTTATAATACGGATCTTTATCGATGTATTTTCCCCATCTCTGGCGGATCACGACGCATTCGTTCATATACCGCTTCAGCTTCTCGCCGGCAATATCATTTCCGCGGGATTTGGATTCATAGTGATGCATGCGGACGTAAGGCAGGAAGATGTTCCTGTACCCTTTCTCACGCAGCCTGAGATTCAGATCGACGTCGTTGAAGGCAACCTGCAGTTCTTCGTCCATCATGCCGCAGGCAATGTACCTGTCTTTTTTGATCATCAGGCAGGCAGCTGTATTGCCGCTTACATTATACGGTATTCTCAGGTCATAATAACAGCCTTCATTATCCATGCCGCCGTGATGCGCATGACCGGCAATGCCGCCTTTGCCCATCAGGATGCCGGCATGCTGGATCGTATTGTCCGCGAACAGCAGACGGATGCCGACGGTTCCGGTCGTCTCCAGCTGCGCCCAGCCCAGCATTTCTTTCAGCCAGCTGCCGCTGATCAGCTCGGTATCGTTGTTGAGCAGCACGATATATTCGCCTTTGGCGTATTCACTGACCGCGATGTTGTTGAGGCGGGAGTAGTTGAACGGGATCTTCATCTCGATGACTCTGACATTCGCATGCTTCTTCTGCACGTCTTCAAAGTACCGGAATGTTTCTTCTTCCTCGCTGTTGTTGTCGAGGATCAGGATCTCATAGTTCTTATAATCCGTCTTTTCCAGAACTGCATTCACGCATGTCTCCAGATCAGAAGCCAGATCTTTCGTCGGAATGATGATCGAGATCAGCGGTTCTTCTTTCAGGGCATAGCGGGTGATGCAGGCATCGTCTGCTTCTTCTGTTTCCGCGTCAATGCCGTGATCGCGGAAGAACGCATCGAGCGTTTTCTTCGTATCTGTGCTCTTCTGATCACTGAACAGCACTTTATCGATCTTGTTCGTCTTCAGATCCTTTTCCGACAATTCCAGCAGGATCCGGTACGGATCCATCTCCATGCCGGCAAGATCTTTCAGGCATTCGGTGCGCACAGCGAAGACACTGCCGATATAGTTCACGCCGCGCAGGGTGTCCGGTGAATATTCCGGCTTCAGCTGCGGGTCACAGCGGTTTCCGTCCGCATCCAGGCGGTCGCTGTCAAAGACGCACAGATCATACCCTTCACACTGCGGCAGATACGCATAAAACGGCTCATACAGATCTGCGTCTTTCCCGGCAAAGCATGTATACGCGGTATGGATCCGCTCCGGCTGCAGGGTGTCCATACAGAGGCAGGGATAGTCTCTGAACGTCCGGGGCGTACGGGTAACGAACGTCACGTCCGCCCGTCCGCTCTCGTTTTCATACGTCTGCTTCGCAAGCCATGCGGCATACTGTTCCGGATCGCGGGGATCCAGCACCTCTGCTTCACCGCTCTGTTCCGTGCGGCGCTTTTCTGAGCGCAGTTTTTCCGCAAGGACCGCCGGCGGCACCAGGAAATGATAGTCATTCCATGCCCAGCGCAGGCCGCGTCTGATGTTGCGGGAAAGCGCGGAGAGCTTCGCTGTGGTCTGTTCCAGAAAGCCCGGCGTCTCATCTGTCGCTTCGCCGATGCAGAAGTCTTCACCGTCTGCCGTAACGACGATCCGCACCGACCGGTATGTTCCCTTCAGACCGACCGTCTGATCGATGCCGTAGGTGTTGTCCTCGATGGGCATATGAAAAGCGGCGCATACATCATACCTTGCCGTATCCGGTTTCAGCTGTGCGATCTTCTGCGTGCCGCTGTATACAGAAATGGTATATGAATCAGAAAGGACCCATGCTTTCAGCCGCAGCTGCGTACTGCCGTCCGCCTGTGTGATTGTCAGTTCATCCACGCTGTAGTCTTTCATACGGGTTCCTTTCTTTATATCGTGTTCATTTTACCACAATTCTGTATATTCGCAGGTCCTTCCTCGAAAATGTCATGCCGCAAAAAAAGGAAACGCCGCAGACGCGGTGCTCCCTGTTCTGTTTTACTCTTTGACGTCTGAATGCGTCAGCACTTTCCGGAAGGTCCGGAGGAAGCATCTCAGATCCATCATGAAGCCGAAGTGCTTGACATAGTAGCCGTCATAGGCTGCTTTCTGCTCGTCATTCAGATTG
>JAILCN010000004.1 GCA_024680365.1 Solobacterium sp.
ATGGTGGGCCTGAATGGACTTGAACCATCGACCTCACCCTTATCAGGGGTGCGCTCTAACCACCTGAGCTACAGGCCCATCTCACCGAATGCTTATCTATCATAGCACGCAGAAAATGAAAGTCAACAACTATTTTTCAAATATTTTTATTGTTGTTTGAGTTTCCTTTTTTCCTGTGGTAAAGTAACATCCGTAACTGAGAAGAGGTAATGCGATGGAAGCGTTTATTGCATGGTGGGCAGCCCATATTCCGCTGTCTCCGCATCTGTCTGTATTTTTTGTTTCAATGATTCCCCTGATTGAGGAAAGAGGGGGACTGATCCTGGCGAGAATGCTGGGCATGGATATGTGGGACGCAGTATTCTGGTGCGTGATCGGCAATATTGTACCGATCCCCTTTATTCTCTGGGGACTGGAGTCAGTCTTTCACTGGATGGCGAAACACCATTTATCTGCGGTCGTTGAAAAGCTGGAAGAAAAAGCAGCGAAGAACAAACCCAAGATCGACCGCTACGGCATGTTCGGACTGATCCTGTTCGTCGGCATTCCGCTGCCCGGAACCGGTGCCTGGACGGGAAGCCTGGTCGCATCTGTCTTTGACATGGACATGAAAAAGGCATCGCTGTCGATCCTGATCGGCATCGCACTTGCGGCTGTGATCGTGACCGGAATATCATACGGAATATTTGGCTGAGTGACCTGAAACGGGTCACTTTTTTAATGCGGAAACAGTGTATGTATGATTAAATGAAAGCAGAGAAAAAGGATATGAAATACACTGTGATCATCGTTGCGGCAGGCAGCGGAACAAGAATGAATCTCGGCTACAATAAAGTATATGCGCCTCTTTCCGACGGCAGAACGATCCTGGAACATACCATGGATGTTTTTCTGCGCGATGAAGAGTGCACGCAGATTATTGTAGTCACGGACGCTCTGCAGTACATGCAGAAAATCACTTCCCGGTGGCCGGGAAAGATCCTGATCGCCAAGGGCGGCAGAACAAGACAGGAAAGCGTGGCATCCGGCCTGCGCGCGGTGCTGGAGGATGTTGTCATGATCCATGACGGCGCCCGTCCGTTCCTGGCAGACGAAAGCCTGCAGGCGCTGAAACAGGCAATGGAAACAGAAGAAGCAGCTCTGCTTGCGGTGCCCTGCAAAGACACGATCAAAAAGCAGGAAAACGGATATATCGTAACGACATACGAAAGAGATACGCTGTGTGCGGCGCAGACGCCGCAGGCATTCCGCACCAGCCTCATCATGGACTGCATGGAACAGGCGGTCCGTGACGGTTACACCGGCACGGATGACTGTTCGCTGGCGGAAAAGTATTCGGACGCTAAGGTCAGGGTCGTGGAAGGCAGCTACGGCAACCGGAAAGTCACGACGCCGGAAGACCTCGGATGATAAGGGAGCGGTGGACATGCTTACAATTACGTTATTCTGCGCAGGAGGCTTATCGACATCGCTGCTCGTCAACAAGATGAAGGCGGCAGCGTCCATGAAACAGGTGGCGTGTTCCATCAGCGCCCACGGACTCGGATCGGTGGATAAATACGGACCGGATGCGGATGTCATCCTGCTGGGACCGCAGGTCCGCTATGCCGAGAAAGAGATCCGGGCAAAATTTCCGGGCAAGCCGGTCACATCGATCGACATGAGAGTGTACGGTACGATGGACGGCAAAGCCGCCCTGGAGGCAGCACTGAAATTTTTTGAATGACACTGCAGCAGCAGTGTCATTTACAGTACAACATGCAGAAGGAGGACAACAGCATGATCAGAATCGCAATCTGCTGCGGCGGCGGATTTTCATCTTCCGCTCTGGCAAAACACCTCGATCTTGAGGTCATTGAGAAACATCTTGAAGACAGAGTACGGTTTATTTTTATCCCGATCGGACAGCTTGTCAAACGACAGGATGAAGCCGATGTTGCGATGGTCTGTCCGCATATGGAATACCGGGTAAAAGCTGACAGCAAAGCCGGACGCTATCATATCCCGGTAACGATCATCCCGCCGCGTCTGTACGGACTGATGCCGGCGATGGATTTCATCGATGACGCCGAAGATATCCTTGCGCTCTGGAAAAACGGAACGCCGAATATGGTCACCTTCCCGGATGAGCCGCGTCCGCTGGCGGTCAAGCGTACAGTCTCCCACCGCAGATGGCTGAACGGGGAAAGCGCGTTCGGCCCGGGAGCGGAGAAAAAATAAATGAAAATGGAAAACAGATTTTTTGAGGCGCTGAAGATCAGAGACAATATATGGCAGATCCTCGGACAGGGGGGTGAACTTTGCTATCTGATCGAAGGGAATGCACAGGCAGTCCTGATCGACGGACTGGAAGGGGCAGGCTCCCTGAAGGCTTTCGTCAGAGAACTGACCGATCTTCCGGTGACGCTTGTCCTGACGCACGGCCATCTGGACCACTGCGGCGCCGCGTTTGAATACGGCGAGTGCTGTATGCATCCGGATGATATCGCCCTGATGTATTCGGAAAGACACGGCAGCGCGGCTTCGCGGCTTGGCTTCGCCCAGATGAAAAGTCCGCTTTGTACGCACCAGACACCGTCTCTGAAAATCACGGATGTCATTCCGGAAGCACCGGTCAAGACGTATCCGCTGTATGACGGCGATGTGATCGATGCCGGCGGCATCGAACTCGAAGTCATCGGCGTTCCCGGTCATACCTTCGGGACCCTTGTGTTCCTGGACAGGAAAGACAGGATCCTGTTCAGCGGCGATGCCTGCAACATCAATACACTGTTGGGCATGACAGGCTGCACCAGCATTGAACAGTATCTGGAAAGCCTGCGTCATCTCAAATCATTTGAAAATGAATATGACGTCATGTACGGCGGTCACGGCAGAAATACCGTGGACAGATCCATTGTGGACGACGCGATCGCGATGTGCGAGAGGATCCTGGCTGGAACAGACGACAAAGAACCTGCCGTTTCCATGGACGGCACCCAGGTGTTCTACGGCTCAGCACACAACCCTGACTATACGCCTGCCTGCGGCGGTCTTGCCAATATCCAGTACAGCACGGACAGACTCTGGAAGAAGGACGTCCGCAGATACCAGCCAGCCGGAAGCATCATAAAAGATGGAAAAAACTGAATTTGAATATCAGCGTTACCGTCTGCGCACCTTTCTGGCTTTCCCGCTTCTGATCCCGGCTTTTCTGTTTAATGCATGGCTGGGCGGAATCATCGGGAATGAACTGCTGTTTTACTTTATGTGCGTCATCGTCATGGTCATTCTTCTGTCTGTCTACTATCGCGTGACAGATCATTTCAGCTGGTTTCTCGGCAAAGGGACGTACCGCTTTGAAGATCACGCGCTGGTCCTGGAAATGGGCAGAAAGACTATCCGCATCGAAGATGTCAACGAACTCATGGAAGATATCACCGGCTTTTACGGGACCACCTGCGCGATGCTTGTGATCCGCGGCAGTCAGAAATGCATGGTGTATTCCGGTCCTGTTCCATACGGGACAGAATTCCGCGATTCATCTCTGGAGCCGCTTGGCGAGGCGATCCTGGAACACTTTCCGGAACTGGAGCCTGTGTATATGTTCAAAGAAAAAACAGACGGCTGGTACAAGCGGAAAAAACCGGAAAAATGAAACGGATTTGCCGCAATGGCGGTTTACTTTAAGGGTAAAATGATTTAGCATTTTAGTAGTAGATAAAGGAGTAAATAATATGAATATTTCACCACTTCAGAAAGTACGTCTGCAGTATGAACCTAAGCTTCCCGGTATGCTCAGAAACGGTATCGCTGAGATCTGCGTCAAAGAAGGCGAAGAGACTCAGAGCGTAGCTGACCAGGAAAAGATCAAGGCTCTTTTCCCGAACACATACGGAAAGAAAGAGATCACATTTGCAAAAGGCGCTAACACATCCGCTGCCAAGAAACAGGTTGTCGGCGTGATCCTCTCCGGCGGCCAGGCTCCTGGCGGACACAACGTTGTCTGCGGTCTGTATGACGCACTGAAGGCAACAGATCCGGAAAATGTTCTGTACGGATTCAAGAACGGTCCGAGCGGACTTCTGGATGACGACTATCTGGTATTCGACGATGAATATATCAACGCGTTCAGAAACACAGGCGGATTTGACATCATCGGTTCCGGCAGAACAAAGCTTGAAACAGAAGAACAGTTTGCGGTAGCTGCAGAAGTCTGCAAGAAGCACGGCATCACAGCGATCGTGATCATCGGCGGCGACGACTCCAACACAAACGCTGCTGTCCTGGCTGAATACTTTGCAGCACACGAGACAGGCGTTCAGGTCATCGGATGCCCGAAGACGATCGACGGCGACCTGAAGAACGAAGATATCGAATGCTCCTTCGGCTTTGATACAGCAACAAAGACATACAGTGAAGTCATCGGAAACATTGAAAGAGACGCCAACTCCGCAAAGAAGTACTGGCACTTTGTCAAGGTCATGGGCCGTTCCGCTTCCCACGTCGCTCTGGAATGCGCACTGGAAACACAGCCGAATATCTGCCTGATCTCCGAAGAAGTTGAAGCGAAGAAGATGTCCCTGTCTCAGATCGCTGACTACATCGCTGACTCCGTCAACAAGAGAGCTGACAACGGCATGAACTTCGGTGTCGCGATCATTCCGGAGGGCGTTGTTGAATTCGTTCCTGAATTCAAGAAGCTGATCCAGGAGATCAATGAACTCCTCGCCGGCAAGAAGGCTGAAGAATTCAACGCTCTGGCAACCTGGGAAGAAAAGTATGCATTCATCGAAAAGGGCCTGACAAAGGAATCCATGGATGTCTTTGCAATTCTGCCGGTCACCATCCAGCAGCAGCTCTTCCTCGAGAGAGATCCTCACGGAAACGTACAGGTATCCCTGATCGAATCTGAAAAACTGTTCTCCGCTCTTGTCAAGGCAAAGCTCGACGAGAGAAAGAAGGCCGGAACATACAAGGGCAAGTTCAGTGCTCTGCATCACTTCTTCGGATATGAAGGAAGATGCGCATTCCCGTCCAACTTCGACGCTGACTACTGCTATTCCCTCGGCTACAATGCATTCATGCTGATCCAGTATGGATACAATGGATATCTGTCCAAGATCGCGAATCTGTCCAAGCCGGCAGATGAGTGGGTCGCAGGCGGCATGCCGATCACCAAGATGATGAACATGGAAAGAAGACACGGCGAAGACAAGCCTGTCATCCGCAAGGCTCTCGTTGAACTCGAAGGCAAACCGTTCAAGTACTTCGAGGCTCACAGAGACGCATGGGCAGTTGAAACAGCATACACATATCCGGGCGCAATTCAGTACTACGGCGATCCGAGCGTATGTGATATCACAACAAGAACACTGGCTCTGGAAAAAGGCGAATAATCTGATCCACTGAGTGCACAAGTCCCGTGAAAGCGGGACTTTTTCTGTATAATGATTTACAGAAAACAAGTGAGGTGAATACAGATGAAGATCAGTTTGATAGAACCCCTGAATGTCAGAAAAGAGATCATTGAGAAATTTGGCGCGTCCCTGAAGGAAATGGGACACGAATTTGTGTCTTATGATACGCTGGCAGAAAATGAAGAAGAACAGATCGAAAGGATCAAAGACAGCGAGATCGTGATGATCGCCAATCATCCGTTTAAAGAAGGCGCTGTGGCAGCTGCGAAGGATCTGAAGATGCTGGATGTCGCGTTTACCGGCATCGATCACGTGGCTGCGGATGCCTGCAGAGAAAGAAATATCATGATCTGCAACGCGGCCGGCTATTCTACGGAAACCGTTGCGGAACTGGTGATCGGCATGGCGGTTGCCGGACTGAGAAACATGGCAAAGGCAAATGATGTTGTCCGAAAGGGCGGAACAAGCGCGGGTCTTGGCGGCAGGGAGATCGCCGGCAGGACCGTCGGCATCATCGGGCTCGGCGCGATCGGTTCAAGATGCGCAAAGCTGTTCCTTGCCTTCGGCGCGAAGGTCATTGCCTATAACCGCAGTCAGAAGGAAGAGATGAAAGCACTGGGTGTTGAATACAAGTCAATGGATGAAGTGCTCGCGGAAAGCGACATCATTTCCCTGAATCTGCCGAACAACGCGGAAACAAAGGGACTGATCTCAAAAGAAAAGATCGCTCTGATGAAGAACGACGCGGTGTTCATCAACTGCGCACGCGGTCCGATCGTTGACAATGCTGCACTGGCAGATGCTCTGAACAATGACGAGCTCGGCTTTGCCTGCATCGATGTATATGACATGGAACCGCCGATCCCGGCAGACTATCCGCTGCTGCATGCGAAGAATACGCTGCTGACGCCGCACCAGGCATTCATCTCCGAAGAGGCGATGGAGCGCAGAGCACAGATCGTATTTGAAAATGTATACGCGTTCCTGGCCGGAAAGCCGCAGAATGTGAAGGCATGAACAGAAGTGCTTCTCTGATCTGAGAAGCGCTTCTTCTTTTGAAAACAGTTTTGCGGACGCACTCTCTAAGCTACAATAATAGAAGAAAAGGAAAACAGATCATGATCGATAATAATCGCAAAAGACAGCTGCTTCTGAACATCGAAAAGCTGAATGCCTATACGGAGATCCAGAACACGATGGGAAGAATGATCGCCGCTGTTAATTTCAGACTGAACAATGAAGTATTGCGTTATTTCGCGCTGGATCAGGAAGATGTCTCGCTGGAATACGCGGATGAAGGTGTATTTGCCGGCAGAAAAGCAGTTGAGGCAGGCATTGCGCATCTGCTTGGTACAGAAGTGAAAGCAGGGGAGATGATCGACCTGCAGCTGACAACGCCGATCATTGAGGTCGCTTCGGACTGTAAAACTGCCCGGGCTGTCTGGTGGTCGCCCGGCGCGGCGTCCGTTCTGCGGGAAAATGAAGATCCTCAGGCTCAGTGGGTATGGGGCGATTTCGCTGTCGATTTCATCCGCGAAGGAGAAGACTGGAAGATCTGGCATCTGCATTACTTTACGGTGATCCGCTGTGATTACCAGAAAGGCTGGGTGGAAGACACGTCACTGATCAACCGTCTCAACACGCCGATGCATGAGATGGCACAGCCCTCAACGTATCACAATCCCTATCATCCCAAGGCTGTCCGTTACGGCATTCCGGCAGCGCCGTTCCCGTATGATACATGGGAAGAGAAAGACCGCTGGTGGATGCTGCGGAACGACAAGACGAGGTGAATATCGTGAAACTGACAATGGAAGATATTGACCTTCTGAGTGATGAGGAATTTCTGGAAGCGGAAAAAACAGTCAGTAAACTGATCGCGGTATGGGAAGTGAAGAATCTGCGGGGCAGAGCCGCCATCTTCCATGACGACCAGCATATCGGCCAGCCAAGAAAAGAACTGAAGGCAATGGACCATCCTGCATTTGACAGAGAAGGAGAGATCGCCTTCCGGATGAAGCCGGTCGTGGATTCCCTGGAAGGCAACATGCTGATCCATCCGCTGACGACTCCCGTCATTGAAGTAAACGATGACTGCACAAAAGCAAGAGCGGTGTTCTGGTCGATCGGCATCGAAGGACTGTCGAAGTTCCGGGAGACGCCGATGGCGATCCTGTCGCTCGGCATGGTCCCGGGAACTCATGTGAAAATGAACGGTGAATGGCGCATTCTTGCCGGAAACTGGCAGCGGACAACAAAGAACGAATTCCATACCGGCTGGATCAATGACATGCAGGTCACAAACACCAGACCGCCGCTGACAATAGAACAGGACCGGAACTTCCTCGGAAAATTCGCCTATCAGAAAGACGAGATCAGGAAACCGGTGCCCTGTCCGCCGCAGAAAGACACCTGGGAAAAGTACCCGGATGAAACAGACGTCTCCTGGCAGTCTGAATACATAAAAGAAAGGTAGAAAAAAATGGAGTATAAATATCCGCATCTCTGCAGTCCCATTACGCTTGGCAGGACCACTTTCCGAAACCGCATGTTTTCGGCGCCGATGGGAGGCACTGACATCACCAACGACGGCTGCATCGGACCGAAATCCAGAGCTTTCTATGAACTGCGCGCAAAAGGCGGCGCCGCTGCTGTCACTGTTTCCGAATGCATGGTCCATCCGGCAACCGACGGCTCCCATGCCTACCACCTTGACGAATCCATTCTGAATTCACTGGCCAATGCCACATATGCGGCAGACGCGATCCGCAGACACGGCTCCATACCTTCCCTGGAACTGTCTCATTCCGGCATGTTCGCGGGAACCTACATGACGGACAAGTCCAAACAGAAGTCCATGGCTCAGTGGGGACCGTCTGATACTGTCAGGGCAGACGGCGTTCCGGTCAGAGCCCTGACGAAAGAGATGATCGATGAGATCGTGCAGTCCTATGCCCATGTCGCGGGACTTGCGAAACGCGCCGGCTTCGAGCTGTTAATGATCCACGGCGGCCACGGCTGGCTGATCAACCAGTTTCTTTCGCCGCTGTTCAATCACAGAGAAGATGAATACGGCGGATCACTGGAAAACAGATGCCGCTTTGCCATTGAAGTGCTCAAGGCAGTCCGGGAAGCAGTCGGTCCGTTCTTCCCGATCGAATTCCGCATGAGCGGCTCCGAGTTCGTGGAAGGCGGATACGATCTTGATGAAGGCGTGCGAATTGCTCAGATGATCGAACCATATGTTGATCTGATCCATGTTTCTTCCGGTACCTATCAGAAGACCTTCGGCATCACCCATCCGTCAATGTTTACGGAACACGGCAGAAATGTATTCCTCGCTGCCGAGATCAAAAAACATGTTTCCAAGCCTGTTGCGACGATCGGCGGTCTGAATGATCCTGCCCAGATGGAAGAGATCATCGCTTCCGGAAAAGCAGATGTTGTCTATATGGCCAGAGCCTTGCTGGCAGATCCGTTCCTGCCGAATAAAGTGATGGCAAACAAGGATGAAGATATCGTCAGATGTCTGAGATGCTTCACCTGCATGGCAGAGCGGGCTTCCACCTCAACAAGAAGATGCACCGTCAATCCGCTGATCGGCAGAGAGGACGAAGGCGATGTCGTCTATCCCGCTCCGGTGAAGAAGAAAGTGCTTGTTGCCGGCGGCGGTCCGGGCGGTCTGTACGCTGCCTGGACAGCTGCCAGAAGAGGGCATCAGGTCATTCTCTGTGAAAAAGAAAGCCAGTGCGGCGGCATTCTGAAAAGCGAGCAGGCGCTGCCGTTCAAGTATGAAATGTATCAGCTCTCCGGCACCTATGAAAAACTTGCCAGAGAGGCCGGCGTCGAGATCCGTACCAATACAGCTGTGACTAAAGAATATGTGGAACAGGAAGCACCTGACGCGCTGATCATCGCGGTCGGTTCTGAACCTCTGATCCCGCCGATCGAAGGACTGGACGGTGACAATGTCATCGTCGTCAACAATTACTATCTTGAAAAGGACAAAGTCACCGATGATGTCGTCGTCTTCGGCGGCGGCCTGGCCGGCTGTGAATGCGCGGTCCATCTCGGCATGGAAGGAAAGAACGTTTCCATCGTTGAGATGAGAGACAGACTGGCGCCTGACGCCAACGTCAGACACCGTCCGCTGCTGATGGCGGAAATCGCCAAATACGCGAAAGTATATACGAACCACCGCGGTCTGCGTGTTACAGCCGAAGGGATCATCTGCGCGGACGCCGAAGGCAGCGAAGTGCTGATCCCCGGCACGACCGTGATCTGCGCGCTTGGTCAGCGTTCCCGGACGAACCTGGTGAACGAACTGCGCGGCACTGCACCGTTTGTCAGAGTGATCGGCGACGCGGAGCGCGTATCTACGATCACCAACGCTGTCTACTGGGGCTATCACGCCGCTCTTGATATCTGATCTGCAGAAGATCTTTCCGGAAACGGAGAGATCTTTTTTTGCGGAATCAGCTTGAAAACATTTTCAGAAATAGAATTGAAAAAACACGCATGCACGTTATTGACACAGACCGGAACAGAGATGTAAAATCATATAGTATTTTGATGTACGGCCGTACAGAAAATCAATGATTCACATGATGGGATCATGTGACGGAGCTTTTAAAGCCCCTGACGTTAATGACATCCGCGGATGTTGTTTTTTTGTTTTCCGGAGGTGCGTATGTGTAAGTTTATTTTTGTTACGGGCGGTGTGGTTTCCGGTCTTGGCAAGGGGATCACAGCTGCTTCTCTCGGCAGACTTCTCAAAGCGCGCGGTCTGAAGGTCAGCTCGCAGAAGCTGGATCCGTATATCAATGTTGATCCCGGTACGATGTCGCCGTATCAGCACGGCGAAGTGTTCGTGACGGAAGACGGCGCGGAAACGGATCTCGATCTTGGCCACTATGAGAGATTTATTGATGAAGATCTGAACCGCTATTCCAACCTGACGACCGGAAAGGTGTACTGGAATGTTCTGAACAAAGAGAGAAAAGGAGAGTATCTGGGCAGGACAGTGCAGGTCATTCCGCATATCACAGATGAGATCAAAGAATTTATCTACAGTGCTGTCCGTCTGAATCATCCCGACGTTCTGATCTGTGAGATCGGCGGTACGGTCGGCGACATTGAAAGCCAGCCGTTCCTGGAAGCCATCCGGCAGATCGGTCTGCAGGAAGGAAGAGAGAACGCTCTGTATATCCATGTGGCGCTGGTGCCGTATCTGGAATGCAGCAAGGAACACAAAAGCAAGCCTGCCCAGCATTCAGTCAAGGTGCTGCAGGGAATGGGCATCAGCCCGGATGTTCTCGTTCTGCGCTGCAGCAAACCGCTGGAAGAAGAGATCTTTGACAAGATCGCTCTCTTCTGCAATATCAGACGCGACTGCGTGATCGAAAACAGAACGATCAAAATGCTGTATGAAGCTCCACTGATGCTGGAAAAGCAGCATTTCGGCGATGTGGTCTGCCGGCAGCTGGGTCTTGAAGCGAAGCCGGCGGATCTGCAGGAATGGAAAGACATGGTTTACCGGGCAAAGCATCCGGAGAAAAAAGTGACGATCGGCCTGGTCGGCAAATATGTCCGTCTTCATGACGCGTATCTTTCTGTCGCGGAAGCACTGGCCCATGCCGGCTACAGTCTGGGTGCGAAGGTGAAGATCCGCTGGATCGACAGTGAAACGATCGACCGGAACAACGTCCAGGCGAAGCTGAAAGACTGCAGCGGCATCATCGTGCCGGGCGGTTTTGGAAGCAGAGGAATTGAAGGCATGATCACGGCGGCGGAATACTGCCGGACAAACAACGTTCCGTACCTTGGCATCTGTCTTGGCATGCAGGTGGCAGTCATTGAATTTGCCAGACACGTCTGCGGTCTGAGCAGTGCGAATTCCCGGGAGTTCGATGAGAATTCCCCTGATAAAGTGATCGACTTTCTGCCGAATCAGAATGACAGTGTGCAGAAGGGCGGTACACTGCGTCTCGGCGGCTATGACTGCAAGCTCAAAGAACACACGAAGATCCGTGAACAGTACGGAACAGAGATGATCCGCGAACGTCACAGACACCGCTATGAATTCAACAATGATTACCGTGAGATCCTGCGTGAAAAAGGACTCATCCTTTCCGGTACGTCGCCGGACGGCTATATCATCGAAACGGTCGAAACAGACAATGACTATTTCATCGGCGTGCAGTTCCATCCGGAATTCCGCTCACGGCCGAATAAGCCTCATCCGCTGTTTGCCGGACTGGTCAGCAGCGCTCTGAAACATCAATAGACAAGGAGAGATCATTATGTGCGGCATTACAGGATTTACAGGAAAACAGGCGGCGCTGCCGATCCTGCTGGAAGGACTCGAAAAGCTGGAATACAGAGGCTATGACTCCGCCGGCGTCACTCTCGCCGGCAGTCAGGGACTGACCACCTGCAAGGCGAAGGGAAGACTGCAGGAACTGAGGACAATACTGAAAGACCGGGAGTTCCCCCAGTGTACAGGCATCGGTCATACAAGATGGGCGACCCACGGGGTGCCGAGCAACCTCAACGCGCATCCTCATACCAACAGCACCAGTACGATCTCGATCGTTCACAACGGGATCATTGAAAACTATCTGTATCTGAAACAGAAGCTGGAGATCAACGGCTATGTCTTTCAGTCTGAAACAGACAGTGAAGCAGTCGTGCATCTGATCGATTACTACTACCGGAAAACACACGATCTTCAGCAGTCTGTCGCGGAAGCTGTCGGCAGTCTGGAGGGCAGCTACGGTCTGTGCGCAGTCTGTTCATATGAACCGGATACCATCGTCGTTGCGAAAAAAGAAAGTCCGATGGTCCTCGGCCGCGGCAAGGAAGGTGCCTTCTGCGCTTCCGACGCGCCGGCGCTGCTTGCCCATACCCGGACGATCATTCCCCTCAATGACGGAGACATTGCCGTTCTGAAGCCGGAAAGCATTCAGATCTATGACGCCAACGGCAGAGAAAAAGAACCGGAATGGGTCCAGTTCCCGTATGATATTCAGGCAGCCCAGAAGGGCGGCTACGATACTTTCATGGAAAAAGAGATCTATGATCAGCCGGTCGCGATCCGGGAAACACTGCGCGGCAGACTGGCGGACAAAGCGATCGTTCTGCCTGAGCTGGAGGCAGTCAGAGGAAGGCTGCAGAACATCCGGAATGTCATCTGGATCGCCTGCGGCACGGCCTATCATGCCTGCGTATTCGGTCAGATGATCCTCAATAAGCTCGTTCCTGTCAACAGCATTGCCATCCCGGCCAGTGAATTCCGCTATGGCAGCTGGCGCGCGGACAAAGAGACCTGCTGCATCTTTGTGTCACAGTCCGGTGAAACAGCCGATACTCTGGCTGCTATCAAAGCTGCCAAGGCATCCGGCGCCCTGACGATCGCGGCAGTCAACGTGCTTGGCTCCTCGCTGACCAGAGTCGCGGATGCGACACTGTATACCTGTGCCGGCGTCGAGATCGCGGTTGCCAGCACAAAAGCGTATACTGCCCAGCTGACGATCCTGTACCTGCTGGCTGCGAAGCTGGCGGAACTGATGGGCTACTCCATTCCTGAACATGATGAACTGACAGAATGTCTGAAAGAGCTGGATGTGAAGATGCAGGAGACGCTGGAACAGTGCCGGGAACCGGTCAGAGAGTATTCCAAAATGCTGATCACAGAACAGGACATTTATTTCATCGGCCGCCAGCTGGACTATATCAGCGCGATGGAAGGCGCTCTGAAGCTGAAAGAGATCTCATATATTCACGCTGACGCGTATTATGCGGGCGAGCTGAAGCACGGACCGATCGCTCTGATCCAGAACCAGACGGTCGTTGTCGCGTTTGCGACGCAGCCGCAGGTCTCCGGCAAAACGATCTCCAACATCAGGGAAACGGTAGCGCGCGGCGCCAGGATCATTCTGATCACCGATCAGGATACCCCGGCTGATGGATTTACGTATGTCATCCGTCTTCCAGAGATCCATCCGGATCTGCGCTGCATTCTCTCCGCTGCCGTCTTCCAGCTGCTTGCCTACTACACAGCTGCCGGAAGGGGATGCGATGTGGACAAGCCGAGAAACCTGGCGAAGTCAGTCACAGTTGAGTAATCAAAAAACTTTCCTTCACGGGAAAGTCTTTTTTCATTCGGTCTTCTGAATATCATTCATATGAGCATAGCTGCCGCCGAGTTTCAGCAGTTCCTCATGGGTGCCGCGTTCTTTGATCCGGCCATCTTCAATGACAAGGATCTGATCGGCGGTACGGATCGTGCTGAGACGGTGGGCGATGGCAATGATCGTCCGTTTGCCGGTGAGATTGTTGATGGCATTGCGGATCTGTGCTTCCGTTTCCACGTCGACTGCTGCAGTCGCTTCATCCAGGACAATGATCGGGGATCTGCGCAGAACAGCTCTGGCAATCGCGATCCTCTGTTTCTGACCGCCGGAAAGCTTGATGCCCCGTTCACCGGTTTCAGTCTCGTAGCCGTCCGGCATCGCCATGATCTCTCTGTCAATGTTGGCGGTCCTGGCAGCTTCCCGGATCTCCTCCATGGCGGCATCAGGTCTTGCATAGCTGATGTTCTCGGCGATCGTGCCGTTAAAGAGGAACGTATCCTGAAGAACGATGGAGATATTCTTCCGCAGGCTTTCCAGTGTCACATCCTGAATGTCATTGCCGTCAATGCGGATCGTTCCCTGATCCGGTTCATAGAAGCGGGAAATCAGCTGGGTGATCGTTGTTTTGCCGACACCGGTCGGACCGACCAGCGCCAGCATTTCTCCCGGTCTGCAGTGGAAGGAAACATCTTCCAGAACAGGCGTGCCTTCAATGTAGGAGAAGCTGACATGATCAAACGTGATATCGCCTTCGCAGTTTTTCAGATCCTGCGCGCCGGGTCTGTCCTGAATCTCGCACGGCGTATCCAGGATCATTGCGACACGTTCGGCACCGGCCAGGCTTTGCTGCATGTTTTCCACGAGATTGGCAAGTCCGGTCACCGGCTGATAGAAGAGGGAAAGATACAGCAGGAAGGCAACAATGTCTTCCACATTCAGTCCTTCGCTGTATGCCAGCCAGCCGCCGAAGCCGACGACCAGGATGGTGCCGATGGAAGAGATGAATTCCACGGAAGGATGGAAGACCGCGCTGATCCTGAGCGCATTCAGCATCGCCCGCACCTGGGCAAAGTTCTTTTCATTGACCCGTTCCGTTTCATATTCCTCACGGCCGAATGACTGGATCTCGTGAATGCCGGACAGATTATCCTGCAGCTTGCCGTTGAGCTCGCCCATCTTTGCCTGAGAGACGCGGAAATACGGACGCACTTTCTTTGCGAAGATAATGCCGGAGAGCAGAATGAACGGGATCGGCGCGCAGGTGATCAGAGCCAGCTTCATGTTGATGCTCAGAAGGATGATCAGCACGCCGAGGAACGTCACGATGTTGGTGATCGATTCCGGGATCATATGGGCATAGAGCAGCTCAAAGTCCCGGGTGTCATTGACGATCCGGCTCATCAGATCACCGGTCTGCTTGTCATGGAAGAATCCCAGATGCATGCGCTCCAGCTTGTCATAGGTCCTTGTACGCAGATCGCCGACCAGATACCAGGCGGCCTTATGCGCCATATAGTTGCTCAGAAAGCGGAACAGGATCCGTGAAAAATAGAGGGCGATCAGGATCATCGTGAGATTCCTGATCTGCGCAAGCCCGGCTTCATCCACGCCTTTCTCAACGATTCCCGTCATCGCCGAAAGCACCTTCGGCGCCGTCAGATTCACCAGTGTTAATGATAATGTGGCAAGAATTGCCAGCAGATACAATCCTTTGTAGCGGATTGCTTCTTTACTCAGTTTCCACAGCATTTTCATACCGCTATTCTAAATGATTCAGAGCAGGATTGCCCATAATATGCATGCATATTTGAAAACGAAAATGATGTGTCTGGATGATCAGAGTGTTTTGCACTGCTGTATGTCCTATAATGGAGGACAGCAGAAGGGAGGCGTCAGATGAATCCGGTGATCCATGAAAAACCGCAGCGGACATTTTCCTTTGACCGTCTGAACATGCTGTGGCAGCGCTATCCCCAGTATCATGAGATGAAGCCGTTCAGCAGCCTGGATGCGATGCTCGAAGAACACGAGTCATTCCGGGAAGGCTTAGAGGAAGTCAGGGAAGAATATATTCAGAACGATTATGACAGATTTCTGATCCAGCTTTCCCTGAACGATCTGCCGTACCGCTATGAAACGATGAAGCTGCTGGAACAGACAGGTCCGTTTGAGATCAATCCGTATGTCAGAGATTTCATGGAACAGTTCGCGGAATTTGATACCGACAGAGATGCCTGCTTCATCTTTCCGGAAAGCTTCTGTTCCCAGTTTTTTATCGTCACTGAAGTGTGCAGAAAGGCAAGGGTATTCAGACCGGTGCGGAATCTGTTTCCGGATGAGGAAAAGCTCCATTACCTGGCGGTATTTGACAAAGAGAACATCGACGACGTCCTGCTCATGTTCCATCTGCTCAACAGCGGCGGCACGCAGGATTTCTTCGGGGGATACAGCCTGTATGACTATTCTCTGCTGTGGTACCAGACACATCTGCAGGAAAACGGCATCGTCCTCCGTTCGCCGTATCTGCCGGATCAGACAGCTGTCTATCAGGGTGCGCTGCCGTACTGTTACAATCCGGTGAAAACCGTGATGGTCCGGCGCAATATCACAGAGATCCTGGAAAAAGGATATTTTCAAAGTGAACTGGAATTCTTTGAAAATCTGATCCGGTATATCATGCCAGTCTTTCAGTGGTGGTATACAGATCTTTCCATGTATGAAGAAAAAGACGGATACAAAACGGACTGGAAGCTGGAAAGAACAAGGATCCGCACGGAGCTGACAGAGCAGGGCGTGATCAAACCACGATGGAAACATGAGCTTTCCCTGTTCAGAACACTGCGCAGGAAGTATCCCGATACGCTGTATCAGTACCGTCCGGAGTGGCTCGAGCTGCAGAGTCTTGACATGTATATTCCATCCCTGCGCACAGGCATTGAATACCAGGGTGTCCAGCATTACCGCAAGGTGAATTTCTTCGGCGGGGAAGAAGCGCTTCTGCACAGATGGGAGCTGGATCAGAGGAAAAAGAAGCTCTGCGGGGAAAACGGTGTACGGGTCATCGAATGGCCCTATGATGTGGAACCGACAGCCGCCAATGTACGAAGGATGCTGGAAGTAAAACAGGATCCCCAGGCAGACAGGATCGAAGCGTTTCTGAAGCTGGAAAGCTTTTCAGAATATATGGAAAAACTCAGCCTGTTCGCCGGTATGAAAACAAACAGCGCTGTCTTCGCAAAAGAACAGGAACTGATGGAAAGCGATGCACAGTACAGCCGCAGAGAGAAAGAAAACATCCGTGAACGCCGGAAAAAAGAGATCCTCAAAGAACTGCACAGTGAGATCGGTGAACTGATCTGTCAGGTGAAGGAAGAGGGTGTCTGGATCCTTCCTGTAAAAGGCAGGGGAAAGATCGAATATCACTATCACTGGCCAAACGGGAAGCAAGGCGATATCGAGCATTATCTGACAGGTCTGTACGGCGATCCGAAACTGCTGGATAAAGATGAATATGTCATCCGGATCACGAAAAGTGAATATCCCCTGATCGAACAGCTTGTCATGTCTGCCGGACCGCTCTTCCTGCAGTATGAAGCGGTGTGCGGCGATGCGGCTGTGCAGCTTCTGCTCAGACATCACCGCATTGCGCAGATCGAAGAGCGCATGTATCTGGTGAACTGCTACAGGGAGGAATACCGCAGTCTCCGCTCCATACCGGACAGTGAACTCAGATCATTGCTGCAGACATACCATAAAGGCATCCAGAAGAAAAATGATGAGATCTATCAGTATCTGATCGGTGAGGGACTGACAAATCCAAAATGGAAATCCGAACAGAAGGCATACGCCATCGTTCTGAAATACTATCCTGACGCCCAGTTCCAGTACAAGCCGGATTTTCTGTTTCATCAGAGTCTGGATATCTACATTCCGTCTGAACAGACCGCCATTGAATATCAGGGGAAACAGCATTATGAACCGGTGGAATTCTTCGGGGGCAAGGAGGGCTGGCGCAGGAACCAGGAACGTGACGCGCGGAAGCGGCGCCGCTGCAAAGCCCGCGGCATCCGGGTGATCGACTGGGCCCATGAT
>JAILCN010000022.1 GCA_024680365.1 Solobacterium sp.
TGATATAGCTCATTATCTTTTGACTCTTCTTAAGAGCCTTTCTTACATAAACTTTTGACGTTCGTAATGTGTTTCTTTCCTGTTCAGTTTTCAAAGATCTCTCGCATCACTCTCACCGAGCGTGCTTGAATATACTACCACAGACTTTTTTGAAATGGAATACTTTTTTTCACTTTTTTTAAAAATTTTTTTGGCGGCTGTTTTTGCGCAGCCGCCATATATTTTATTTATCTTTATGATGTGAATAAAAGTCTCAGAAATGCCTGCAAATACTGGACTTTTGCGCATTTTCCCTGTTCTGGGTCAGACCCCGCTCAGCTGCTTCAGCGCTGTATTGCAATGCAGTTTTTTCTTCCTGAACTTTTCAAATTCCAGATTCGAATCATTGTGCAAATTCACAAACCGCTGGAAATACTGGCTTTTCAAATGCGGCTTTCCGCAATAGCATGCATGCATGTTTTCTTTCATTCATCCTGTGCTTCAAACATGATATTCAGCTGTGAGCCGATCCACATATTGCAGATGGATGCCTGTTCTTCCTGTTCGGGACCGACGGAAGGCTGTTTCGCGTACGCTCCAATGTTCTTATATTCAGGATTGTTATACTCAATAAATCCCGGAAGCGCGTCGTCGAACTGGCGCAGCGTATAATCGATGCCGGCATTTTTCATATGCTCTTCGTATACCGGGTACCGGTCTTTCATATTGTCACCGGGTGTTGTGATCAGCAGCACCGGATCAGGATGCAGTCCGGCATCGCACAGCCTGATCAGTGTATCATCGACCAGCGGCGATACCATGACGATCCCTTTTGTTTTGAATCCTTTTTCGAGCAGGAACGTGCCGGCACCTACTGAGAGGTATGCGCCTGCTGTAAAGCCCATCAGCACAAACTTTTTCGGGTCGATCTTAAACTGAGATGCGTTGATGGCAAACCAGAGGAGTGTGTCCCGGATCTCTTCCTGCTGATACGGGATCTGCTTAACATCGATCTTTGTGTAGTTGATGCTGACGATCACGCATTCCCACTGCTCACACATCTCGCTGCAGTAGGTGTCAAGCAGATCAGCGTCGCCGTCCATGAACGATCCGCCGTGCGACAGGAATACCACCGGGTATATTTCCCGGGAAATACCTTTTGGTGTATAGAGATTCACTGCCACGCCTTCCAGCCCCTCACGCGGAACTGTAAAGCGGCGTCCGATCCGGTCGGCGTCTGTCTTCTGCATCGAAGCACGTGATTTCGCAGCGGCTTCTGCCAGTTTCCTGTCAAAGGCTCCCGGTCTGAGTTTGTTGTATACGTAGATAATGAGAAGAAACAGCAGAAATACTCCAATCGCATTGATAATTACATTTCCCATACAATGATCCTCTTATATTTATACGGGTATTATAATCCCAAAACGGCATATTCATACATGCAGAAGCCTGAAGAAAAATCTCTGCAGGTGAGCAAAGAAACGCTGTGACCTGGACAACAAAAAAACTCCCTGCAGTCAATGCAGAGAGTTTTCCAGAATACTATTCTTCAGTATCTTCGCTGATTTCTTCTTCAGCTTCTGTTTCCATTGTGTCGTCGATCTCTGTTTCCGGCTCTTCGCCTTCAGCGACCGGCTTGTCACCGCCGCCTGTTACTTCCTCAGGAAGCTTGACAGCTGTTTCTTCTTCCAGCTGACGGGCACGCTCTTCACGTTCCTCTTTCAGCTCAGCAGCACGCTCTTCGATCTGTCTGGAAGTCTCACGGTCGAACTTTCTGCCTGTTCCGGCAGGGATCAGTTTACCGATGATGACGTTTTCTTTCAGACCTTCGAGCTTATCGATCTTTCCTCTGACAGCAGCTTCTGTCAGGACACGTGTTGTCTCCTGGAAGGATGCTGCGGAGAGGAAGGAGTCTGTTTCAACTGCGGATTTGGAAATGCCGAGAAGGATCGGTCCGAACTTGGCAGGAACTTTGCCTTCGTCGAGAACCTGGTCGTTGATCTCGTTCATTCTCGTCAGGGACAGTGTCTGTCCTGCGGAAAGACCGGAATCATTGCCTTCGATCACGATGACTTTCTTCAGCATCTGTTTGATCATAACTTCCAGATGCTTGTCGGAAATATCAATGGACTGTGCCGAATATACCTTCTTGACTTCCTTCAGGATATATTCCTGAACAGCTCTGACACCTGCGACTTCCAGCAGTTCTTTCGGCGCGATCTGGCCTTCTGTCAGTTTTTCACCGGCATGGACCTTTGTGCCGACTTTCATCCACTGGCGCTTGACCTGCGTCAGGTCGCACTTGTGCTCGATCGTATCCTTGTCGTTGGCGACAGTGATGATCTCACCTGTCTTCGCGTCATTCTGACGGATGTCAACGATCTCACCGTCGATCTTGGAGATGACGGCAACACCCTTCGGAGTACGTGCTTCGAACAGTTCTTCGACACGGGGGAGACCCTGTGTGATGTCACCGCTCTGGGTCGCGACACCGCCGGTGTGGAAGTTTCTCATGGTCAGCTGAGTACCCGGTTCACCGATCGCCTGGGCAGCCATGATACCGACTGCTTCGCCGACTTCAACCAGGTTTCCGGTTGCCATGTTGCGGCCGTAGCACTTGCGGCAGATGCCGTTTGTGGATTCACATGTGAAGACATTGCGGATGTACGCGCTTGTAACGCCTGCGTCGACAACCTTCTTCGCCAGTTCGTCAGTGATGTATGTATCAGCGTCAACGATGACTTCGCCTGTCTGCGGATCCGTGATCTCACGTGCTGTATAACGTCCGTTGATCCTGTCATACAGTGTTTCGATCATGGAGTTGTTCTTGCGGTCCTTGATGTCTTCAACGTAGTAGCCTCTCTCTGTTCCGCAGTCATCTTCATTGATGATGACTTCCTGCGCAACATCGACCAGACGTCTTGTCAGGTATCCTGATTCAGCTGTCTTCAGAGCGGTATCGGTCAGACCTTTACGTACACCATGGGTGGAGATAAAGAACTCGGATACGCTCATTCCTTCACGGAAGCAGGAATAGATCGGAACTTCGATAATGGAAGGCTGATATTCTTTTCTGGACTTGGACTGAGTCGGACGTGCCATCAGTCCGCGCATGCCGGCGAGCTGCGTGAAGTGGTTCTTGTTGCCACGCGCACCGGAGATCGCCATCATGTTGATCGGGTTCATACGCGGAAGGGATCCCATCAGTGTATCACCGACGTTATCCTTGACATCCGCCCACAGCTGGGAGAACGCACGTTCCCACTCCTGCGGTGTCAGAAGTCCTCTGTCACGCAGTGCATTCAGCTGGTTGGCCTTCTTGCGGCCTTCACCGACGATCTCTTCCTTGTGCGGCGCAACGCTGATGTCGCTGAGAGCAACGGTCATGCCGGCAAGTGTTGAATACAGGTAACCCATATCCTTCAGAGCGTCGAGGATGTCGCTTGTGCCGTTTGTCTTGTAACGGTCAAATACGCCCGCGATCAGGTTTCCGAGGTCCTTCTTCTTGAATTCAGCGGTAACCTTGCGGTTTTTGATCTCTTCTTTGATATTTGTGCCCATCGGTACAAATTCAGAATCCGGTGTTGCTTTCAGAGTTTCCGCATTGACTTCGTTCAGATACGGGAAGTCAGCCGGGAATACATCGTTGAAGATGATCTTGCCGACAGAAGTCAGGAGATATTCTTCATTCTGCTTCTCTGTAAAGCATGTCTTGCCGAGTGTCTTTGCCGGCAGAGCGATACGGGAATGGAGATGGACAACACCTGTCTGGTATGCCATCAGCACTTCGTTGACGTTCTTGAAGATATGACCTTCATTGTCACCGTATCTTCTCCATCTGGCAGCTTCGACTGTTTCACCCAGAGCATCCAGGGCATCCGCCTTGGCGTAGAACTCATCAGCAGTCTCTTCCATGTTCAGATAGAAGTTACCGAGAACGAGGTCCTGTCCGGGAGTAACGATCGGTTTACCATCCTTCGGACCGAGAATGTTGTTGGAACCGAGCATCAGAATTTCTGTCTCAGCTCTTGCCATTTCACCCAGCGGGAGATGGACAGCCATCTGGTCGCCGTCGAAGTCAGCGTTGAACGCCGGACAGACAAGCGGATGGACACGGATCGCACGTCCTTCAACAAGTTTCGGGAAGAATGCCTGGATACCCAGTCTGTGCAGTGTAGGAGCACGGTTCAGGAATACAGGGTGGTCAGCGATGACACGCTCGACAACGTCCCATACTCTGTTGTCCTGCTTCAGGATCAGCTTTTCAGCAGCCTTCGGATTGGCAGCGATCTGTTCGTTGACCATCTCATTGATGACAAACGGCTTGTACAGCTGGATCGCCATTTCCTTCGGAAGTCCGCACTGCCACATCTTGAGCGTCGGACCGATCGCGATAACGGAACGGCCGGAGAAGTCGACACGCTTGCCGAGGAGGTTCTGACGGAAACGTCCCTGCTTACCCTTCAGGGAATGGGACAGTGACTTCAGAGCTCTTCCGCCGGCACCGGTGATCGGCTTGGAACGGCGTCCGTTGTCGATCAGGGCATCGACTGCTTCCTGCAGCATTCTCTTTTCGTTCTGAACGATGATCGCCGGTGTGCCGAGTTCCAGAAGCTTCTTCAGACGGTTGTTTCTGGTAATGACACGACGATACAGGTCATTCAGGTCACTGGTCGCGAAGCGGCCGCCGTCCAGCTGCAGCATCGGTCTGAGATCCGGCGGAATGACAGGAAGTACTGTCATGACCATCCACTCAGGACGGTTGTCGCTGTTGCGGAACGCTTCAACGGTTTCCAGTCTCTTGATCAGCTTCTTGCGCTTGTCGCCGGAAGCCTTCTCAAGTTCTTCCATGATCGCGTTGTATTCAGCTTCAACATCGACCTGCTCGAGCAGTGTTCTGACTGCTTCCGCACCGGTCTGGGCAACAAAGCTGCCGGGACCGTAGATCGCGTTGTTCTCACGGTATTCTCTTTCCGAGAGGATCTGCTTGTACGCGAGCTTGGTATCACCCGGATCAGTTACGATCCAGGAAACAAAGTAAACAACTTCTTCCAGGTTCTTCGGAGGCACATTCAGAAGCAGGCTCATGCGGGAAGGAATTCCGCGCAGATACCAGATGTGCGCAACCGGAGCTGCGAGCTCGATATGGCCCATGCGCTCACGTCTGACGCTGGATTTTGTGATCTCAACACCGCACCGGTCGCAGACGACGCCCTGGTAGCGGATCTTCTTGTACTTTCCGCAGGCACATTCCCAGTCCTTTGTGGGACCGAAAATACGCTCGCAGAACAGACCGTCACGTTCCGGTTTCTGGGAACGGTAGTTAATGGTTTCCGGTTTTTTGACCTCACCATATGACCATGCACGGATCTTTTCAGGTGATGCAAGTCCAACTTTAATCGCTGTGAAGTTATTGATATTCATTGATTGCACCCTCCTTTTTATTCACCATAGTTATCGATGTCATCGAATCCTACTACTGCAGCGTCAGGGATCTCTTCTTCATCCGGCAGCTCTCTGATCGTCAGATCAGCTGTGTCTTCCGAAGCAGCAACCATTGTCTGACGGCTGAGATCCAGGTTTGTCTCTTCCTTGAGTTCTTCCTGTTCCATCTGTTTCAGATCCATTTCGTTGCCGTCATCGTCCATCATGCGGACGTCGATCGCAAGCGCCTGGAGTTCGTGAACGAGGACGCGGAAGGATTCCGGAATGCCCGGAGCCGGCAGATCCTTTCCCTTGACGATCGCTTCATAAGTCTTTGTACGACCCATGATATCGTCAGACTTGACAGTCAGGATCTCCTGCAGTGTGTTGGATGCGCCGTATGCTTCAAGTGCCCAGACTTCCATTTCACCGAATCTCTGGCCGCCGTTCTGCGCTTTACCGCCGAGCGGCTGCTGAGTAACGAGGGAGTACGGACCTGTTGCACGTGCGTGCAGCTTATCGTCGACCATGTGCGCCAGCTTGATCATGTACATGACGCCAACAGCGATCGGTTCGTCATAGACTTCACCGGTCATGCCGTCTGTCAGCAGGTACTTATGCTGCGTGCCTGCTTCCTTCATGATGTCTTCGAGGTCTTTGTTGGATACACCGTCAAAGACAGGTGTAGCGAACTTGACGCCGAGCTTCTTGGCAGCCATGCCGAGATGTACTTCAAGTACCTGTCCGATATTCATACGGGAAGGTACGCCGAACGGGTTCAGCATGATGTCGATCGGTGTTCCGTCAGCCATGTAAGGCATGTCTTCCACCGGGTTGATCCTGGAGATGACACCCTTGTTTCCATGACGGCCGGCCATCTTGTCGCCTTCGGAGATCTTTCTCTTCTGGACAACATAGACTTTGACGACTTCATTGACTCCCGGCGGCAGTTCATGATCGTCCTTGCGTTTGAATACACGCACGCTGTGGACGACACCGGCACCGCCGTGAGGTACTTTCAGGGAGTTGTCACGGACTTCTCTGGACTTCTCACCGAAGATCGCAAGCAGAAGCTTTTCTTCCGGAGAGATCTCGCTCTGTCCCTTCGGAGTGACTTTGCCGACCAGAATGTCGCCTTCTTTGACTTCCGCGCCGACCATGACGATGCCTCTGCCGTCAAGATTGCGGCAGGCAGTCTCAGCAACGTTCGGAATGTCTCTTGTGATCTCTTCCGGTCCGAGCTTTGTCTCACGGCACTCAATGTCATATTCTTCGATATGAACCGATGTATAGAAGTCTTCCGACTGCATTCTTTCGGACATGATGATCGCGTCTTCATAGTTATAGCCGTGCCATGTCATGAAGGCGATCGTTACGTTCTGACCCAGAGCCAGCTCGCCGTCCTGCATCGCAGGTCCGTCCGCGAGGATGTCTCCTCTTTCAATTCTTTCTCCGTCCCAGACGATCGGCTTCTGATTCAGACATGTCGATGCGTTGGAGCGGCGGAACTTGGTCAGTTCATATGTGTGTTCTTTGCCGCTGTCTTCCTGGACAACGACCTTGGTAGCGTCTACGAAAGTGACGATGCCGGGCGCTGTGGCAACACAGGCTGCACCGGAGTCACGGGCGATGACATGTTCCATGCCTGTTCCGACGAACGGGCTGTGCGGATTCAGCAGCGGAACTGCCTGTCTCTGCATGTTCGCGCCCATCAGAGCACGTGTACAGTCATCGTTTTCAAGGAACGGTACGCATGCTGTCGCAACAGATACGATCTGGCGCGGCGATACGTCGGCGTAGTCAACGTCTTTGCGGTTTGCCATGACAGTTTCACCGGCGATTCTCGCGACGATGCTTTCGCCGACAAGCCTGCCGTCCTTGATCTCGTTTGCCTGCGCGATGATGTGGTCATTTTCTTCATCCGCCGGCATGTAGTGGATCTCGTCAGTGACGACGCCGTCGATGACCTTACGGTACGGAGTCTCAATGAATCCGTATTCGTTGACCTTCGCGTAGGTTGTGAGATAGGAGATCAGACCGATGTTCGGACCTTCCGGTGTTTCGATCGGACAGATCCTTCCGTAATGGGAGTTGTGAATATCACGGACTTCGAAGCCTGCTCTTTCACGCGTCAGACCGCCGGGTCCGAGCGCGGAGACACGTCTCTTGTTGGAGAGCTCAGCAAGCGGGTTCTGCTGGTCCATGAACTGGGACAGCTGTGAGGAGGAGAAGAACTCCTTGATCGCTGCTGTCAGCGGACGGATATTCGTCAGCTGCTTCGGTGTCAGAGTAGCCAGATCAGCGATGGACATTCTTTCCTTGACAACACGCTCCATACGGGAGAGACCGATCCGGAACTGGTTCTGGATCAGTTCGCCGACTGTACGGATACGTCTGTTGCCGAGCATATCGATGTCATCGGTGGAGCCGACGCCGTCAAGCATTGTCAGTTCATAGTTATACAGCGCATACATATCGCTCATTGTGATCGTATGCTTGTCATTCAGCGGGTCAATGCCGATCAGCTTGATGCGGTTTCCTGCATCATCAAGAATATAGACTTCCTGAACAGCAGCACCGATCAGCCACAGCGATACATCTTTGGATGTTGTCGCTCTGGAAACGATCAGTTCCTCATTCTCAGCGGAGATCTTGGTGAGGGATACATCAGGAATGTATCTTTCTGTTACGAGATCGCCGTTTTCGTCCAGCAGGTCTTCGCCGTTTTCGGTCACACGGCCGATCACGAACATTCTGGAACCATAATTCAGAACAGCGTTGACATTGTTGTTGTTTACCTTGACTTCCTGGGCGATCACGCCGGAGAAGACGGAGATCTTGTCGAATTCCTTCGCGATCTTCTTCAGATCTTCTTCTGTCAGGACCGTGCCCATTTCCATCTGGACTTTTTCGCCGTCGAGATCTGTCGCAAGAACTCTGCCGATGAGGGCATTCTTCCACTTCGTCTCAACAACAGCGACTGTCGGATGGGAGAAGGAATGTACGAACGGAAGCGGGCGGCAGAGGATGCCCTTGTTCACTTCTTCCTTCAGCGCATTGCGGGCGTCCTTGTCAACCTTGACACCCTTCTTGAAGATGACCTTGCCTTCTGCACCGACCAGATCTTCTGCCAGTTCATGGCCTTCGATCCTGTCGAGAACATTCAGCTTCTTGCGGGTCTTGTAGCGGCCTGCTTTTGTCAGGTCATATCTTCTGTAATCAAAGAACTTCGCGTCCATCAGGGAAACCGCACCCTCAATGGTTGCGATTTCGTCTGCTCTCTGGTTCTCATAGACAGCCAGCAGAGCTTCAGACGTTCTCTTTGTCTTATCTGCAGCGAGTGTGTTCTTGACTTCTTCATAGTTGCCGAATACAGATGTATACAGCAGCATGTAGTCATTCTGGAACTCGCGTTCTTCTTCCGGTACGACAACATCATCAAAGACCTCGAAGTTCATTGCCTTCAGGAATTTGACCATTGCCGTTGTATCAAAGCAGTCTTCTCCTTTGGTCGGATTCAGGGACATGCCGATCGCCTTGAAGAGGATCGTACTGAGGATCTTTCTTCTGCGGTCGATCGATACGTTCATGATCCTGCCGAGAGCTGCTTTCTTATCGTCACTCATGAATTCGAGCCATGTTCCGCGGCTCGGGATCAGCTCGCATGTATACGTTTCACGGCCTGTGCGCTCTTCGGTGATCACATCGAAATACGCACCCGGAGAACGGACGATCTGGGAAACGATAACACGCTCGGCGCCATTGATGATAAATGTGCCTGTCGGAGTCATCAGCGGGAAGTCTCCGAGGAAGACTTCTTCCCATTTGGTCATGACTTCACCGGTCTCGTTGTCCATGACCTCCAGCTCCATCTTTGCCTTGAGGGGAGCGCAGTAGTTCACTTCCCTGTATTTGCATTCGCTGATCGAATACTTCGGTTCGCCGAACTCATAGTCCAGGAACTTGAGACGGATATTGCCGGCATAGTTGGAGATCGGATAAATATCCTCAAACACTTCCTTGATTCCGTCTTTCAGGAACCACTCAAAAGCGGCAGTCTGAATTTCGACCAGATCAGGCAGATCCAGTCCGCTGCTTACTTTTGAATAATCCCTTCGAATTGCTTTGTTGCCGTAATGCACAACGTGGTATGTCTGCTTTTCTTCCATGTATACCATCCTTTCGTCTGCATCATAGAGACGCCAAAAAGGGCATAAAAACCCTTACCCTATTTCGACTCTTTTGCAATTTATAATAATAACATCGCAAAATCAATCCGTCAATTTCGTACTTTTCAGTACCCAATACCCCTTGTCACGGGATATTACATCACAGTTTTGAAAGATCTCTTCCAGTTTTCTGCAGGAGCTTTCCGCACCCTGCTTCCGGCGTATGACCGCATAGAATGAGCCTCCCCCGTTCAAATGCGCATAAGCCTCATCAAACATCCGGTAGATCACCGCTTTTCCTGCCCTGATCGGGGGATTGGTGATCACGCTGTCAAAAACATCATCAATCTTGTCAAATCCGTCGGAAACCAGCACCTCACACTCAGCATTGTTGAGCGCGGTGTTGATCGCTGTCAGCTCCGCGGCTCTCGGATTCACATCCGAACAGATGACGCGGCAGTCAGGGAACAGAGTTTTGATCACCGTTCCGACCGGCCCGTATCCGCAGCCGAGGTCCAGTACGCTTCCGCGAATATTCTCTTGGACACATGCCTCCAGAAGGATCTCAGTGCCCTTATCGACACCGGTCTTGGAGAATACGCCGTTATCGGTTACAAATTTGAAGAGATGCCCCGAAAACCGGAAAGAGTGTTCCTTCCGGTTTTCGGAGAGATTCCGGTTATCTGTAAAGTAATGTGCTATAAAAATCACATCCTTTCAGAGAGCCGAAAAGCCGATAGTTGGTCGGCTTTCCGTTTTACGTGCAGTTCAGCAGTGATTATTTGAATTCTACAGTTGCGCCAGCATCTGTGAGAGTAGCCTTGATCTTCTCTGCTTCATCAGTAGAGACATCCTTCTTGATCTCTGCAGGTGTAGCGTCAACGAGCTTCTTCGCGTCAACAAGTCCGAGACCTGTGATCTCACGAACAGCCTTGATAACAGCAACCTTGGAGTCGCCGATCGCTGTCAGCATAACAGTAACGCTTGTCGGGCCCTGAGGTGCAGCTTCTTCAGCCGGAGCAGCAGCCATTGCGACAGGAGCAGCAGCGGAAACACCGTACTTCTCTTCGATCGCCTTTACGAGTTCATTGAGTTCGAGAATTGTAGCTTCATCAAGATATGCCAGAATTTCTTCCTGTGTTAACTTTGCCATGGATTATTTTTCCTCCTCTTCCTTTAGGCAGCTGCTTCCTCAGCAGCCTTTTCTTCTGCGGCTTCTCCCGCAGGTGCACCGCCTCTAGCTTCGGCAACGGCGTTGACAGCACGTGCGAATGAGGAAATCGGTGCGTTCAGCACGCTTAACAGCATGCTGAGCATGCCTTCTCTGCCAGGCAGATTAGACAGTTCCTTCACCTGATCTGCATTGAGTACTTTGCCCTCGACGATACCGCCTTTGAGGACCAGTGCCTTGTGCTTTCTGGCGAACTTCGCCATAATGCGTGCAGCAGATGTTTCATCGCTTCCGAATGCCAGCGCGTTCGGGCCGGTCAGTGATTCCTTGAGATCGGAATAGCCTGCAGCGTCTGCAGCTCTCGATGCCAGCGTGTTCTTGAAGACCTTCATTTCAACGCCTTCTGCACGGAGAGTTCTGCGGAGCTCAGTGATCTCAGCTACTGATAAGCCGCGGTACTCAGCGACAACGGTGGATGAGGAACTTGTGAATTTGTCCTGAATTTCAGAGATGACATTCTGTTTTGCATCTAAAATCTTCTGGTTCATTCCTTCACCTTCCTTTTTCTTGTTATCGCATACGCATATATAGAAAGACCCACGCGGAATGCGAGGGTCTGAAAAAGTCATTCTGATATAACAACTTTCATCTACCTCGGTAACATCATTAAGCTTCCGCCGTTACTGTCTATGGTATTTGATAACGTCCATAATGATACTGTTATTCAGAAAGTATGTCAACTGTTTTCTTTGTTTATTCGATATTTACGCCGTACCAGCCGATGCCTTCATCCTTCCAGCCATGGTCGACCAGGTAATCGTGCTCGGCTTTCTTTCTGGTGTAGTTGTGGTTGCAGGCAGGCATGTTCGGATTGTACTCCCGGTACAGCGGCACGCCCTTGGCAGGATCGCTGTACCAGCCGATGCCTTCGTACTTCCAGCCATAGCTGACCAGCGCGTCTTTTTCCGCTTTCTTCATCGTATAGTGATGATCACCCGAGTTGCCGTTGTACAGGCGGTATACCGGCTCTGAGCTTGTCTTCGGCGCATACCAGCCGATGCCTTCATACTTCCATCCATATGTCACCAAGGCATTCTTTTCCGCTGCCTTGGCGGTATAGAAATGTTCGCCGGAATTCGGGTTATACAGGCGGTACATCGGCACCGGTTCCATTTCTTGGGCAGTCTTTACGATCAGCTTGATCTTTTTGCCGGAATACAGTTCCACTGTCGCCGTGCCGGTCTTGATCGCCTCAAGCCGGATGTTCTGGTCATCGACAGCCCACAGCCGCGTTCCCGTCTTGAACAGTTTTGTACCCTCCAGTATTGCAGTAAAATCATTCGGGATCAGGTATTCGGAGCCGATGTATACCAGGTTCTCATCTTCCCACTCCACCCAGGCATCGATCATATATTTTTTCCCAAGGACAAATGTATATTCTGCAGCATTTTCAACAGGTGAATCTTTCCAGTCACCGTCGTTTTTGATCTCGCCGATCTGACAGACGAATTTCGGCTCCGGTCTGCCCGGTTTGACAGTGACGTCGATCTTTTTCTTCAGTGACGGGCCGCTCTTGAGCGTCAGGGTCGTCTTGCCCGCTTTAAGCCCTTCCAGATGCAGTAAACTGTCCGGATCTCCGGAATATTCAGAGAAGACAATTCCTTCGTTTGAATCTGCGATCTCATCGATGGTGTGGATCGAAAGGAACGGATCGAACGTGACCGGCAGTTCTTTCGAAAAGTCTTTATACAGGACAGCTGAGGAAGCTACTTTGATGTCCTTTGCGTAATCCGCATTGAACGTTTTGACCTTGAATAATCCCCTGATGGACTCATTGTCGCGGAATTTTGCTGTGATCACCGCGTCTCCCGCTTTTACATATCTGAATATATCCGTGTTCTGCAGACTGCCGTCTGTCCGGATGATCTTCGTATCTGAGGACTCATAGACAAGCGGCGCAAACCTTGCTTCCTCCGGTTCGATCTCCGGGATCGGGTAAGCGAGCCATGTGTCATCCTGATAGAAATAATACTGTTTCTCCGGGAATGTGATCTTTTCCGGCACTGTATAGACATACACCCAGCAGGTATCATAGAAGCCAAGTTTGGAAGCTGCTCTGATGAACACCTCACCGCCGTGGACGCCTTTGATCTTTCCGTTGCCCAGATCCGCCACAGCAGGTTCAAACTCTTCCTGGTTCTCAATATAGAATGTCAGCTCATCATCCTTGCAGGTACCGTTATCAGATGACATTTCAAAGAGCTTGTTCAGATCCAGCGTATATCCCTTCGGCAGATACTGTTCCGGCTCGCCCTTATAAATGACCATTTCAGCGTAGTCGCCGTTTTCCAGGACGTTCAGCTCAAATGACTGTTCAACGGCACCGTTCGCCGACATTGTAAACCTCGCGTGTCCTATATCATTCACGCAGATCTTGATCCACCTTGCCGGCATGACGTCATCTTCCGCATATGCGACATTCGTGTTGCCTGAATGCACATAGATGGGCGCGAACTGCGCTCCGGCCGGCTCCATTTCCAGATTCATGACAAAGTCACCGTCTGAGAAGACCCTTCCGAAATCATAGATCTCATACATATGTTCCGGTTCCGCGTAGACATAGATAAAGATCGTCACTTCATAACTGCCGTTCAGATAGACATCGACCGTTCCGTATCCGTAGTTTTCATCAGATGCCGCTTTGACGGTGTCTCCGCTCATCGTAAAGATCTTGTCTGTCTCGCCTGTATAATCCAGGATGACCGGTTTATCAAA
>JAILCN010000053.1 GCA_024680365.1 Solobacterium sp.
TCTGCTCCGAGAGAAAATGTCCAGAACGAGATCGAATATGCCGTGGATGAGGGAAAGCCGTTCCTTGCCATTCATCTGGAGGAGACGCAGCTGCCCAAAGGCCTGAAGCTTCGGATCGGAAGAAAGCAGGCTATCCTGAAATACACGATGTCTGAAGAAGAATATGAGTATAAATACATAGAGGCATTTACCCGGTACGGGCTGAAACGAGCCAATGTGCAGCCTGTAAATGCGCCTGCGGCAAAGGAGACAGAAGCGGCTGCCGTGAGTTCCGGTGACGAGGTGACCATCGGACAGCTGGATGATCTGGTAAAGAATTTCCTTGAAAAGAATCAGGCCGCGGGCCGGAAAGAGGCAGCAATGACCAGAGAGGAATCTTATGATGATTCTCCGGAGGACGCCAGGAAAAGGGCCAACGGCGATCTGGTGCGGATCAATGGCTTCGATGTTGAGCACGGGTTTTTAAGAGGATACTATGGAACAGATAAGAATATTGTCGTTCCCGCTTCTGCAAAGGTTATCGGAAGCCTTGCATTTTTAAAATGCCGGGAATTCATTGAGTCTGTTGACCTCAACCAGGCCGGGATGCTGATTGCCGGTCAGCTTGGAGTATTCTGTAACTGTCCTAATCTGAAGACTGTTAAGATCCCTGCATCAGTCAGGGAAGTCACGCCGGATATGTTTCAGTATTGCCCAAACCTGACGGTCTATGTTCGCAAAAGTCAGGTCTCTCCGGACTTTGAAGAGCGTTTCACGGGTAAGGCTGTTGTTTATCTTGATGAGTAAATGACATTTCATAGGATTGTTACGGAGCGTAACACGGTTGTGACGGCTGATTTATTGATAAAAACGGGAGTGAGCCATATTCTGTAAGTGCAAAGAGCGCTGATCATCAGACGCAGTAATGTACACAGAAAGGAATGGTGGATACAATGACATTTGGGGAAAAACTGAAAGAGGCAAGGAAGAAGAATGGTCTGTCGCAGGAAGAACTTGCAGAACTCATCGGAGTATCCAGAGCTGCAGTTGCAAAGTGGGAAACAGACAAAGGATTGCCGGATATAGAGAATCTGAAAGCGGCAGCCGGGCTTCTTGATGTAAGTATAGACTATCTTCTGGACGACGGAGGCTCGATCGACCTGTGCGTGACAAAGAAAGCTATCGATCTGAAGAAGTATGGCAGCGGCAAAAAGCTTTCCAGATTCAAAAAGCTGGAGATCAAAGAACGCATCGTCCGTGAAGAATATCCTGATGCGGAAATCATCCGGCTGACCCTGACCGAGATCAGAAATACAAAAGGCGAAACTGTGGCCGACCAGGCCATCGGCTGGTTCGCACTGCTTCTGGGCGGTATTCCCTTATTCGGCACACAGGAAGCCGGCAAACTGGCAAACAGCCTGGATCAGCAGTATTACCTTGTCAATAAAGACAAGAATCAATACTTTGTACTTTTGACAGATGAACATATCATTGCCCGAAAGCTTTCTACTAAAATCACAGAAAAGAAATTTGAGATCGGTGACAGAAAGTTCCGGACAATGGGGAATGTATGAGTGTATGCTTTCAGGGGTTTGCAGAAATGCACGAAAAACGAAGGGAACTTGGACAGCTGTATAAAGAGGCTGCGCTGCCACTGTTTCGTGAGTACATATATGAGGCCACGGCAGCAAAATACGGCGATCCGCTTGGCCCGACATATGAGATGCTGAGAGAGAAGAAGACTTGTAAGCAAATCATAGAATCAGCTTCAAGACCGATCGAAGATCTGGATAACCGGCTTACGCTGGATGGATTTCGACAATGGTATTTAAGCAGGATTCAGCATTCTGAAAGCGAGGACCGCCAAATGGATCGATTACAAGCGTTTGAGACGATGCTGCGAGACATACAAGATCAGTATGAATCGGAGAAAAAGGAAATGGATGAGCTGAAGGCGAAGGGCAAGGAGAAGTCTGCCACCTACCGGCAGTATATGGGCAATCGTCTGATGTATGGACGCATTCTCGATCTGTATAAACAATACGGTTTACTGAAAGATCACAGCTGAGGATGCCTGTACAGGCTGACAACCCGGGAAAGGAGTTTGTGAATTCGATGTGGAAATGCCCGAAGTGCGGACGCACATTCAGGAATGAAAATCAGAGTCATTACTGCGGTAAGGCTCCGAAGACAGTTGAGGATTACATATTCGCTCAGGATGAGGAAATCCGGAATCAGCTCCAAAGCGTGCGAGAGGTGCTCATCAGCAGGCTGCCTGATG
>JAILCN010000067.1 GCA_024680365.1 Solobacterium sp.
ACATTTCGACCGATCCCTCGATCATGTTAACATCGGTACAATCGGTCACGTTGACCACGGTAAAACAACACTGACAGCAGCTATCACTAAGTATCTGGCTGAGCATCCTGAAGCAGGAAAAGCTAAGTTCGAAGCTTATGATAAGATTGACGGTGCGCCTGAAGAAAAGGCTCGTGGTATCACTATCAACACAGCACACGTTGAATATCAGACATTAACAAGACACTACGCACATGTTGACTGCCCGGGGCACGCTGACTACATCAAGAACATGATCACTGGTGCAGCTCAGATGGACGGCGCTATCCTCGTAGTTGCGGCTACAGACGGACCGATGCCTCAGACACGTGAGCACATCCTGCTCTCCCGTCAGGTAGGCGTACCTAAGATGGTCGTATTCCTGAACAAGTGCGATATGGTTGATGATCCTGAACTGATCGACCTCGTTGAAATGGAAGTTCGTGAACTTCTTACCGAGTATGGATTCGAAGGCGATGACACACCTATTATCAGAGGTTCCGCTTTCGGCGCTATGAACGGCGATCCGAAGTGGACACCGGCTATCAAGGAACTCCTTGATGCAGTTGATGAATGGATCCCGACACCTGCTCACGAATTCGACAAGCCGTTCCTGATGGCAGTTGAAGACGTCTTCACAATCACAGGCCGTGGTACTGTTGCTACAGGCCGTGTAGAACGTGGCAAACTGAACATGAACGACAAAGTTGAAATCGTCGGTCTGAAGGAAACACGTGAGACAGTCGTTACAGGTATCGAAATGTTCCGTAAGATGCTTGACTTCGCTCAGGCAGGCGACAACATCGGTGCTCTGCTCCGTGGTATCAACCGTGATGAAATCGAACGTGGACAGGTTCTTGCTAAGCCGGGTTCCGTTACTCCTCATACAAAGTTCAAGGCTCAGGTCTATGTACTTACAAAGGAAGAAGGCGGCCGTCATACACCGTTCGTTTCCAACTATCGTCCTCAGTTCTATTTCAGAACAACTGACGTTACAGGCGTTATTACTCTGGAAGGCGCAGAAATGTGCATGCCTGGTGACAACGTTGTCATGAACGTTGAACTGCTGAAGCCGATCGCTATCGAACAGGCTACAAAGTTCTCCATCCGTGAAGGCGGCAGAACAGTAGGTTCCGGTTCCGTAGTTGAAATCGTTGAGTAATCAGGTTTAAACAGTACAAGGATATCGATTCTCATTAGATCGGTATCCTTTTTTTATGTGCGCTGTGATAAAATTTTAGAAACATGAAGAAGTCACTCAAACTGCTGCTGATCATTGCCCTGCTGGGCGGGTGCAGACAAAAACCGGATACTCCGACGGCTGTTACAGCCGTTCCTTTGCCGACTGCGGATACCGCTGTTACGGCAGCTCCGGCTGAACCGTCTGCTTCTGCCGCCGCGTCTGCTGAACCTTCTGAAGAACCTACGGCAGAGGCGTGGATCATCCCGGAAGATACGGAATGTGATGACAAGGACTGCGTGGCACTTTACCTTTACACATATGATGAACTGCCTTCCAATTACATGACAAAAAAGGAAGCCCGTAAATACGGCTGGGAAAGCGGACCCCTCTGGAAGGTCATTGACGGAAAATGCATCGGCGGAGATTACTACGGCAATTATGAAGAGAATCTTCCCGAAGCCCGTAACCGTGATTATTACGAATGTGATATAGATACACTGGGAAGAAAAAAACGGGGAGTCAAACGGATCGTCTATTCAAATGATGGTCTGATCTATTACACTGACGATCATTATGAGACATTTGAACTGCTTTACGGAGAAGAATAATGAAACGTACCATTGAGCTGGAAGCTGAAAAACTGATGGACAGGAAACAGGCGCATGACTATATGGCGGAGCTTTTCTGTTTTGATCATGAATACGGAAGAAATCTGGACGCGCTGAATGACTGTCTTTCTGAAGTCAGCGACGATGTGGACCTGATCCTGACCAGGGAAACAGTAACAATGATGTGCCGCAATCCGTACGCTTTCAAAATCCTTATGGTACTCGGCAGGGCGGGAGAAGAAAATCCCCATCTTCATGTCCTTTTCCGCTGAACAGGCAGAGAAGAAGCGGAATAAGAAAAAAGATCTGAAAAATGCTGTCAAAGATCCTGCGCGGGCAGGATCTTTTTGGTTTCCGGCTTATGTCAGGACATGTCCGCGAAATGGAACCCCTTACAAACATAAAAAAGCGGAATTCTGCAACAAAAAACCATGAAAATTCATAACATTTTGTTGGAGATGAAACTATTCGGAGGAAAAAAATCATAAAAAACAGCCTTTTCCGGGGCTCTGAAAAAAATATGAAAAAAGCCGAAAATAGTGCTTGCAATGCGGTTTTATGGGTGGTACTATAGAACAGCACTCGCGTAGACGTGGGAGATTGCCGGCACGCTGGAAGGCGTTGTCACGAAAGCGTGATAACCGGGGAACTCACACCGAGCGATCTGACAAAGTCAGAGTGAAATAAAGGAGGAAAATTTCATGGCAAAAAATTCTGTAAGAATTCGCTTGAAGGCTTACGAGAACAGAAGTCTGGACGCTGCCAGCAAGAAGATTGTTGAAACGGCAAACGGCCACGGCGCAAAGAAGATCGTCGGACCTGTTCCGCTGCCTACCGACAGAGAAGTTGTAACGGTACTCCGTGCTGTACACAAGTACAAGGATTCCCGTGAACAGTTCGAAATCCGCACACACAAGAGACTGATCGAGATCATCGGTCCCAGCGCTGAGACGATTGACGCACTGAGCAGACTGGATCTTCCCAGCGGAGTCGACATCGAGATTAAGCTTTAAGGAAAGGACCGGGTGATTAACTAATGAAAGGTATCTTAGGACGTAAGCTCGGTATGACACAGGTGTTCACAGTTGATGGAACTTTGATTCCGGTCACTGTCATCGAAGTGAAGCCCAATGTTGTACTGCAGAAGAAAACAAAGGAAACAGACGGCTACGAAGCTCTGCAGTTAGGCTACGAAGACGTCAAGGAGTCCAGAAGCAACAAACCGGCAATCGGTCATGCTCAGAAAGCAAACACTGCTCCGAAGCACTTCATCAAAGAGCTCAAGGCTGATGAACTGATGGACAGAGAAGTTGGTTCTGAAATCAAGGCTGACCTGTTCGCTGCCGGCGAAAAAGTTGATGTCCAGGGCATCAGCAAAGGAAAAGGCTACAACGGCGTAATCGTCCGCAACAACGGACATCAGGGACCGAAGAGCCATGGTGGTTCCAAGAACATCAGACACGTAGGTTCTATGGCTACAACAGGCCGTAACAACGGACGTATCGAAAAGAACACACCGATGCCGGGTCAGGAAGGCGGCTACACAACAACAAATCAGAATCTGACAGTTGTTAAGGTAGATGCTGAAGCAGGCTACATTCTCGTCAAGGGAAATGTTCCGGGCCCCCGCAAGGGATATGTTGTTGTCAAGTCAACAGTCAAGCCGGTCAAGTCCGCCGCTGCTGAAGAACTGATCACATATGCCGGTGTATCAGTTGAAGAAGAACTGAACAAGGTCGCTGAAACAATCAATGCTGAAGCGGCCGGAGAATAAGAGGAGGTAAACATGTCAGAGGTTAAGGTATATAACCAGAACGCCGAAGAGGTAAAGACAGTTGAGCTTTCCGACGCTGTATTCGGAATCACACCGAATCAGCAGGCGATGTATGACTCAGTCCTCGCTTATCTTGCAGGCCTGAGACAGGGCACACACAGCACAAAGACAAGAGCGTTTGTGTCCGGCACAGGTAAGAAGCCGTTCCGTCAGAAGGGAACAGGCCGTGCGCGTCAGGGTTCCACTAGAGCAACACAGTGGAGACACGGTGCGATCGCATTCGGACCTCATCCCCGTAAGTACAGCATCAAGCTGAACCGCAAGGTCAGACAGCTCGCTCTGAGATCTGCTCTGAGTGAGAAAGCACAGACAAGCAACCTGACAGTTGTCGACAGTCTCGCATTCGATGAGATCAAGACAAAGAAGGCTGTTGCGCTGATGGATGCATTCGGATTTGAAAGAAAGACACTGTTTGTCGCAGATCCTTCCGAAGATTACGAAAATGCATACATGAGCATGCGCAACATTCCGAACGCTCTGGTTGTCAACGTTACAGAACTGAATGTATATGACATCGTCAATGCAGACAAGCTGGTCTTCACAGAAAAAGCTGCAGAGACTGCCGGGGAGGTATTTGCATAATGAGCGCACGCGACATTATCATCCGTCCGATCGTGACAGAAAAGTCAATGAAGCTGAATGATACGGACAACAAGATTACATTCGAAGTTGCCAAAGGATCCAATAAAACAGCGATCGCTCAGGCAATTGAAGAAATTTACGGCATCAAGCCGGTCAAGGTCAACGTTGTAAACGTTCGTCCGAAGACAAAGAGAATGGGCCGCTACGTAGGAAAGACAAACGCAGTAAGAAAAGCAATTGTCAAGCTGCCTGCAGGACAGGATATCAGCCTGTTCGGCGAATAAGAGCATCACCTATCGGAGGAAATCGCTATCTCCGGATATTAAGCGAAAGGAAAGTAAAGGAAAATGGCAATTATTAAGTATAAGCCTACGAGCAACGGCCGCCGTAACATGAGCAGCCTCTCATATGCAGGCATTACAAAGTCCACTCCTGAGAAGAGCCTCTTGGCTCCCAAGAAGAGCAAGGGCGGCCGCGGCAACACAGGCCGTATCACTACTCGTCATCAGGGAGGCGGACATAAGCAGAAATACAGAATCATCGATTTCAAGAGAAACAAGGATGGTGTCATCGGAAAAGTTGCAGCGATCGAGTACGATCCCAACAGAAACGCCAACATCGCTCTGATCAACTACATGGACGGTGAAAAGCGCTATATCATCGCTCCGCAGAATCTTGAAGTCGGAAACAAGATCGTTTCCGGAGCTGCTGTCGACATCAAGGTCGGCAACGCAATGGAACTGGTAAACATCCCTGAAGGTACATTCGTTCACTGTGTTGAACTGACTCCGGGCAAGGGCGGACAGATGGCAAGAGCTGCCGGATGCAGCGCTCAGATCCTCGGTTTCGACGGTCCGTACGCAACACTGAGACTGTCCTCCGGTGAAGTACGCAAGGTTCGTTCCAACTGCCGCGCGACAATCGGTGTCGTAGGCAATCAGGACTGGAACCTGGTCAACCTCGGTAAAGCAGGCCGCAGCCGCTGGATGGGCATTCGTCCTACAGTACGTGGTTCTGCAATGAACCCTGTAGATCATCCTCACGGCGGTGGTGAAGGAAGAACTCCGATCGGCCGTAAGTCTCCTATGACTCCTTGGGGAAAGAAAGCTATGGGTGTCAAGACACGCAAGAGCAAGAAGGCTTCCAACGCGCTCATCATGACGCGCAGGAATGGTAAATAACTGAAAGGAGAGATATAAGATGTCAAGAAGCATTAAAAAAGGCCCGTTCTGTGATGAACACCTGATGAAGAAGGTTGAAGCACAGAATGCAGGCGGTAAAAAAGAAGTCATCAAAACATGGTCCCGCCGCTCAGTCATTTACCCGAACTTTGTAGAGCATACATTCGCTGTCTACAACGGCAAGGAACATGTACCTGTCTATGTTACAGAAGACATGGTAGGACATAAGCTTGGCGAGTTCGTTCCGACAAGAAAGTTCGGCGGACACGGAAGCGACAAGAAGGCATAAGAGAGGAGATAAGAACATGGATGTAAAAGCAACAGCAAAGACAGTTCGTGTCTCTCCCCGCAAGGCACGTCTTGTTCTGGACCTGGT
>JAILCN010000080.1 GCA_024680365.1 Solobacterium sp.
CATCGACGGCAACACACAGTTTGTGCTTCTGGGAACAGGCGATACAGTATACGAGGACGCATTCCGCTACTATGAGAATGCGTATAAGGGAACCGTCTGCTCCAACATCATGTACGATGAAGGCAGAGCACATCTGATCTATGCAGCTTCCGACGCACTGCTCGTACCGAGTCTGTTCGAACCGTGCGGACTGACCCAGCTGATCGCGATGCGCTACGGCACTGTTCCGATCGTCCGTGAAACCGGCGGTCTGAAAGACACTGTTGAACCGTACAATGAATATGAAAACAGAGGCAACGGATTCACCTTCGACCGCTATGAAGCATGGCTGCTGCTGGATGCCATCAACCGCGCCAAGACCCTGTATTTCGAAAACCGCGAGGGCTGGGATCAGATGGTTGTCCGCGACATGGAAAAGGATGTATCCTGGGAGAATTCCGCGAAGCAGTACCGCGATCTCTATCTGCAGTTAAGACCGTAATCATTGAAACTGACAAAAAACACATAAAAAAAACCTCCGGGTATATATGCCTGGAGGATTTTTCTGTTAAATTCCGAGTCTTGTGAATTCTTCTTCAGGAGCGCCTGCTTCTGTTAAAGCCTGTGACAGCTTTTGATTGAAAGGAGAGCAGTCGGTTTCAGAAGCGAGGTTGTGTTCCTGTTCAGGATCACGTTCGAGATCATACAGCTGGTCGCCGAACTGGCAGGCTATGGAGTATGTTTTCGACGGCATTTTCATGACCGGAATATGATTGGAGAAACGTCCCGGATTGACGATCTCAGCGTTTTTCAGCTGTTCTTCCGAGAAGTAGCCGCGGATATTTGTCGGCATCATCGTATACTCATACAGATTGTTGTCCGCAGAGCCTGCTTTCATATATACGCATCTGCCGTCTGTCCAGCAGGTGAAGCTGCCGTGCATGCCGAACAGGATATGCTCTTTTGCCGGTTCTCTGCCTTCAAGAACTGCTTTGATGGATCTTCCGTCTGTTTCACTGAGCAGGGAAGCATCCACGCCGTACAGTTCCAGCAGAGTCGGTGCGATATCCACTGTGGAACAGAGGGCATCGCATTCGCCGCCTTCCGCAAGCTGCGGGATATGGAGGAAGAAGGGCAGATGCACCAGTTCGTCATAGCAGGGCGGGAAATTCTTGCCGAGATATTCATGTTCTCCCAGCAGGAAGCCGTGGTCTGTGTTGACGATCAGTGCAGTGTCTTTCCACATGTCGTTTTCATCCATGAAGTCCAGGACCTTGCCGAGGCTTTCGTCACACATGCTGATGAGGGCGGCGTATTCCTTCCGGCAGAGATCCATGTCGTTCTTATACTCTTCGGGCAGACCGCCGTAGCGGGGCCAGAAGAGAGTTTCTTCTTCCGGAAGACCATACATCTTGCGGAATTTCTGCGGTACATAGAACGGTTCATGCGGGTCGAAGGCTTCGATCTGAACAAACCAGTTGTCGAGATCTTTATGTTCCTGCAGGAAATCAATGCCTGCTGCGAATGTTCTTACGCTGGACATTTCTTCCTGTGTCTGCTGTCTTGTTCTGTTTCTGTAATGCTGGACAACAGAGATTCCCTGCTTGTTCAGCGGATGTGTCTGTTCCGGAAGCTTTACAGCTGCATCTCTTGCGACATACCGGTCGCCTTCCTGCCCGCGGAATCCTTCCCAGGAAGAATAGCGGTTGTGATAGGTTGCGCCGCCGTCTTCCCAGTAATGGGAGTGGTCAGTGATCAGATGCGTGTAAATGCCATTCTGTGAGAGGATCTCGAAGGAAGAACGGTCAAACGGTTCCAGAGGTCCCCATCCTCTGTGCAGGAAATTGTATTTTCCGGTATGAAGCTCTCTTCTTGCCGGCATGCAGGGCAGACTTCCGGAATAGAAGCTGCTGAACTGCGTGCAGTGTTCCTGCAGTCTTTTGAAATTCGGCGCGCTTACCCAGTCATTTCCATAATTCGGCAGATATTTCCGGGTCAGTGTGTCAAACATCACCATGATCGTTCTCATACTATTTTCTCCTTTTACCGACAGCGGCATCATACAGCTGCATTGTAACAGAACGTTCTGTGACAGGACCATACAGTTTGATCATGCCGCTTTTTGTTTCAACATATAACGTCAGGAATCTGGCGTATACTTTGCAGATCTCAGACTGATCGATCATCTTTGATCCGAGCAGTGCTTTATGATCCCCTGCGATCATCAGTCTTGCTTTCAGAAACCATACCAGAGCAATGGCGATGAAGATGAGGCAGGCTGTAAATGTATATGTTGTTTTGTCAATGACCGCAAGCAGCGCGACAAGAGACACTCCGACTGTTCCGGAGATGTTCAGCCAGGATACCCAGTCAAACTTCATATGTACGCCCGTATCTTCGCAATACAGTTTCATGACGCCTGAGACGGTGAGATACCAGCTCAGAAGCAATGCGATTTTAAGACCGATGATCAGCAGGTTCATATCATTTTCCTTTTTTAATTACTGGTTTGCAGAAGCCTGTTCCTGAGCCAGGAGCTTCGCGTCATACTTTTTGATCCAGGGGATCATGATGAGGATGCAGAGAGCTGCGTTAACAAGATAGACAATAATGGAACGGAAGTCCAGTGTCTGCAGGAAGACCTTGATGATAGCAGGAACTGTAAACGGAACGTTGATATACGGAATTGTCATGAGACCCATCTTGCATGCCAGATACGGGATCGCACCGTTGAGGGCGAAGATGATCAGATACGGCACAAAGATATCGAAGTTCAGGATCAGCGGCAGACCGAATGTTGTCGGCTCACCAATGTTGAAGAGCGCCGGTGCCAGAGCAACTCTGGAAACTGCCTTGAGCTGTTCAGACTTGGCAACCAGAATGACTGCGATGACGATGAAGAGGATACCCTGTGTTGTCCAGTTCTGGAATGCGGAATTGAAGATATATGTTGCTTTTCCGCCGTTTGTGATCGCTTCAGCGTTCGCGACGAAGTTCTGTGTGAGAACGACGTTAACGACTGCACCGGCAATGTTATTGCCATGGAGACCGAAGAACCAGAGAATACGGACTAATACACAGTAGATCAGAACTGCTGTCAGGGAGTCGGTAGCGCTGAAGAGCGGAGCGAACAGACCGTTGACGAATGCGCCGAGAGTTGTTCCGAAGTGCGCGAAGAGCAGCTTGACTGCGAAGACAACGATCACTGTGCCGAAACTGGAGAAGATCTCTTCCAGCTGGTTTGTAATGAACGGGGGAACTGAGTCAGGCATCTTGATCTTAATGCCGTGCTTTTTGAACCAGATGTTGATCTCAGGAACGAAGTAGCCAACCAGGATCGCAGCCATCATGCCCTTGGCGCCCCAGAATCCGATATCCAGTCCGCCGCCTTCAAGGAAGGAACACTGCAGGCAGATAAAGGAGAAGACAGAGAGAACGAGGTTGTTGACGATCGGCTGACCTTCTGACTTGCAGACAGCGTTGACCATACCGAATACGATATAGAAGCCGGCGGCGTTCAGACCGATCTGATAGCCGAGGTTCAGCCAGGCAGCGTTTGCGGCTGCGAAGGCTCTCCATGCATCAACGAATGCACCGGTTGCATCTGCTGCGAACGGCGGGCTCATCAGCAGCATGAAGACGGAACCGATCATGGTAGCATTCATACATGCGACAACGCCTTCCTGCATGCATCTGACGAATTTGAAATTAGTAAATTTTGAGATGGCGGGCATCAGTTTTTCCTGTACCCAATTGCTTATGGATTCGCTATTCATATAACCCCTTTCTGATCTCATTCAGAGATTTATCCACATCTTCAGTATAGGGATTGATGTTCAAAAATGCAACAGTTTACGCTGAATTTATGTCCAAAAATAGACAAAATTTCTAAAAAATATGTGATTTTCATCCGCAAAACCGTTTAAAAACGAAAAAAATGTTCAAAATTGGAACAATGTAAAGAAATCTATACTATAATATTTCTGTAAAACAGGGGAGAATATCATGACAGTTATAGAAAAAATGAAGTCCACTCTGCCGGACTTCTCAAAAAATGAAAGAAGGATCGCGGATCATATTCTGAATTATCCATATGATCTGCAGCGCTTCTCAAGCACTTATATCGCAGAAGTCTGCAATGTATCAAGAAGTGCAGTGATCCGTTTCTGCCAGAAACTCGGGTTTACAGGATTCTCTGATTTTCAGAAAGCTGTCCTCAGCGAATACGAAACTGGAAAGGCTGAAAACAGTCACGCTGACAAATCCGTACTGGATGTATACCAGTCCTGCATTGATCATCTCAGGGAAAAGACGGATCAGGCAGAGCTGAACGCCATCGGTGATCTGATGGCTCACGCCAGACGCATCTTCTGTTACGGGATCGATCATTCCCTGTATTCTGCCAGACAGATGGCGTTCAGACTGAGCAGAAGCCAGATCGATGCAAGCTATACAGGTGACGCCAGTGTCCTTGGAAGTTTTGACAAGATCCTCGGTTCCGGAGATATGCTGGTCATATTTTCTATCTCAGGCAGAAAAGGACTGGCGGAACAGCTGGATGTGTTCAGAGCCAGAAGGGTCAGTGTGATCCTGTTTACGATGAATGTCAATTCTTCACTGAGTTCCCATGTGGATCATGTTCTGTATCTGCCGAGCGCAGCGCATTCCAGCGGTCCGTATCTTCTGGATGATGCGATCTGTTTCTATCTGGCAATTGAAATGGTGATAGAAAACATTCACAAAAAGCTGAAACAGCCTGTTATAAATAATGAAGAATAGTCCGCTGAAGAAGCGGACTTTTTGATCCCGGAAAAGAAAAGCAGGCTTCCGCCTGCCGGAAGATACATTATTCTCCGTCTTTCTTGAAGAAGCCCATGACTTTGGCAGCAGCGCCCTTTGCGGCATCCGCAGCCTGGTTTCCAAGTCTTGTCAGGTCTTCCTTGTCAAACTTGCCGTCTTCGCCCAGAACTGCATCCTTGACCTTGGCAGCTGCGTCTTTCGCAGCGTCCGCAGCCTGTGTTCCAAGTCTGGAGAGGTCTTCCTTGTCAAACTTGCCGTCTTCACCGAGAACTGCGCCCTTGACCTTGTCAACAACGCCGCTTTCATTGACCTTGGCAGCGACTTCTGCGCCGGCAGCCTTTACTTTGTCAACGATTCCGGTTTCATTCAGCTTCTGAGCAGCTTCAGCGCCTGCTTCCTTGACCTTTTCTACAACACCGCTTTCATTGATCTTTGTCAGAACGCCTGTTCCTGCTTCCTTGAGTTTTTCAACAGCTTCCTCAGCCTGAGCTTTGAGATCTTTGTTTTCAGACATTATTTGATTCCTCCTGTTATATCTATATTTATTATAGACGCTTATGAAAAGAATCCAATAATATTTTGAACGGTGGTCAGTATTATTTGAAAAATAATTGTTGACAACAGTTCCCGGTGGTTCTATTATGGATGAGCTTAGCGAAAAATGGCTTTGTCATGTGCAAAGCCAAATAATAAGGCTGAGGCTCGGCACACTTGGAAGCGTGTGCATAAAAGGTGAAAGGAGAATACGCGAAATGCCCACAATAAACCAGTTGGTACGTAAAGGCCGTACCGATAAAGTTTACAAGTCAAAGTCCCCTGCGTTAAACAGAGGATACAATTCCCTGCAGAAGAAGAACACAAGAATCAGCAGCCCGCAGAAGAGAGGCGTCTGCACCCGTGTCGGTACAATGACACCGAAGAAGCCGAACTCTGCACTCCGTAAGTATGCCCGTGTACGTCTGTCCAACGGTATGGAAGTCACAGCATATATTCCGGGTGTCGGACACAACCTGCAGGAACACAGTGTTGTTATGATCCGCGGCGGCCGTGTTAAGGACCTCCCTGGTGTTCGTTACCACATCATCAGAGGCACACTCGACTGCGCAGGCGTCAGCGACAGAGGTCAGAGCCGTTCCCTGTACGGCGCAAAGAGACCGAAGGCCAAGAAGTAATTGAAAGAGAGGAGAAGATAGAACATGCCAAGAAAAGGTTATATTGCTAAGAGAGATGTACTGCCTGATCCGATCTACAATTCCAAACTGGTCACAAAGCTGATCAACAAGATCATGATCGACGGCAAGCGCGGAACTGCCCAGACAATTCTCTATGATGCATTCGCAGACATCGAGAAGAAGACAGGACAGAATCCGATGGAAGTATTTGAAAAAGCACTCGGCAACGTCATGCCGGTTCTGGAACTGAAGGTTCGCCGTGTCGGCGGTGCCAACTACCAGGTACCTGTTGAAGTCAGCGCTGACAGAAGACTCACACTGGGTCTGCGCTGGATCGTCAACTATGCAAGACTTCGCCACGAACCCACAATGGAAAAGAGACTTGCAGCTGAAATTCTTGATGCAGCTAACGGAACAGGTGCATCTGTTAAGAAAAAGGAAGATACACATAAGATGGCTGAAGCGAACAAGGCGTTCGCACACTATCGCTGGTAATTCGATCTGCAGTTTCACTCATTTATTAAAGAAAGGAGCGATCCATGCCCAGAGAATTCCCGTTAAACAAGATCCGTAATATCGGAATCATGGCTCACATCGATGCCGGAAAGACAACGACAACTGAGCGTATTCTGTATTATACGGGCAAAATCTATAAGATCGGCGAGACCCACGATGGTGCATCTCAGATGGACTGGATGGCACAGGAACAGGAGCGCGGTATCACAATTACCTCCGCTGCTACGACCTGCCAGTGGAGAGACTGCCAGATCAACATTATCGACACACCAGGCCATGTCGACTTCACAGCTGAAGTTGAGCGTTCCCTCCGTGTTCTTGACGGAGCGGTAACCGTTCTCGACTCCAAAGCTGGTGTTGAGCCGCAGACAGAAACTGTCTGGAGACAGGCGACAGAATACAAAGTACCGCGTATTGTTTTCTCCAATAAAATGGACGCGACAGGCGCAGACTTCGATATGTCGGTTGCTTCCATCGGAAACAGACTCGGCGCAAAAGCTGCTGCGATCCAGATGCCGATCGGCGCGGAACAGTCATTCCGCGGTATCATCGACCTGGTAACAAAGAAGCAGTATATGTATGAAAACGACCTCGGAACAGATATTCGTGAGAGCGAGATCGAAGACCAGTATCTTGAAAAGGCGACAGAAATGCGTCAGACAATGCTGGAAATGATCGCTGACTACGACGATGAGGTCATGATGAAAGTACTCGAAGGTGAAGAACCTGAAGTCGAGGAAATCAAAAGGGCAATTCGTGCAGGCGTACTGACCTCGGAATTCTTCCCGGTCATGTGCGGTTCCGCATATAAGAACAAGGGTGTTCAGCTGATGCTGGACGCGGTCGTCGACTATCTGCCGGCCCCGACAGATGTCCCTTCCATTCAGGGTCATCTCGAAGACGGCACAGATGACGCGCGTCATCCTTCTGATGAAGAACCGTTCTCTGCACTTGCGTTTAAGGTCGCGACAGATCCGTTCGTCGGCCGTCTGACATACTTCCGTGTCTACAGCGGCATCGCTACAGCAGGAAGCTATGTCCTGAATGCATCCAAGGACAAGAGAGAAAGATTCGGACGTCTCGTCCGCATGCACGCGAATCACCGTGCAGACATCGATGAAGTCTACGCAGGTGACATCGCCGGTGCTGTCGGCCTGAAGAACACAACAACAGGCGACACGCTCTGCGACGAGAATCATCCGATCATCCTCGAATCCATGGTGTTCCCGGAGCCGGTCATCCAGATGTCCGTCGAGCCGAAGACAAAGGCAGACGCACAGAAGATGGACACTGCTCTTGCCAAGCTGGCAGAAGAAGATCCGACCTTCCGCACCTATACAGATGAGGAAACAGGTCAGACGATCATTGCCGGCGTCGGCGAACTTCAGCTCGATATCATCATGGACCGTATGAAGAGAGAGTTCAAAGTGGAAGCTTCCGCCGGTGCGCCTCAGGTTGCATACCGTGAGACGATCCGCAGGGAAGGCGAAGCAGAAGGACGCTTTATCCGTCAGTCCGGCGGTCACGGTCAGTATGGTGATGTCTGGATCCGCTTCAGTCCGAACCCTGGCAAAGGCTTTGAATTCGAAGACGCAACCGTTGGCGGAAGCGTTCCGAAGGAATATATCAAGCCGACCCAGCAGGGACTGGAAGAGGCGCTGAACAACGGTCTTGTGGCTGGATATCCTGTTGTAGATATCAAGGCAGTTCTGTTTGACGGAAGCTACCATGATGTCGACTCCAGTGAACAGGCATACAAGATCGCCGCTTCCCTGGCTCTCAAAGAAGCAGCCAAAATCTGTGATCCTGCAATTCTTGAACCGATCATGGCGGTTGACATTACCGCACCGGCCGAATACCTCGGCACAGTCATGGGCGACGTTACAAAGCGCCGCGGACAGATCCGTGAACAGGAAGAAACAGGAAATGCGATCAAAGTCAAGGCATTCATTCCGCTGGCTCAGATGTTCGGTTATGTTACCGACCTGCGTTCATTCACACAGGGACGCGGTACATACATGATGCAGATGGACCACTACGAAGAAGTGCCGAAGAATATCGCAAAAGAGATCATCTCTCAAAACGCATCCCGCTAGTTAAGTTACTTATTGCAAAAGGGTATTACGTCAGCTAAAATGATAGCAGACTGAAAAAAACCAATCAGGAGGAAAAAAGTATTATGGCAAAGGAACATTTTGACCGATCCCTCGAACATGTTAACATCGGAACGATCGGTCACGTAGACCACGGTAAAACAACTCTGACAGCAGCAATCACGCTGACTCTTCAGAAGAGGTACGGCCTCGGTGAAGAAGTAAAGTTCGACGAGATCGACAAGGCTCCGGAAGAGAAGGAAAGAGGAATCACTATCTCAACAGCACACGTTGAG
>JAILCN010000159.1 GCA_024680365.1 Solobacterium sp.
CTGTCAACTGCATCTGTCTGATCTTTTCGCTGATCTGGGGAAGAAGCTATCAATATCGGCACCATACTGAATGGCGGTATTCTCGGATATGTCATCGACTTCTTCTTCCGTTTCATCCGGAATTCATTCGGTTCACCGGAATCACTTCCAGCGAGACTCATCTGGCTGATCCCGGCAGTGCTGGTGATCTCTCTTGGCATTTCCCTGTTTCAAAAGGCCGACCTTGGTGTCGGACCGTATGACTATCTTGCTCTGGGACTCAGAGATCACCTGCATTTCCAGTACTTTGCCTGCCGGATCTTTACCGACTCCCTGTGTGCCATTGCGGCATATCTGCTGGGCGGACTGATCGGCATCGGGACCCTTCTGTGTGCGCTGTGCCTTGGACCGGTCACCCAGTTCTTTGACCGTACAGTGTCGTCAAAAGTCATGCCGGGATAAATTCCGCACTGACATTGAAATTATTACTTTCCACGCGAAAAAAGGACAGACTGCTTCTCTGTCCTTTTTACTATACAATTCTTCTTTTTCAGAGGATCACACTATCACCACGCTTTACGTTCTGTGGTGAACGGAATGTGATCTTGTGATCAGCAGCGTCAGTGATGATCAGCATAGTGCTCATGTCGTATTTCTTTGCAAGCCTGGCGATATCCACTTCAACGATCGGATCTCCGGCTCTGACTGTATCGCCCTGCTTCTTTTTCAGGATGCGGAAACCGTCGCCGTTCGTTTCTACAGTATTGACACCGCAGTGGACAAGCAGCTGGACGCCGTTTTTCATTGTGATGCCGAAGGCATGTCCGGTCGGAAACATGACTGAAAGCGTACCATTGGCAGGTGAACAGAGGATGACTTTATCCTGTGTATATCTGAACGCAATGGAATCACCCATCATCTTTTCCGCGAACATCGGATCGGATACTGCAGCGACATCGATCAGTTCGCCGTCTGCCAGCGCAATGATCTCGTCATCTTTTTTATCAAAAGGTTCAGGAAGGATCTCTTCTTTCTTTTTAAACTTGTCAAACAGTCCCATTGTTTACAGCTCCTCTCCGTTTGTTTCAATCGCTTTTTTATACCAGTAGAATGAATCTTTTCTGTATCTGTTCATTGTTCCGCCGCCTCTGTTGTCAGTGTCGACATAGATGAAGCCATAGCGTTTGTCGATCGTTCCGGTGGAAAGACCGATCACATCGATTGCGCTCCAGGGCATGTAGCCAATCACTTCAACGCCATCTTCGATGGATTCTTTCAGTGCTTTGACATGTTCTCTGAGATAGGCAATGCGGTAATCATCATGAACTTTGTCACCTTCCAGAGTATCTCTTGCGCCGAGGCCGTTCTCAACGATCATCAGCGGCATCTGATAACGGTCATAAAGCTGGTTGAGCAGCATGCGCAGACCTGTGGCGTCGATCTGCCAGCCCCATTCAGAAGCTTTCAGATAAGGATTTTTGACACCGGAAAGCAGGTTGCCGGCAGCTTTCCCTTTTCCCACTGCCTCAGCGTCAGCTGAAACAGTGATGCAGGTAGTGGAATAATAACTGAAGGAAATGAAATCAACCGTTCCCTTTTTCAGAGTCTCTTCATCGTCATCCGCCAACACAACGTGAATGTCATGATCTCTCCAGTATCTCTTCACGTAATTCGGCCATGCGCCTCTTGCCTGAATATCCGGGGCAAAGAGGTAGTTGATCCGGTTGCTTTCCTGGGCAGCGAACACATCTTCCGGATTCGGTGTCAGCGGATACTGCAGCATGGCTGCGAACATACAGCCGATCTCAAAGTCAGGATTGATTTCGTGACCGAGCTGAACTGCTTTCGCGCTTGCGACGAACTGATGATGCAAAGCCTGATATCTGAGCTGTTCATTATTCTCCTTTGAGAAGGTAGGAATGTTGATGCAGCCGCTGGTCAGGATCCCGAACGGAACGCGCAGGATATTGATCTCGTTGAATGTCAGCCAGTAATGAACCTTGTCTTTGTATCTCGTAAATATGGTTTCACAATAACGCAGATAGTATTCGATCATCTTCCGGCTGGACCAGCCGCCGATCTTTGTCAGATTGTACGGAGGCTCGTAATGAGAAATGGTAACGACCGGCTCAATGTTGTGGGCTTTGAGATCGTCGAATACTTCATCGTAGTATTTCAGACCTGCCTCATTGGGCGTCTCATCATCGCCGTTGGGATAGATCCTTGTCCAGGCGATAGACATTCTGTACGCTTTCAGTCCCATCTCTGCCATGAGTTCGATATCTTCATGGATGTGGTGATACATATCACATGCCTTATGGGAAGCATAGTAATAGCCTTCCTTAATGCATTCTGTTTCAATTCTGACTCCCTTTTCAGAGTCGCTGGCCAGGATATCAGCTACGCTGATCCCCTTTCCGTCTTCATTATAAGCGCCTTCCACCTGATTTGCGGCAGTTGCGGCACCCCACAGGAACTTTTCCGGAATCATATGTCACCCTTTCTGTTTTCAGTTATTTTATCAGATCATGCAGCCGCCGGAGTATTTCATCCCGGCAGCTGCAGCAGGAGAGTTTGTTTATCGATCAGTCGTTAACGTCTTCGAAGCCGAAGAAGTAAGTAATGACTGCTGTGATGACGAATGTCAGAGGAACACTGAGCAGACCCATGACCCAGCTCGGGCACATGCTGAGGAAGATCGGAGTTGTCAGGACAGACGGTGTAACGAATGTCGGAGCAGTGATCCTGACAAGACCCATGATGCAGCCGCCGATCGCGGAACCGCACAGCATAGCGATGAAGGGCTTCTTGAGACGCAGGTTGACACCGTAGAGAGCCGGCTCTGTGATGCCGAGCAGCGCGGAGAATGTAGCGGACATTGCTGTGCCTCTCATTTTTTTGGACTTTGTCTTGAGTGCAACACCGGCAGCAGCACCTGCTTCAGCGATGTTTGCGGCAAGACCGGAAGGCAGGAAGACGGAGTCAAAGCCCTGGGTCGCGAACATCTGGATCAGCAGCGGAATGGTTGCGTTATGTGTGCCTGTGAGAACCATGAGCGGGAAGAGAGCAGCGTTGACGCCGACTGCCAGCCAGCCCCAATGGTTGCAGATCTCACAGAACTTGTAGAAGAGATCACCGAGGATGGAAGAAGCCGGACCGATCACGATGAGCATGATCGGAGCGACGATGAGGAGGTCGAGCATCGGTCTTAAGAAGACCTTGACCAGGTTCGGGCTGACCTTGTCAGCGAACTTGTCTACATATTTGAGCAGCCATACGGAGAAGATGATCGGCAGAGCCTGTGCAGAGTAACTCATGATCTTGAGGCCAATGCCGAAGAAGCTTACAGTCGTACCGGTTTCGCCAAGTGTCTGCAGTGTAGGATGCATCAGGATCGCAGCCAGCGCCATGGAGATCATGACATCAACGTTCATTTTCTTAGCTGCGTTGTGAGCGACCAGGAACGGCAGGAAGTAGAAGACGCCGTCACCGATGACACCGTTGAGGATCTGATATGCAGGTGAATCCATTGCCAGCAGTCCGGCGCTGTTGAGCAGAACTGCCAGGACCTTGACCATACCGGAACCAGCGATGACCATGATGGCCGGAACGAAACATGCGATCAGAGTGTCGAGAGCTGCCTTGAACATGCCCTTGATTCCCTTCGGAGCTTCCGGTTCTTCAGCCTTGACTGTCTCAGCTGGTTCGCCGACGATCTTCACTGCTTCGTTGTATACATCTGTGACAGCCGGTCCGAGGACGACCTGGAGCTGTCCGCTGGAATCGAGAACGGAGATGACGCCGTCGAGATTCTTGATCGCTTCTCTGTCCGCAGCGTCGCTGTTTTTGAGTACGAATCTGAGTCTTGTGACACAATGTGTCATGCTGGAGATGTTTTCAATGCCGCCGACCTTTTCAATAATATCTTTGGCTAACTGTGTGTTTGACATTTTTTATGTCCTCCCTTATTGCACTCTCATTATGGCTTTTTCAGGGAAAACACTCTTTTTGATTCTTCGCTTCGTTATATTATGTTTTTTATTCTTATTTTTATTACAAAATAAAACATCAATAATTATGTTAATTATTGATGCTTAATTTTTAATCTATTACTTTTAGCAGATGGATATGACGGAATTCATTCATTTTCAATGTATATGTCAGTTCCAGTCTGCCGTCTTTGCCGGCGTGACATGTTCCTCCGCTCACCGGAACGACTGACGCAGCTCTGAGATAGTCTCTTTCACCATGACCGATAAACGAGTCGTCAGGATACTTCATGCCAAGCCAGCCGGCAAAGGCGCTGCCTGCTTCATCAGAAACACTGCGGCTCTTGAGCAGATAATCACCTTCTTTCAGACCGTCAATGATGATATGGAACGTTCTGGGCTCAGAATCTTCAAACAGATCCGCTGAATAATCCTCTGCCCGGTCCATGGTATCCCTGGAATAATAGCGCCAGCCCGGCTGTTTGCAGTTATGGATCAGGATCTGCAGATAGCCGGGATTATCTGCTCTTGTCACAAGGCATTCTCCGCTGACAAGGACCAGACTCCTGTCCTGCTGATCCAGAAGCTTCAAAGCATGATAAGAGGGTTTCAGTATCGCCTGGGATGTGAGAATGCCGGGAAGCAGATTGAATGTCCTGTCATAGGACGCTTCATCAAACATCAGGTCCAGCGGTTTGTCCAGAGGCAGCGATGTCAGTGTTCCGTATCCGGTTAGCACGTTGCGGATGATCCTGGCTCCCATATACGATGTCTCATTGAGTACGTCAATGTCATTGAGCCTGTCTTTCCAGGCAGTCAGCAATACTGCGGCATCATTCCTGCCCTCTTCTTTCAGCACATTCTGTGCTGTTCTGTACTGTTCCATCAGATAGCCGGAATCGGTCAGCCGGTTCAGGAATACTTCACTCCCCTTTTTGTGTACCGCAAACGGTGCTGAGAAAATTGTGAATGTTCTGATGTCTGGATTATCCCTGACAAATTTCCGGAAATTATCACCGGTCTCATCCATCAGTACGCAGGGGCCTGTCAGTTCAGGATCCAGCCGGCATTCAGAAAGGATCTTTCTGATCCGCTGATAAAATGATTTATATTTTTTCAGATTCTCAGAATGAAAAACAGTGTCATACACAAGTTCAAATACCGTATGTTTCCGGATGCCGTCTCCGAATCTGCGCACAAGTCTCAGACATTGCGTACGGAAATACGAATAAAACGCTTCAGGATCATGAATGTAATTGATATCGATGGTGATGATGACATCCATATGACTGACCACAAAATATTCCATGACGGCATCTGATACATAATAGTGATGTCTGCCGTCCTCCGCGTATGTATCAAGAAGCAGTCTTGCCTTTCTGAATCTGAGAGAATCATGCAGGAATGTCACCTGATCCATCATGTGATTTTTCATCATCATCTCAAAACTTCCGACATTGAGGATCTCATTCCAGAAGCGCCGGTATTCACCAGACTCGCTTTCAGCATTGATCCGGATGATCTTCTCGGAAGAAGACTTTTGTTCTTTCTCTTCCTTCAGAAGCGGAAGAACATCTTCCTTTCTGCTTTCCTGTTTCTCGCTCTTATGAACAGCCCGGTATTCTGTGGGCGTCATGCCGTAGGCTTCCCTGAACTCCCGGTTGAAGGAAGCCACATTGGCAAAGCCGTTATTGATGGCAATTTTCAGGATCGTACCGCTGCCGGAGATCAGATCTTCAAGGGCGTACTGCAGTCTGACTCCGTTCAGATATTTGAGAAAAGATGTTCCGAAAGCCGCTTTGAAATATTTGGAGAAATACTGCGGCGTCAGCGCGAACTCGTCAGAAATATCCTCAAGGGTCAGTTCGTCCGCGTAATTTGCTTCGATATAAGAAACAATCTCATTCTTTCTCGTGTCTTCAGTATGAGCAAACGCGTTGGAAGAAAAATGCGAGATCAGCTGCCACACCAGCTGCAGAGAAAGGCTTTCTTCCAGAATCAGATTATCAGACGGTTCATAATATGTCTTAAGCCATCTGTTTACAGTCTCCGTCAGCTCTTCTGTATTCTCATTTTTTACATTGTGCGTATTGCATACGATCAGTTTCCGCTGATAACCCATCAGCTGCAGTACCCTTGAATAGCTGATGCAGAAATCCGCACAGATTCCCTTCCGGCAGTTCACCGTATGCACTTCGCCTGGATTCATCGCGAACATTTCACCGCTTTCCAGATCAAAAGCAGTCTCATCTGTTTCAGCTTTCACCATGCCTTTCAGCACATAATAAAGATGGAAATCTCTGTATGAGACTGCCTTCAGTGTTTTATCCTTCAATATTTCAAGACTGACAAGTTTCATAATCCTGCTGCTTTCATTTTACCGGAAAAACGCCATCACAGCTGAACAGTTTTCAGTTTGCGCAAGAGCGCAGATACATTATTTCTCCATGATGGTATACTGACATTGGAAATGATGCGGAGTGATACAGATATGGAAAACAAGATCACAAGAGAAATCGTTATCGACGGTACTTTTTTCAACAACTTCGAAGAATTCTATAATCTTCTTTCTCTGCTTCTGATCGACAGACAGGCGGAAGAATATGAAGCTTCCCTGGAAAACCTGACTTCCCTGATGGAGACACAGAAAGACTACTATATTCTGATGGCATGGGAAAACGCAGATCTTTCCCGGATCACGTTTGATCACGACGCGCTTGTCTCTTACTGCAGCCAGAGAGGAGAAACTGCTGATGAAGATCAGACTCTCTATAATAAGATCACTGAGATCCTGACAAGAAAGGATCTCGGATATCAGTGTGAGCTCAATGCAGTAGACGGACTGCGCATGGCGGAGTATACCTTTGATCCGAAGTCACTGTCTGATACGTATGACATATCGGTGATCACTGAGGAAGATATTCCTGAAGTGCTTGCTCTGTATATGGAGAATCCGGAATATATGCAGCTGCGCGGCATTGAAGCCACACCAGACGCGATCCGTGAAGAGATGAACAAATGTCCGGAAGGCTGTGCCAAAGAGAACAAGTATTATGTGATCTTCCGGGATCCCGATGTCATTGCGGCAGCGGATATCTATCTCCACTACCCGCGTCAGGACGCGATCTACATCGACCTGATCATGATCTCAAAGGAACTGCAGGGCTTCAGCTACGGATCGGAGATCCTGCGTGATATCCTGGATGCCTTCGCAGCCTGCGGCTTCATGTGGGCGGAGGCAGGCTTCCTGAAAGGCAATATCTCAGCGGAGAAGTTCTTCCGCAGGAACTGGTTCGTTGACCTGCACAGTGAAACAAAGGAAGAAGACGGAAGCGTCTGGCATCATATGATCAGAGGACTTCAATAAAAAGAAGCTGTCTCCGTGATGGAAACAGCTTTTTTTCATCGAAATCTCCTAACTGATCAGGTAATCAGAGTTCTTATTGTTTTGCCTGTCCGCATCATCTTGACTTGAGGACATCACCTGCCGCGGCAACCTGACGGTAATAGATCAGCGTCAGGATCCCGGCAATGATCACCGGTACCAGAGCAGCGGCGGACAGCAGAAGGATCTGTGAAACATCCGCGAGAGAATCCCTGCACAGGGCATACATTGCCATGCCGCCATAGATCACGACAAGCAGGAATACCAGTCCGTAGAAGCGCAGGATCTCACCCCTGGTGATCTTCTTCCTGTCCTCTTCAGATGTGCCGACCTGAGACAGAATGACATATTCATCCCCGCGCGAAGACAGATCTGTTTCCAGACGGAACATGACCGTCATGGACTGCAGGATGGAAATGCAGATATAGGTCATCAGGACCAGCAGATATTCCAGCCTGGTATTTTCCCGGCTGAACAGCATCGAAATGACGACAAGCAGATCACACAGCAGAAGGCAGACAGCCGCATTCGAGAACATGATGTCTCTGCGCAGAAAACCGACAGCCGTCATGCGGACTGTATCCGCAGTCCCTTTTTTTCTGTTGAGCCAGGTCAGGAAAGGCGGCAGGATCTCGGTCAGCACTCTGCTCAGTCCCCAGCTGCCGATCGCCATTCCGACAGCCAGCGCTCCGGTTCCGTTGAACAGCATGAACAGCGGCAGCACAGCAATGATGAACGACGCGGCATTGACAAGCAGGCGGAAGAATTTCCTGCCCATCAGTCCGTAGGAACTCTTATCCTTCATGACGGCGATATTCCCGCCGGACAGCAGAACTGCTCCGCTCTTGTAGGCAAAGCTGCAGTTCAGCATGAGCGTCCATAACAGAATGAACAGGATCGTGCTGACAAATTCAGCAACGGCATACCCTGATACTGCGACCTGCACAGTTTCGCCGGCGTTTGCCAGCAGTGTGTTGATCAGAGCGATCAGTCCGTATCCGCACAGGATGCCGAACGGGATCGCGACCGCCAGCATCACGATCGTCTGGATCAGAAGGTACATTGCCAGCTGGATATATGTCGCACCGCAGATCAGTCTGACACCAAGTTCCTGTGCTTTATTTTTGACATAGAAACTGTTGCAGTAAAACAGATCGACAGCACACATGATAACGATAAACACCAGCATCAGGTTGCCGGCATTCCCCTTCTCGATCATCTGTGCCAGATCTCCGAGTCCGACAGAATTCAGATAAATCTCCGTTTTCCCTGACGTCACAGCATATTCCATATTGAAATAAGCAAACATCAGCGCTGTCGTAAGAAAGAACGTCAGCACATAAAAGACTGCCTTGGATCCGCTGTTTTTCAGAGAACGCATCGCTTCCCGGAAAATCATGCCTTTTTCCTCCTGCTGCGGCCAGAGGAACTGATGGATACGATCCTGCTGAAGTATTCATCCTGATCCATAGCTCCGCGTTCGATCTCTGTATTGATGCCGCCGTCTCTGATGAAGATCAGACGGGAGGTAAACGACGCGACGTAGGAGTCATGCGTGACCATGATGATCGTCGTACCGTTTTCCCTGTTCATCTTTTCAAACAGTTCCATCAGCTCTTCGGAATTCTCAGAGTCCAGGGCACCGGTCGGCTCATCTGCGACGATGATGCCCGGATCATTGATCAGCGCTCTTGCGATCGCTGCTCTCTGACGCTGACCGCCGGAGCATTCCAGCGGAAGCTTGCCGAGCAGATCACTGATATTCAGACGTCCGGCAATGACTTTGACTTTTTCTTCGATGATTTTCGGATCCACTTTGGCCAGCGTCAGCGGCATGGCAATGTTCTCGAAAATCGTATGCGTGTTCAGCAGATTGAAATTCTGGAAGATAAAGCCAAGATGTTCATAACGGAAGCGGCCGATCTCATTTGCGCTCATGTTCATCACATTCTTTCCCTGTATGAACACTTTTCCTTCCGTCGGATAGTCCATCGTGGAGATCATATTGATGAACGTCGATTTGCCGGAGCCGGAAGGTCCCATAACGCCGAGGAATTCTCCTTTGCGCACTTCGATGTTGACATCGTGCAGTGCTGTCACGGCATTGAGCGAATCCGCGTTGTAGACTTTCTTCAGGCCTTTGGTATAAAGTACGATCTCATCCATATAATTATTCTCTTTTCTGTTTTATACAGGAATCATATCACAATTTAACAGTATGATGACATACTGCCGGCGCCTGGCCGGAACGAACAAAAGCTCCCCATGCCGTCAGGCCAATGAGGAGCTTTTCTGCTGAAAAGCATCGCTGCTATTCAGGATCCTGCTTTTTGAACGATGACCCCTTTTGAATCTTCAAAACAATATGTAAAAAAAGACCGGCAGCACTGTGCCGATCCTCTTTTATATATGTCAGTATCCTGCAGCCGGTTCAGCGATTCCGGAACAGGTGTTCACACACTTTCTGCATTTGATGCATCTGGTTCGACCGGTCTGAAATTGCGTTTTCTGCTCTGTGCCTATGATGTTTTACCTCACAACAACGATCTTGCCGTTGACTCTCCCTGTATCCTGCGCTTCTATGGCGTCCCGGATATGGTCGAAATGAAATACTTCGCCGCTGACCGGAACCAGCTTCTTCTCATTCAAAAAGGAAAAGATCTCATCCATGACCTGCTGTGTCGGATAGTTGGAGAAGAACCCGGTGAGATAGACGCCGTTCGGGATATCCTTGATGGGATCGAACCCATTCAGCGCATAAACACCGCCAAGGATCCCCGTCTGGCAGACGATACCTCCCTTTTCAACAGCAGTCAGTGTATCTTTCAGACTGCGGGGACCTATGAGATCCAGAACCTTTGTTACACCATGGACCCTTCCGGTCAGTTTTCCGTCATCGATAACTGACTCATCTGCTTGTGCGATCAGAGGCAGTTTGCTTTCTTTGTGTGTTGATGCGATGGTCCTGCATCCGAGTGCTTTCGCGATCTGCATGGCAGCATAGCCAAGTGCGCAGGTCGCACCGCGGATCAGAAGCGTATCGTCTGCAGTCAGCCGCAGGCACTCAAAGAGAGAACCCCAGGCTGTAAAGTACGTCTCCGGTACTGCGCCAAGCGCCTCCCACGGAAGATCACTGTCTATGGGAAAAACGATCCGTTTGGGAAGCAGTGCGTACTCAGCATAGCTGCCGTCAAAGCTTCTGCCCATACCGCCCATGAGAGCAGCGGCTTTCTGCCCGGCAGCCAGGCCGCTGTCAGAAGGATCTGCGATCTCTCCTATACACTCGATACCGGGGATGACAGGCTTCCTGATGTAATCCGCACGGATCTCATTGAGCCGCAGCAGCTTTTCGGAATGGTTCAGGCCAAAGGCCTTTACCTTCACCAGTACCCAGCCTGGACGGACCTCCGGGACCGGGACCTCTGAGAAAACGATGTCTTTTCCTTCCGTGATCTTATCCAGCAAGACAGCTTTCATTTTCCTGTACCTCCGTTTTTGGTGTCAGCAGTCCGTTTTCCTCACTTGCCCAGCAAGTGGATCTTCTCCGTAGAAATCTCCGGTATAGCCCTTCGCAACGGCCGGACAGCCCCGGCAGAACTGCTTCAGTTTACAGCGGGAACATTTGGAAAACGCATCATAGTTCCTGTAGGCTTCCATGCTGGTGACCCATACATCGGCCAAACGGTCTTCAAAGACGTTTCCGGTCCCGCTGTCAGCCGCGCGGCGGCAGGCATAGATATCGCCGTCAGGCAGGATCGTAATGTGGCAGTTGCCGCAGTTGCAGCCGCCGCAGATCATGCCGTCACAGGCATAAGCGGGGATCGTGAACTGCCCCGTTTCATACTCGTACAGCGTCCAGAGATGATCCTTTTTATTGAAGTAGGTATCGCAGCCTTCTGCTTCATATTCCCTGAACTTTTTGTCGCACATCGAGAGAAGCTGCCGGTATTCCTGCGGCGTCATGCTGGTGTCCAGTTCTCCGCCGGAGGGAACATAGCGGGAAAAAGCAAAGATATTCACTCCGGCTTTTACGACAGCGTCGATGATCCCGGGTACTTCCATATAATTCTGCTTCGATACCGTTGTCATGATGACGCTTCGCATCCCCGCGCGGTTGATGCAGCCGATCTTCTCCAGAGTACATTCAAAACTGCCGGGCTTGCGGAACCAGTCATGCGTCTGCCGCAGGCCGTCCAGGGAGAGCTGGTATTTCTGACAGCCATAGTTCTTCAGTTCCAGGCACACCTGGTCGTTCAGGTGAAATGGATTGCCCATGATGGTGAACGGAATTTCATGTGCCTTGAAAAGCTCCAGCAGCCGCCAGAAATCCTGATGCAGGATCGGATCGCCTCCGGTCAGATAAAAATACGGCAGCCTTCCGTAAACCTCGCAGAAGTCGAGGCAGTTATAGAAGGTATCCTGCATCTGTTCCCAGGTCATACTGTCCGGCTTCCGGCATGGATCTCCGGAGAAAATGTAGCAGTGCTTGCAGCGCTGGTCGCATTCATCTGTGATATGCCATTGGAAAGAGAAATACTGTTTCATATCGTCATTACCTTGCCTTTTGGGGATCTGTATATCATCGGAATATCCGATTGATTCGCGAGATTCCCGACTGCGTTTTCCAGCCGGGAACGGATTGGGGGAACAGCGATTACTTGTCGCCGGTACCGCAGGCGGAACCGCATGCTGCAGGCTTTTCTTCCGGTTTGTCGGCAGCACCGCATGCTGCAGGAGCGTCAGCCGCGCCGCAGGCAGCAGGAGCCTCTGCAGGCTTCTCAGCAGCACCGCATGCTGCAGGGGTCTCTGCGGGCTTGTCAGCCGCACCGCAGGCAGACTCCGGAGACTGCTTCTTGTTCCATCCGGACAGATTAGAAAGTGCCATAGTCATTTCCTCCTTGATTTTCAGTCAGAGCGTTTTTTCTCTGCTGGTCAAATCATAATTGCTGCTGATGCGACCAACAAGCACGCACATTTTTATTAGATAGGTACCTTTTTGTAACTCATGGACATATATATCGTCTTATTGTATATTGCAGTCAGATCCTGATGCTGCATTCGATCTGGAAGCATTGGAAAGGCATGCAGGACATTCAATGATCCATCTTGGAAAACGGTAAAGGAAGGAGCAGGTCATGAAAACAAAAGAAGAACTCCCGGAGTGCCCCGTAGCAACAACAGTACAGATGATCGGCAGCAAGTGGAAGCTTCTGATCTTAAGAAATCTGCTTGTTCGTCCCTGGCGTTTTAATGAACTCAGAAAGAGCCTGGACGGGATCAGCCAGAAAGTCCTGACAGACAGCCTCCGCTCTATGGAGGCAGACGGGATCATAACCCGGACGATCTATCCGGAGGTCCCGCCCCGTGTCGAATACGCTCTGAGTGATCTCGGAGAGTCCATGAGACCGATAATCAAAGCTATGGAAGAATTCGGGATGGAGTACAAAGCACTCGCGCAAAATTGAAAAGTCGGGATGCATGATCAATGCTGCATCCCGATCTTTCTTTTGTTTCTGCTTTCATCAGCGGATCATATTATCTGGTATGACCGAAGAGTTCCCTCAGCTGCCCTGACAGATATTAACAGGCTTATCCGGATCTCCGCAAACGGACTGTGTCATTCTTTACCGTCTGAATTGAAATCTTCTGAATCATCGCTGCTGCTGAATGCAGTTCCTAATGCAACTCCAAGGCACAGCCCGATCGGCAGCCACGTTCCGATGTTTTGTGTTGCTGCTCCGACAGCTGTCCCGATCGACAGTCCTATACACATACCGATCGGAAGACTGAATGAGTTTTTTTGATTCTTGTTATTCATTTTCGTATCGTTCATCGTACACCTCCGAAAAATGGGATATCTGATCAGTCTTCTATTGTTCTGAGCAGATTCTGCCTGCACTTTACGCTGTATTGCAGAGTATAGGATGCAGCACCGGCGTCCAATGCATTCTGTATTTCGGTGATCTCTCTCGTTACATCATCAAGGTTCCTGTACCAGGCAAGAAATGTATTCTGTGCGTAGAGTGCATATTTCGGACTGTTTTTTCCGCCTTTGAACTGCTGTGAACGGGTCACCTTTGAAGTACTGATGATCACCCCTTCATTCGGTGAAATGATCCTGATCATATCCGAAGGTTTGCTATTTTCGGAAACGAACGGTGTGTTTTCTGCTCCCAGCAGGCTGTCCAGTGACACATTCAGCTTTTTCGACAGGATCAAAAGCTTTTCAACTTCCGGATATCCTTCTCCCAGCTCCCATTTTGAAACAGCCTGTCTGCTTACACCCAGCATTTCTGCCAGTCCTTCCTGTGAGAGCTGATTCTTCCGGCGAAGCGTCTGCAGATTTTTCCCAAAACTCATAATATCCTTCTCCTTACAAATGGAGTGTAAAGCTTAAGCTTCACTTTTTCTACCAACCACTATTTGCTTTTCCGCAACTTGAAGTTGCTTTTCTCAGATTACTTAATCGATCCAAAAAACATATAAATCGAGGAACTGTTTTTTGAAAGTCGATAACGAAGCGTGCCGAATCCCATTCCCTCAACGTTCCTTTTTCTGAACCGATGCGAATATATCAGTACGACATTATACTGTCAAGACGTCCAAACCGTGTTGACGGTTTTGGCCGTCAACATGTTGCTTTGTCAGCACCTGGCAGGCATTTTACAGAACCCGACCTGCGCGTAATTTCTGCACCGCACATGCCCGGAAATCACAGTCTGTGTGAGCTGACCGTTTTTCAATAACGCTTATTCTGTCTCATGACGGATGCTCAAAAAAGTCCCGTATGTCATTGTGATTATGGGAATGAAGTCGTTGAGTGCACCTCCCCGCCTAAATGCTTAGCACTATAGACGGGGCTTCCAAGGCACCTGCGGTGCCAGGGACTTTCGTCTGAATACTGATACGGTTAATACCCAGCGGAGGCAGAACGAATCTTGCCTGACCCGGTATCACCAACAATACCCAGACCTATGTCGGGGTTACTTACTGATTACGGCATCGATATGCCATAAGTCAGCCAGTACCCTTCGGGTTCCACTCCCGGTCTCAGGGACTTCTGCCATGAGACCCGGTAATTCATTATGAAGCTCACGGATAAAATACCGTGCGC
>JAILCN010000120.1 GCA_024680365.1 Solobacterium sp.
TTTCATCCGCTTCGGCAAAGAGGTCATGAAGAGATTCTCCCATAAAGTGAAATACTGGATCACGTTCAACGAACAGAACCTGTATTCCATGCCGATGGCATTCCGGATCGCCGGCAGTATGAAGAAAGAAACACATGATAAAAATGATCTGTACAGGATCATCCATCATGTCATGACAGCTCACTGCTGTCTCTGCTCTTATCTGCATGAGATCTCCGATGCGAAGATCGGCGGCATGCTTGCCTACAGCGAGGTCTATCCGTTCTCCTGCTCGCCGGCAGACGTTCAGGCTGCGCGCCGATGGGACGAGCTGATCAACTTCAACTTATGCGATGCATTCGCAAAAGGGGAGTATTCAAAAGCCTGGCTTGCCTATGTGAAAAACGAAGGCATTGATGCGGACATCCGGGAAGAAGATCTGGAAGCGATCCGCACGCATACCGAGGACTATCTGACATTCTCTTACTACAGTTCCTCGGCGATCAGCGCGGAGACTATTCCGGAAGGCAGTCTGGTCAATGAATACCTGAATCTTGGAAAGAAGGACAATCCGTATCTGAAGGCGACGGAATGGAACTGGCAGATCGATCCGGCAGGCTTCCGCGATGTTCTCAACAAGATGTACCAGAGATACCGCAAGCCGGTCTTCCCGATCGAAAACGGCATCGGCGTACAGGAAGAGTGGGACGGCGTACATATGATCGAAGATGATTACCGCATCCAGTATCACCGCGATCATATCAGAGCCATGCAGGCGGCGATGCAGGAAGACGGTGTAGAGGTACTTGGCTATCTGGGCTGGGGACTGATCGATATCCTTTCCTCGCAGGGTGATATGCGCAAGCGGTACGGCGTCGTGTATGTCAACCGGACGAATCACGATCTGCGCGATATGAAACGGGTGCCGAAGAAGAGCTATGAATGGCTGAAAAAAGTGATCCGCACAAACGGAGCGGACCTGGAAGGAGAATAGAATATGTTATACGGAGCACTGGAAGCAGGCGGCACGAAAATGGTATGTGCCGTTGGCAATGAAAAGGGAGAGATCCTGGACAGAACTGTGATCGAGACAGAAACACCGGAGATCACGATGCCGAAACTGATCGAATGGTTTGGAAAGCATGAGATCCAGGCGATCGGCATCGCATCATTCGGTCCTCTGGATCTGCAGAAGGGATCAAAGACATACGGTTATATCACATCCACACCGAAGCTGGAATGGCAGAACTATGATATTACCGGAACTCTGAAGAACGCGCTCGGCGTTCCGGCAGGTCTGGATACGGACGTCAACGGCGCGCTGCTGGGCGAAATGACCTGGGGAAGCGCGAAGGGACTGACTGACGCGGTCTATATCACGATCGGGACCGGCATCGGCGGCGGTGTTCTTTCCAACGGAAAACTGGTTCACGGCATGCTGCACCCGGAACTCGGACATATGTATATTCCCAAACATCCTTATGATGATTTCACCGGCGTCTGCCCGTATCACGGATCCTGCTTCGAAGGACTGGCATCCGGTCCGGCGATCCGCTCACGCTGGGGCGCGCCCGGTCAGGAACTTGCCGACAATGAAAAGGTCTGGGACCTGGAAGCGTATTATATTGCGGAAGCGATCACTGCCATCATGATGGTCATCTCACCGCAGCGCTTTATCCTTGGCGGCGGCGTCATGAAGCAGGAACAGCTGTTCCCGCTGATCCGCCACTATGTCCAGCAGATGACGGCAGGATATCTGCAGACGAAAGAACTGATCGAGATCGATGATTATATCGTTCCTTCCCGTCTGAAGGACAACCAGGGCGTTCTCGGCGCGCTCAAGCTTGCGATCGATGCAGCGAGAGTAAACGGCTGAATCATTTTGGGGGTAATGAAGATATGAACATAGAAAACAAACTGGGCAGATTTTTCCGAACGACCGGCGTGCTCCGCTTTTTCGGACCAGTCGGTCTGATCCTGATCATCATGGGATCCGTGATGCTTGCCCTTACACCGAACAAATATGATACTGCGGAAGGCACTGTCACCCATTCGGAAGCGTATACCGAATACGATACAGACAATGTTCTGCAGGAATACTACGAAGTCTTTTTCGCGTACACAGTTGACGGCAAAAACTACACAAACAGTTTTCAGGGATACACGGAACCTGTGAACAAAGGTGAAAAGATCACCGTTTACTATGATCCGGATGATCCGCAGGCTGTTTCCAACTCGAAGAATACCGGCATCATTTCCATTGCCATGATCGGTCTCGGCGCTGCGTCTCTGCTGTTTGCCATCCTGTCGACGGTCCGGTCCGTCCGAAAGCTGAAAGAGATGGATGAGCAGATCAAAACAGCTGCCGGAACATCGGAACTGCCGGAGATCATCCCGCTTCCGAAAGAAGAACTGACCGAATACTATGTATCATTTGACGGCCAGCACCTGAAGCCGGGATATATCGTGGAAGACGCTGCCCGCAATGTCATCTTTGAAGCTCCGATGACAAAGAACGCGCTGGTGGGAAGCAGGATCTTTACCTTCAGGGACAATCGAAGAGGAAGCGTGTATGAGCACGAAGTCGGACATACGACGACGAGCACCTACAACAATGAATTCTTCTCGACGAATTCCTGGTTCTCCTTTGACGGCAGAAACATCTGGGATGTCCTGCATGATCGGGGCATCCGCATCGCAACCGATCTGCATTCCAGGTTCCCGGTCGTTGAATATACCGTTTCGAAAGACGGACGTTTCTTTGCGACAGTTGAGACCAGCGGCCGCTTTGTCCATGAAGAAGACGCGGCACAGCACAAAGTCAACATTCCTGTCGGCAGCTATTACTTCCGCTGCTGGACAGACTCAGAAGATATCGAAACACTGTTCCTGACAGTCTTCGCCATTTCCGAAACAGAACAGGCAGTCGTGGAATAAAAAAAATCATGCGGTCAGTTCATGACCGCATGTTTTCATTCAGGCTGATCAAGTTCGAGCAGCTCCAGAGCGTCGATCCTGTCAGTAAGTGATTTCTCTCTGTCGCCGAAGAGCAGCTGCTTGTTGTACTCATAGTATTTATCACAGCCGTGGCGGTAGATATATTTGGAAACATACGGACGGATGGTCAGCTCACTGACCAGGATCAGCATCTCCTGTCCGTTTCCGAAGACATCCTCGAAGAATCGGAAGACATTGCTGAGGTGGTTCTGGATCAGATCACTTTCTTCCTTCAGGACAGCGACTTCGTTTTTCAGATTGCCGTAGAGGACTTCCATGTCGTAGTCGCTGGTCTGCTGTCTCTGCAGAGAATCATACATTGCCAGGACGGTATCCGCATGCTCAATGTTTTCTTTCGTATCCGTCTTCTCACTTCTGTTTTTCCAGTACCGGATCTCTTCCTTCAGGAAGACTGCCGGAGCGGAGGAATTCTGACGGAATTCCGGAATGATCGTCTGCAGGGCGTCTTCCCGCAGAGTGATATCCGAGATCTCTTCATCCAGGGATGACATGATCAGAGAGATGAGTGAAAGTCTCTCATCAAACTTCGCGTGTCCTGCCCGGCTTCTGATCTCGTCCGCAACAGTGCCGTCGAGGATCTGTTCGATCTGATAATCGGAACGGTATTTCTGATAGAGATCATAGTAGTTCGTGAAGTCCTTTGCGATCTCTTCATCCTGCACATACTGAGAGATCAGATCGTCATCGACTTTGATCTCATTTTCTTCATACAGGCTGATCATCTGGCTCAGATCGTCCCAGGCTCTCGCTGTCACGAACTGCTTGCCGTCGACCGATGTCGTCACCCGGTAGAAGTACTGGGAACGGATGGCAAGGTAGGAGAGGACCGCCGGATGCACCTTGTTGGCAACGGCATATTCCTTCCACGCTTCATAGTCCGGTTCCACTTCGATCTTCTTCAGACGGTCCAGCATCGCAATGTCAAATTCGCGGACGGAGTCGTTGTATTCGGGCGGATTGCCGGCTGTGACGACGATCCATCCTTCCGGGACTCTGTGCCGTCCGAATGTCTTGTACTGCAGGAACTGCAGCATTGAAGGCGCCAGTGTTTCAGAGACGCAGTTGATCTCATCGAGGAACAGGATGCCTTCCTTTCTGCCGGTGCGGGCGATCTCGTCATAGACGCTGGCAATGATCTCACTCATCGTATATTCCGATACGCTGTATTTTGTTCCGCCGTATTCTTTCTCCATGATGAAGGGAAGTCCGAGCGCGGACTGTCTCGTATGATGCGTCATGGCATAGGAAACAAAACCAAGATCCAGCTCCTGGGCGATCTGTTCAACGATCGCTGTTTTTCCAATGCCGGGAGCGCCTATCAGAAAGACAGGTCTCTGTTTTGAAACCGGGATCCGGTAATTTCCCCGGCTGTCCTTTGTGCTGTACGCGATGATCGCGTTTTTAATCTGTGCTTTGGCCTGATTGATATGCATAAATATCTTCCCTTTCCAGTATATAGCGGATCGCCCAGGGCGGTACTGTGATGTCTTTGTTTCCTTCCAGGAACAGGAAGGCTGTCAGGAAGGATGGTTTTGTCTTCGGATAGATCCCGTCGCCGTCCGTGAAGTAGAGAAGACCGCCAAGCTTGCGGAACTGCTTCAGGCGGATCTGTTCATTGACATATTCGAAGACGGGACGGAAATCCGTGCCGCCGAGTCCCTTGATCTCAAGATCCCGGATATAGTCATTGAACTGGGCCGGCGTTGTGATCACTGCGGCGTCTCTGATCTGCATGTCACACTGCAGGATATGGATGCGGAAGCGGGAGAAGAAGTTTTCTCTCTCCTGGAAGATGTTGTAGGTCTTCTGCAGGAATGCCTGTACCGTTTCGCCCTGCACGGAACCTGATGTATCGATCGCGATGACCAGTTCCCGGACATTGTTTACTTCGCTGAATTCCAGCGGTTCGATCAGCGGCAGGTTGTGATACAGCCGCAGTCCGTAGGTATAGAAGATCGTATCGAATTCATTGTCGTTGATCTGCAGCTTTTCGCCGGTCGTCATAAACTTCTTCAGGAACTGGGTATAGCTGTACTTTTCTCTGTGCAGTTCTTTCAGCGACTGCACAAGCGCCTGTGCCTCATCGCCGAATTCCTTTGAGAATGTTTCCAGATCGGTTTCGATCTTTTCCGAGATCTCCTTCCAGTCCTTCAGAGAGTTTCTGACCTGCTGTATTTCAGTGTCAGAGGCGTTTGGATCTTCGCCTTCCTTCTTTTCGCCGGTATCATGGCTTGCCTTGTCAAAGCGGTTGTTTCCTTCCGCGGAGGAATCATCCTTCGTTTCGTCACCGAACAGCGTGTCATGAGAGCCGGTGACATTGCGTACATGATACCAGCGGTCGTGATCATCAAAGCTGAAGAGGGGAGCCATCAGACGGATCTCATCAGAGTCCATGTCCTCCAGAGCATGATAGATGCGGGGCGCGCTGAGCACACTGATCTTTTCCTGGATCCTTTCGATCCATTTCTTCTTTTCTTCGTCAGCGTCCCGTTCCAGAAAGTGCAGATGCAGTCCCATGATGACATTCTCGACAGCGATGTCGCAGGCGAGGTTCCACAATGAGATCTTCCGCTCTTCCGCGAAATGCTCATGCAGGAAAACGGAATGGAAGACGACATGGAGATAGCCGCGGGTCAGGGAATCCGGATCATTGCGGTACATCTTGATCACCGTGATCGGCGAATAATGAAAGACACTGCCGTCACACCGGAAGTTTACGGAATCCCCGGCGAACGTATAGCGGTTCAGGGCGATATCCATAAAACGCAGATGAAGCGTCAGTTTGGCTATGATATTCTGAAAGATCTCTTCGCTGATCAGTATCAGTTCTTCATCCATAAAGCGTCCTCAAAACAGGTTCATCAAATCATCAAAGCTGTCGGTGCGCTTCCGCTGTCTGCCCAGCAGAATGGCTTTTTCCGTACGGTCAGTGATCCTGCTCAGATAATCCGGCAGGATGTTCTCATCGATCACTTCTCTGTCCAGGCCGCAGTTCAGGGCATGCCAGCGCTGCCGGGCGATGATCATCTCCATGCATTCATACTGGTGATCCCGGATATATTCATCATACTGTTCTGTCTCCGGACAGCCTGATTCAAGGTAATTGACAGCCAATATGCATCTGGCTTCCGGTTTCCATTCATTCAGATCGACATTCATCAGCCGGGATAAAACAAGCTGATAGTTTTCTTCGTTTTTTCCATTATAGCGGCCGTTGGCACCGAAGTTCCAGTTCAGATTCCAGTTGTTGTCAAGCATCTGCGAGCGGACACGGAACGAATCCGGCGCCTGCAGCGACAGCCTGCCGCGCGTTTCAAACGCACCTTTTCCGGCGCTTTCCAGAGATTCCGGAAGCGTCA
>JAILCN010000153.1 GCA_024680365.1 Solobacterium sp.
GGGAATCATGATCGCCCATAAGCTCCATATCATCAGGGACGTCAAAAAGTCCCTGGCTGACCTGGATAAGGCGCTGTATGAATTCTCCAAGGAAATCGTCGTCTTAAGAAACCACAAGAAAATGATTGTGGGCCTGGCGGCAGGCGATCTGGTAAGACTGCTGATCTATTACAGCATTCCCTACTTCTGCGCCGTCGCCCTGAAGATTGAAGTTCATCCTTCCCAGCTGCTGGACATCATCGCGCTTTCCAGCTTTGTGGCAATGATCAATGCCTTCCTGCCGATGCCGGGCAGCGCCGGCGGCACGGAAGCCACCTTTATCCTGATGTTTTCAACTATCTTCAGCCGCGCCGACGCCGCGTCGATCATGATTCTCTGGCGGCTTGTCACGTTCTATCAGACACTCGTCGTCGGCTCCTTTGTGTTCATGTGGGGCAAGATGCAGAAGGATGTGCCGCTCGAAGCCGACAAAGAACTGCCGCGTACCTACGCGAGCGAGACACTGCAGGGGGAACTTGAGTCAATATGAGAATAGGATTGTTTACTGATACATACCCGCCTGAGATCAACGGCGTCGCCAACAGCACATATATCGTATTCCAGGAGATGTTAAAGCATGGCCATGAGGTCTATGTGGTCACCACCAGAACCGGGATCTTCCGGGCTGTCTGGGATGAGGACGGCAGGGTACTGCGGCTGGCCGGCATTGAGCTGAAATTCCTTTACGGCTACCAGATGTCTTCATTCATTCATCCCTTTGCGATTGAGGAGATCAGAAAGCTTCACCTTGACCTGATCCACACCCAGACGGAATTCGGCATCGGCATCTTCGCCCGCAAATGCGCGAGGGAATTCCGCATCCCGCTTGTCATGACCTATCACACCACGTATGAGGATTATACGCATTACTTCAATTTCATTCATTCCGAACGGCTGGATCATGAAATGAAGGAAAGGGTGGCGGATGTGACCAAGCTTTATGCCGACGCGTCGATGGAGGTCATTGTGCCGAGCGAAAAAACAAAGGAATCACTGCTGAGCTATCAGATTTATAAAAAAATCAACGTTATCCCGACCGGTCTCATGCTTGACCGGTTTTCACCGGAGCACGGAACACCTGAAAGAAAGGCCGAAATCCGCAAGCAGGCCGGCTTCAGCGATGACGGCCGGGTTGTCATCTATGTCGGCAGAATCGCCGAAGAAAAGGCGCTTGATATTGTCATCAGAGGTTTTGCGCAGGCAATTCAGAACGGCACGGATGTCAGGCTTCTGATTGTCGGCGGCGGTCCCGACCTGGACAGGCTCAAAGAATTTGCGGCAGATCTCAGTCTCAGCGGATCCGTCAGCTTCACCGGGCCGATCGAGTCGGCAAAGGTGCCCGATTATTACCGGGCTGCCGACGCCTTTATTTCCGCTTCGCTTTCCGAAACGCAGGGCATGACATTCATCGAGGCCCTGGCCAGCGGCCTGCCGCTGTTCGCCCGCCGCGACGAGGTTCTCAGCGATCTTCTGATTGACGGCAGGACAGGCTGGTATTTTGATGATGAGCAGACACTGGCGGCGGTGCTGAAGGTATTCTGCGAAACGGATGACGAACAGCTCAAAGAGATGTCACAGGCATGTGTGAAACAGGCTTCCCCTTACAGTTCCGAAGTCTTCTACAATCAGCTGATGGAAGTCTACAACCGCGTCATTGACGACTATGAAGACATGTTCGTGCTGACAAAAGCGAAGGCAAAGGCAAACACGATCCAGGTCACCCTCAGCCGCGGCCTGGAGAAGGAAATCGTCCTCGATGTTTCCCTGGATGATTTCTATGAGTACGGCCTCAAGAAAGGCAGGGGTGTCTCCGTTTCAACCGTGGAGACACTGCGGAAGAATGAAATTGAAAACAAAGCGTACCAGCGCTGCCTGAACAAGCTGGCGGTCCGCGACCGCAGCGTGAAGGAAATCGAGGAGTGGCTGCGCTTCAATACCGAATGCGACCAGGCCCAGATCCATACGATCATTGACCGCCTGTGCGACAGCGGATACCTCAATGACGAGACTTTCACCGAATCGGAAGTGCTGCGCCTGAAAACAGCCCTGAACGGTGAAGAAAAGATTATCCATGAGCTTTCTGCCAAGGGCATCAGCGAGGAGGCTGTAAAGGACGTTTTAAGCCGCTATAAGGATGAAGAGGACAATGCCCGCATCCTGGCCCAGAAGCTTCTCAGATCGAAGCGGAACGCCTCCAGCCGCAGAACCATGGACGTGATCCGCACCAAGCTTGTCCAGCACGGTTTCTCGGTGGATCTGGCCAATACTGTTATCAGCAAGCTTGACCTGAGCGCCGTGGCCCAGCGTGAGCCGGACAACCTCGGCCGGCAGATTGAAAAGGCAAAGAGAAAATACAGCCGCAAATACAGCGGCACGGAACTCAGGGCGCGTATCTACAAGAGCTGTATGCAGCAGGGCTACAGCAGCTCCGACGTCGTCCGGGTTCTGGATGGAATGGAGTGGTTTGAAGATGAAGAAAATTAAAGACTTCGCGGAGAAGGAGAGACTGGAAATCCCGCTGCTTGTCAAGGAGTGCCGCAACGGCACCACCAACAAGGGCGCTCCCTATCTCTCACTGATTCTGCAGGACAGCTCCGGCACCATTGACGGCAAATTCTGGGACGTCAAACCGGAGGACACGGAAAAGATCGCGGTCGGCAGACTGGTGGTATTCTCCTTTGAGGTTCTCCTTTACAACCAGAATCTTCAGCTGCGCATCAACCGCGTCAGGGAATGCGGTCCGGATGAAGTTTCCCTGGAAGAGTATGTAATCTCGTCCGCTGTCAGCGAACAGACAAGAAAAAATGAACTGGACCGCCTGGTCAGCTCAATCAAAAATCCTGTCTATCATAAGATTGTCGCGGCCATGCTGGAAAAAATCGGCCAGAAATACATGACATACCCGGCCGCCTCCAGAATCCACCACAGCTATCTGGGCGGACTCTCGGAGCACTCGCTCTCAATGGCCCGGCTGTGTGAAACGGTCTGCGAGCATTATCCCCAGCTTGACCGTGATCTGCTGATTGCGGCGGCGCTTCTGCACGACACCGGAAAGACCGCGGAAATGAGCGGCCCGGTCACCACCGAATACACGCTTGAAGGAAAACTGGAAGGCCATATCTCCATCGCCAACGGCTGGCTCAGCGAAGTCGTCGAAGAGCTCGGCCTGGGCGGATGCGAGGAGGAGATCCTGCTTCACCATATGATCCTGAGCCACCACGGCCATTATGAATACGGTTC
>JAILCN010000167.1 GCA_024680365.1 Solobacterium sp.
GGCTGGTACAGCGACGCGAAGAAAAGTGTTCCTCTCTACCGTGAATACAATTCAAATATGACGAAATGCAATCACAACTACACCACAAACAAAGCTGAACACACTGCCCTGACACAGAAGCTGGGCTGGACAGATGAAGGCATCGGCTGGTACGGAATGAAGAAATAAGCGTCTGACCCGATCAGGGAAAGACGCTTTCTCTTTGAGTTCAAAAAAACGGAACTCTTTCGAATTCCGTCTTAATGGTGCGGATAACAGGAGTCGAACCTGCACGAGCCTCGCCCACTGACACCTGAAATCAGCGCGTCTACCAATTCCGCCATATCCGCATCGCAAGATGTATATTACACCTTGTTTTCAAAAAAATCTACATAAATTTTCGAATTATTTCAAAAGCTTCAATGTTTTTTTCTTCATCCCACCCTCTGCACGGGTCTGTCTGCACATGCCAGGGCTTCAGATGCGGCATATCCATGTCGTCAAAAATGATGAAACCGGTGAAATCCGGATGCGCCAGCAGATAGCTGACAATGTCCTCTTCCCGGGGATGGAAGATTTCTGTCTGCGTCATGCCGAAAAATTTATGCTTCGGGTCCAGGCCTGCTTTCTCCAGATATTCCTGACAGAATTCCAGACCGGAAAAGCGCCAGGAGGAAGAAATGATGAGACGGACCGGGAAGCTGTCGCAGAAACGGTTGAGCCGCGCAACGCAGGCTGCGTCCGCAAAATCAAACTCCCCTGTCTCTTCGACTTTCTTCGCCATCGCCGCGAATTCCGGTGTGCCCGGCTCAAAGAACACGTTCAGAACACCGTCAAAGTCAACGAAGGCGTAATACAGCTCCTTCCCTTCCCTGCGGTTTTTCTTCATGATCCGGTTCAGACGGAAATAATCTACTTTCCACTGCAGTTCAGACTTTTTCTCCATCAGGCTTCTCCTTTCGCCTTTGTCAGGAAATCATACGCATGTGACAGCATGATCACGATCACAGGGATCACGCAGATCGCGGGCAGGACAAATCTGAGATCCGCAGCAGTCAGCCTGACGGAAAGCAGATTTGGCAGAGTCAGGATCCCGGCAAAGAACAGAGCCAGCATCACCGCGATCACAATACGGCGCAGCATTGTCGGCGGACTGTAGATCCTGTACAGCGTAAACAGATACGTGACTCCCGTCAGAAGCACGATCATACCGTGATACTCTTCTTCCGGGAAGAGATATGTTTTTCTCAGCCAGAGGCAGAACATGGCGATCATAAAGACAGTCAGTGAAGACGGTGCCGCATGACGCAGCGCTTCTTTCAGGAATCTGCCTTTGATCCTTTCAAAGCTTGGTTCCATCTGCAGGATGAATGTCGGAATGCCGACGCCAAGAGCGCTGATAAATGTCAGCTGGACCGGCAGGAACGGATACGGCTGCCGGAAAATGACGACAAAGAAGGAAAGAAGAACAGAGAATACCGTTTTGACCAGATACATGGAAGACGCTCTGGAGATATTGTTGATGACGCGTCTGCCTTCATCAACGATCTGCGGCATTTCCGCGAAATCACTGTCCAACAGAACAATATTGGCACAGTCCCGGGCAGCCGGTGCGCCGGCAGCCATTGCCACGCTGACATCCGCAGTCTTCAGTGCCGGAACGTCATTGACGCCGTCACCAGTCATCGCAACGCAGTGTCCGGCTCTCTGCAGGGCCGCCACAAGTTCTTTCTTCTGATCCGGAAGCACCCGGCCGAAGACGGTATGATTTTTGACCAGTTCATCATAGGATTCGTCTGTTCTGGACATGTCTACGTACGATTCCGCGCCCGGTACGCCGGCCAGCAGCGCCAGTGCCGATACAGTGCCGGGATCGTCGCCGGAGATGACTCTGAGCGAAACATCCTGACGGCGGAAGTATTCCATGATCTTTGAAGCATTCGGCCGCAGCACATCGCGCAGGATCACCAGAGCAGCAGGCTTCAGATCAGCCGGCAGGTGTTCGCCATGGCAGCTGACAGCGCTGCTTTCCGCGAACATCAGAACGCGGCATCCTTCCTTTGCGTAACGCCGGATCACTTCTTCCGTTTCCTGACCGCAGCCTTCGGGAAACAGGAAGCCGGGTGCGCCAAGCCAGCAGGAACCGGCATTTTCCAGGGATGCCGCAGCGTATTTGCGGTCTGAAGAAAACGGAAGAACTTCTGTTTTCCGGAAGACTTCCTCACTGCCGAAACGGGCAAGCATTGCGTCTGCCGTCGCATTCGGCTTCTCTTCTCCGTACAGATAACTGCGGATCTTTTTCAGCACATCCTCTTCTTTTCCGTTCAGGGGGATCAGCTGCGTCACTTCCATTTTTCCCTGCGTCAGTGTTCCTGTCTTATCCAGGCAGAGCACATCCACCCGGGCAAGTGACTCGATCGAGAACAGATCCTGCACCAGCACTTTGGCCTTCAGCAGACGCATCGTGCTGACAGCCAGGGCGATGCTGGTCAGAACAACAAGGCCTTCGGGGATCATGCCGACCGCCGCAGCAGCCGTCTTCAGCACCGATTCCTGCCATGTCATTTCCAGATAGATCAGCTGGAAGAAATACAGCGCCAGTCCGGCCGGGATGATCAGAACGGAA
>JAILCN010000226.1 GCA_024680365.1 Solobacterium sp.
GCAGTACGTTAAGCATGCCGTTTCTGCACGGCATCCAGCCGGGTCTGTCTTTGCCGTTGGGATCACCGGTTTTCGCGAATGCCGCGAAATAGTCCGTCAGCTGCCGGGAGATCTCTTCATCACGCTTTGTATACGGCCGCCATGACTGTGCCAGTCTGCCAAAGAGATAGCGCAGGTCACAGGAGTGGAACGCGCCGTTGTGATCCCCCGGAGAATCCTGGTCAAAGTAGTAAATATACGCGCTGTTGTGCTTTCCGTACTGACAGCCGATGTACGCCATTACTGGTGCGTACATGTCATTGTTTGTAAAGCCGATCATACAGTCTGTTCTGATCGGATCGCTGATCAGTTCGCCGACAGGCTTTTTCAGCAGGACACCGTCGATCACCGGCATGGTATTGTAAAGCGTATCTTTTCTTTCGTTCTTCATGTCCTGCGCAGCAGTCAGAACAGCTTCTGCATCCAGCCTGCGCAGTTCATCCAGAGTGGAACAGCCGGCTTTCTCCATCAGCAGCAGCCAGTATTCTCTTGTGTCCTCCGCTCTGCGGGGCAGGGCAAACTTTGGAAACAGCCCGGCACCGGACATCATGAAGACACGTTTGAATAAACCGGCATTCTCCGGATCCAGGCAGAGATACTGGATGGAAATAGCTCCTGCACTCTGTCCGAACAGGGTGATATTGTCCGGATCACCGCCGAAGTTTCTGATATATTTCTTTACCCATAACAATGCCGTTCTCTGATCATCCAGACCGAAATTGCCGTCCCGGCCGTATTCTTTCTGGATCTCTTCATGGGTCAGATATCCGAAGATGCCGACCCGGTAATTGACAAAGACGGTGATGATGCCGCGCTTTGCCAGTTCATAGCCGCGGAACGGTTCTTCCTGATTGGAGCCGGAGTTGAAGCCGCCGCCGTGCAGGAATACCGCGACCGGGCAGTTCTCCGCGTTCAGCGGTGTAAAGATATTCAGATTCAGGCAGTCTTCGTTATACCTGAAAGCCAGACCTTCCCGGAACTCTTTGTGGTAAAACAGCCGCTCGGGATTGTCCAGCTGCGGAAAATACTGTCTGTACTGCGGACAGGAATTTCCAAAATCTGTTCCGTCCACGATGTCATCATAGTTTTCGATCATCTGCGCATAGCGGAAACGTTCTGCTCTGGCATACGGAATGCCGAGAAACTGCCGGCATCCTTCTGTTTCAGTGCCTCTTACATGGATCACAGGAGTCTGGATCTCGATCTGTCTGTTTTCTGTCATATGATAAGTGTCCTTTATGATTGATGCAGTTTCATTATATATGCTGTACCGGCGCGCATCATTCGACAATTTCAGAAAAATCTGTTTATATTTGTTCTGTCAGAAACACATGAACAGAAAGGCGGACGGCATGACGGAAAAGAACAAAGATGTAGAGAAGATCCTTTTCACTGAAGAACAGATCCAGGAAAAAGTAAAAGAGATCGGCAGAAGGATCACAGAAGATTATAAGGACGGAAATCTTCTGATCGTCGGCATCATGAAAGGTGCCGGCATATTCATGTATGATCTGATCCGCCAGATCAGACGTCCGGTCAGAACGGACTATATGGTGCTTTCCAGCTACGGGAAATCATCCGTCTCATCCGGAACGGTCACGATCAAAAGAAATCTGGATTATGACATCAGCGGTTATCATATTATCCTGGTGGAAGATATTGTGGATACAGGAAATACGATGGCGTTCCTGAAGGAATATCTCAGCAGCAGAGGTGCGTTAAGCGTGAAGATCTGTTCCATGCTGGATAAGCCGGCACGGCGCATAAAGCCGGTCGTCATTGATTACTGCGGCTTTGAAGTCGAGGATGAATTCATCGTAGGCTATGGCTGTGATTACGCGGAACAATACCGCTATCTGCCGTATTTCGGCATACTGAAAAAAGAAATCTACCTGAAAGATTAAACAGCCGGAATCACCGGCTGTTTTTCACTGTGCTTTGATATTCCTGCCAGGAATGGATCCCATCCTGCAGAAGATCCTGATAGGATGTGACCATGACTTCATGCAGGGGAAGGTACAGCTCTTCCAGATTCAGCTTTGCGGGATAGATCCGGGTGACCGTATCGATCTCTTTCGCGATGCGCATGGCTGTGATCTCATCACCGAGATCGATCAGTCCGAAGATGCCTGCCCGGTAGGCTCTCGTGTCGCAGCAGGACAGCAGAAGCGTTTCCGCGAAGTCATGCCATTCATCTTTAACGCTTTCACTGACAGATGTCAGCTGCAGAACATCCGCGTATCTGCGCAGTTCTTTTTCTTTTCTTCTTCTGTTCAGCAGGGAGACCTCGGTGTTTGCGTCAATTTTGATCATCAGCCAGGTTTCCATGAAGCGGTCTGCTGCCTTCCTGTTTTTCACCTGAAAGCGCAGATTCCACAGACGCATCTTTTCCAGACAGTCAGTGTCGTCCGGATGTGTTTTCAGGTGTTCTTCTGTCAGCTGTTTTCTGAGCAGCACATCTTCCACGTCATAGTAATGTGCCGGCCAGTCTGTCTGCCAGAACGGTATATCAATATTTTTTCTGAGCATGTTCTGTATCCTGTTCAAAAAAGCCGGATGAAACCGGCTGTTCAGAGAATGGTAACGTTGTTTTCGAAATCAAATGTATGCGGAGCCTTTTCGGTATCGGGATATCCGACAGCGATCGCGACATGGAAAGAGAAGCCTTCCGGGAATCCCAGTTTCTTCGCGTATTCTGCTTTCTTTTCACCGTTCAGAACACCTTCCATACAGCCGAGAATGACGCTGCCAAGGCCCATGTCTGCGGCTGCCAGATGAATGTTCTCAACTGCGATGCCGGCATCGACAGCGCTCCATTTGAACGCGTCCGGTCCGGACAGGAATAATACTGCCGGAGCGTCATACCAGTAATGGTTTGCGGCATTGGGGTTCAGATCATTCTGAATTTCCTGCAGGACCGCGTTGTCAGCGAAGACAGCTGAGATATGGATCTCCTGTTTATTGGCGGCAGTCGGCGCCTTCAGGCCTGCCTCAAGAAGTGTTCTGAATACATCTTCCGGGATCGGCTGATCTTTATATTTCCGGATCGAACTGCGGGTGTTGATGATCTCTGTTACTGTACTCATAATGATCCTCCTGTTATCTGTCTCAAGTATAACAAAGCGTATGCAAGAAGTTCAGCGGGATGCCTCAGCGTTCCGGATCGCCTGAATTCTTTTTACGATCGACGGATGGTCATGTTCCAGGAACTCAATGACAGGTGCCGGATCGACATCGATCAGTTCATCGCTTCCCATCTTTTTGAATGTTGCGATCAGTTCTTCCCCATATCCTTCTATGACGGCATTATGATCAGCTTCGTATTCATTCTTTCTGGACACATAGTTTGTATAGATGCCTGCGATCAGTGACAGCGGTGTCAGGACTGCTCCGATAAAAGATATGAGCAGGACATAGTTGTTTACAGTCAGCCCGAAGGCGCTGCTGATCTGTTCAGCCAGCTGAACCACATACATACCGTTTGGCAGAAGCCATGCCAGCACGATCAGGATCAGAAGAGCGAATCCCCAGCCGGCATATTCCAAAATGGTTTTCTTATGCTTCAGATGACCTGCCTCATGAGCAAGCACGGAAAGCAGCTCTCTTTCTGAATTGCCGTCCAGATAGTTGTCCGCGATGCCGAATGCCCGGTACCACAGGATCTTTAACATGTACGCGTTCTTGCCGGTGGACTTTTTCGATTCGTTGTACACTTCGATGCGGCGGATCTTTTTCTTCGCGCCTTTTGTCAGTGCCATGATCTTGTCTCTTAATTCTCCTTCCGGAAGATCCGTATAGGTATACATTCTTCTCTGGATCAGATAGCCGGTGATTGAAATGGCAAAGATGACCGCAAAGCTGACAGCTGCCAGGACCAGAACAAGCAGGAAGGCCTGGAGATAGGTGATATTGAAGCCGCCTGCCCAGGAAGAAAGATGTCTGAACAGGAAGGCAAAGAACAGATACAGACCAATGCTCATCATCAGTTCTGTGAACAGTCCGATCAGTTCATCTTTGAAGAATTCTTTTTTCGTCTTCCGGTTCAGTCCGTATTTTTCCTCGATCGTAAATGTCGCGTAATACGACCTGGGCAGCCGGAACAGGAATGAGATCAGTTCATGGATCACGATCGTAATGACCAGGATCAGATATTCATTTCTCTGACCAAGCGTTTCCATCCACCGGTAGAAAGGTGAGTAGATCATGAACGCGTTCAGGACGATACTGACGATCCTTGCGGCGGTAAAGAGAGGAACATAGTCATGTTCACGGTTCAGAAATTCCTGATACTTTTCCGGTGAATAAATATCTTTCACTTCTTCCGGCAGCGGTTTTTTCTGATGCCTGTCAGCCGCGGTCTTCAGGAAGACCTTGTACAGGTCATCCAGCAGAAGAAGTCCAAACAGCAGGTGTTTAAAGATCATATGGCAAACCTCCCTGTGGATCAAAAATGGCACCGGACCTCTGACGCTTTTATATACGGTTGGAAACGCGGGTCCGATGCCATACGCAAGTATAGCACCATATTTCTCATATGCAAATCGATCTGATGCGGAGGCTTTCAATGGACAGATATTCATCTGTAAAGTAGAATATGCCCATGGATATTTATAATCTTTATATTAATGAAAATGAATACGCTGATCTGAATGCGGACGAAGCTGTCAGACATCTGTCTGAAGCAGTTCAGATCAATACGACCAGCTACATGGATACTTCGAAGATCGACTATGCGGCGTTTGATCTGTTCCATGAAAAGATACAGGAATGGTATCCGCAGATCATGAAGCACGGGGAGTACCGGGAGATCGATCACAGTGTGCTGATCCGGATCGAAGGAAGCGATCCGTCCCTGAAGCCGGCACTGTTCATGGCGCACCAGGATGTTGTTCCGGTTGTCGAAGGAACAGAAGCAGACTGGATCCATGACCCGTTCAGCGGTGACATCGCGGATGGATATATCTGGGGCAGGGGAGCCATGGATATCAAAGAGATGCTCATCGGTGAACTGGAAAGTCTGGAATATCTTCTTGCCCATGGAAAACAGTTCCGGCGTACGCTGTATCTGGCATTCGGGCAGGATGAGGAAGTCATCGGTTCCGGCGCGATCGCGATCGCGAAACATCTGAAAGAGCAGGGTGTTGAGCTGGAGTTTGTCATGGATGAAGGCGGCCGGGTCGGCAGCGGCGAAGCGTACGGCGCAGACATTGCGGTCGGCAGTATCGGCATGTATGAAAAAGGGTACGCGGATTTGAAGCTGACGGCGGAATCCTTCGGCGGTCACAGTTCCAATCCGTTCCGCGGCACATCGCTCGGCGCGCTGGCGAAAGCGATCGCGGCAATCGTCGATCATCCGCTGGACAGTGTTCTGCCTGCCAGTGTCAGAGAGACCCTGCGCATCCTGGCACCTTATATCACAAAAGGACCTCTGAAAGAAGCAGTCCGGGATATCGATGCCAATGAACAGCAGATCATTGCGCACTATCTGTCCCATCCGGATCTGAACAGTCAGATCCATACGACCATTGCGCCGACCATGATCTCCGGCGGATCCCAGGCCGGCAATGTCATGCCGCAGCATATGGAAGCAGTGATCAATTTCCGGCTGGCACCCCAGGATACCGACGAGGCACTGCTGGAACACTGCCGCAGGCTGGCAGGAAAGGACGTACAGGCAGACTTTATCGTTGCCAACGAAGCGTCCCGGGAATCCCGGTTCGATTCTCCGGGCTTCCGTGCCCTGCAGAATGTCCTGTCACATTTTTTCAAAGACATCGTCTTTGTCCCGTCCGTGAATACCACAGCGACGGATGCCCGCAGCTATGAAGGCGTCTGTGACTGCTGCATGCGCTTCGAACCGTTCCTGGAAGACCAGGACATTCGTACAATGGGAGTCCATGGGACCAATGAGCGTATTTCCATCCGTGCCTATCTGCAGGGCATCCGTGTTCTGATCCGCATGATGGATGAGACGTGCTAGTCAAATGGCTTTCCATTCAATAAAGAATTTGGTATATATACCGTTGTTGGGGAAACATTATGAATGAAAGAGTACTGCAGATCCTGATCGATTCGTTTATGAAAATACTGATGGCCGGCATCCGGGTGACGATCCCACTTGCTGTGCTGTCGTTCTTATTTGCCCTGGTGATCTCCATCCTGGTCGCTGTCGCCCAGTATGCGAACATCCGGGGACTGAAGCAGTTCTGCCGCTTCTATATCTGGATCATCCGCGGCACGCCGCTCCTGGTCCAGCTGTATCTTGTGTTTTACGGCCTGCCTTCCGTGGGCATCGTGCTTCCGGCTTTTCCGGCCGCGGTGCTGTGCTTCGCGATCAATGAAGGCGCGTACATGGCAGAAAGCATGCGAGCGGCTCTGGAAGCTGTTCCGAAAGGACAGATGGAAGCCGGCTTGTGCGTGGGCATGAACTACTGGCAGATCATGCGCAGGATCATCCTGCCGCAGGCATTCCGCACAGCGTTCCCGTCCCTGTCGAATTCCTTTATCTCAATGATCAAGAGCACTTCGATGGCATCCACCATCACGGTCAGTGAAATGATCCGTCAGACACAGATCATCAACGGCCGTGTCTATCAGTCGCTTGCCCTGTATCTGGAGGTCGGCTTTATCTACCTGATCTTCTGTACCGTCCTGACCTGGCTGCAGAGCTACGGTGAGAAGAAACTGAATGCATACGGAGGCGCCAGATGATCGACATACAGAATGTAACGAAATCCTTCGGCGACTTCGGCGCCCTGCGCGGCGTCAGCCTGCATGTGGATAAAGGCGATGTTGTCGCCATTCTGGGACCTTCCGGCTCCGGCAAGACAACACTGCTGAGATGCATTAACTATCTGGAGATCGCTGACGGCGGCACGATGAACTTTGACGGAGAGACATTCGATATGCACTCCATCAGTAAAAGGGATATCAGCCGTCTGAGAAGAAAGACAGCGTTTGTCTTCCAGAACTACAACCTGTTCCTGAACAAGACCGTTCTGCATAACGTGACGGAAGGTCTGATCATTGCCCGGAAGATGCCGAAAGAAGCAGCGGAAAAGAAAGCCATCGCGGCGCTTGAAAAAGTCGGCATGGCAGACCGGCTGGATTCGTATCCTTCCCAGCTGTCCGGCGGCCAGCAGCAGCGTGTCGCTATCGCAAGAGCGCTTGCGGCGGATCCGGAGATCATCTACTTCGATGAACCGACCAGCGCCCTTGACCCGGAACTGATCGGCGAAGTTCTCGCTGTTATGCGGGATCTGGCAAACGAGGGAATGACGATGCTGGTGGTCACCCATGAAATGAACTTTGCCCGCAACGTTTCCAACAAGGTCATCTTCATGGAGAACGGCCAGGTCGTTGAAACATCCGATTCAAAATCATTCTTCGAAAATCCGAAGGAAGAACGAACAAAACTCTTTATCCAGTCAATTCAGTCTGGAAGAGAATAGGAGGAAAGAAATGAAAAAGACACTCAGTATGATCCTGACAGCCGCAATGGCATTCACGCTTGCGGGATGTTCCGGAAGCACTCCGAAACCTTCTGAAGGAGAAGGTTCCGCAAAATCCGCTCTGGATACGATCAAGGAAAGAGGATATCTGGTCATCGGTACCGAAGGCAACTGGTCTCCGTGGACATACCATGATGAGAAAACAAACGAACTTACCGGCTTTGATGTGGAAGTCGGCAAAGAGATCGCAGCAGCGCTTGGCGTTGAAGCACGTTTTGAGGAAGCAGCCTGGGAAAGCCTTCTTGCCGGCGTGGATTCCGGACGTTTCGACATCATCTGCAACGGCGTCGGCTATAAGGAGGAACGCGCAAAGAGCTATGAATTCTCTGAACCGTATGTCTTCACAAGAAAAGTTCTGATCGTAGGCAAAGACAATGACACGATCAAGACATTCGAGGATCTCAAAGGAAAAACAACCGCGAATTCAACCGGCTCGACATACGCGGAAGAAGCGGAAGCTCTCGGCGCGACTGTTCAGTATATCGATACTTTCGGCGAAACGATCACACTTCTGACACAGGGCAGAATTGATGCGACAATCAATTCCGAAGTATCTTATCTGGACTATATGGCTCAGCATCCGGAAGCACCGATCAAGATCGTTGATCAGAGTGAAGGCGAGGCTGTCTGCTATCCGGTAAAGAAGGGCGAGACAGAACTGCGCGATGCTGTCAACGACGCACTTGCAAATCTCCGCTCTTCCGGAAAACTGGCAGAACTGTCCAAAAAATACTTCTTCGGAGATATCACAAAGAAGTAATCCAGAAGAAATAAAAAGTGAACCTGTGGCTGTCTCAGACGGCTGGATGGTTCACTTTTTTAATACAGTTTCATTCCGGAATGAGATCGATCATCACCCAGCTGCAGTGTGTTTCATTGCGGAAGGGATAATACCAGTTGCCGATGCCGGGACTGACATACAGAGCGGTGGGACCGATCTGATACGTATATACGACATTCAGACCGGCAAGGTTGTATAAGAGACGCATCGGGAAGATCTGCCCGGCATGGGTGTGCCCGGACAGCTGCAGATCCGCGCCGGTCTCAATGAT
>JAILCN010000006.1 GCA_024680365.1 Solobacterium sp.
ATGCTGAGAAGGGAAACACAAATATCCCCAACTGTCAGAATATACATTCTGACATGCTGGGGCTTTGTTTTGCGCCATAACCATTTCTCAGCCTTTTCGTACATGTCTGATCAGTTTTCCTATTCCTGCCCGTGTTTTTAACAAGCCCATGCGCACCGGATACAGATCGCACCACAGGTGCACATATGTCTGGTATAACGGATTATCGGGTGTGATCTCTTTGCCGTCTCTGACAAAGGATGCCAGGACGCCGATGATCTCTTCTTCCTTTACGTCGTGTTCCTTCCACCAGTTATGATCACCGGCAGTATCATAGCCATCAGGCTTGACGGTAATGATGCGGTGGAGGATATACTTTCCGTTTCTTTTAAACAGTACCACATCATGGTTCTTCAGTCTGCCTTCCGGTTTCTTCTCAATGATGATCAGATCCCGTTTCTGCCGGAGCATCGGATACATGCTGAAACCGCGGCATGTGTAGACCAGCCTGCCGTCTTTTTCAATGATCTCTTCAAATGACTGTTTCTCTTCTGTCATATGTTTTGCATTCCTTCGCAGGCGATCACTGCGGCTTCATGGGAGATATTGCATCCCAGTGTATAGACCGGAACTTTCTTTGTCATTGCATACAGCAGTTCCAGTGTCTTTGTAATTCCGATTGGAGATTTCGAACGGTAGCAGTATCGGAGCAGATGCGGCAGTGCTTCCCCTTCCGTGATCTTCTCAATGTGATTGACAACATCACGGGATAACAGGCAGATACCTTTCAGAGGCGCGTTTGTATTGGTATCCAGATGATGCTTGCCAGACCATGGTGTTCCATACGCACGGATGTCCTCGTCAAACCGGATCAGCGGCTTGTCGTCATTGATCATGAACACCTGGTCGCCATACACTTCCCGCCACATTCTTGTATGCGTGCTTTTTCCGGTGCCGCTGTCCGCACAGAACATATAGGCATTGCCGTCCTTGCATATCACAGAACCATGGAACAGCAGTGTATTGCGTGCGATCATCTGTTCCGCGATCTCCCGGTAAATGGCAAGAGACGCGAAAGATTCTTCATTTGCATTTCTGTCTGTACCGTTGCGCTGTCTGTAATATTCTCTTTCCGCTTCAATATCGAGCTGACTTTCATCAATGGTCACCTGGATCTCATCGGATCCTGTCTTATAGTTTCTGAGCAGATGTTCCATGTATTCAGAAGTATTTGTGATCTGTATCACGGTTTCTGCCAGTCTGATCGTGCATTCCATATCTTTTCTGCCTTACAATTACTATTGTTTATCATTTCAGACCAAACAATACAATAGAAAAGTAAAAAGCTCTCCGTAAGAAGAGAGCCTGTGTGAATCAGAAACCGATCGTTTTCAGCCGGATATAATACAGTATCAGCATATGTACGGGATAGATCACGTACATCAGATATTTTGCGAAAGAGCTTTGGATAAACCCTCTTTTGCCGTTGTACAAATTGATCGGGATAAACGCGAGTCCGCCGATCCAGGAACTTGTCAGCAGGCATATGCCAATGATGGCCTGAAGGACCCTGTTCTTTCGCAGGACATACAGACTCAGGATCAGACCGAATCCCCGGTAGCCATAATCTGCTTTCAGAATAAATGAAACACCGAACAGAAGCAGCAGAGCAGCCGCCTGTTTTGTTCTCTGATCCGCAAATTCTTCCAGGGCATATAATCCCATAAATCCGAGCAGCAGGGTGAACATGACATTCTGCCTGTTATAAAACAATGTGCCGGTATGTTCCAGATTCCATGGGATCTCTGAGATCAGCGCAAAGACCAGAAGATTCCATCCGTATTTTCTCCGGTCATGGGTATGAACAAATCCTTCTGTGATCAGGAACGCAAAGATTGGAAAGCTCAGTCTGCCTGCCCAGCGCAGCAGCTGATACAGTGTGACTGTTCGCCCAAGTACAGAAAAAGAAACAGGATAAGAAGAAGTCAGTATATGTCCTGCTGTATGATCGATGATCATCAGGATCACAGCAATCATTTTCAATACGCTTCCGGACAGTTTTTGATATTTCCCGATCATGATTCTCTCCCCATGAAAAGTGAGCGTTTCCGCTCACAGTTGTTTACTCATCCAGTGCCTTGATGGAACGCAGGGTATCCAGGACTTTCCTGACGTCCTTCGCGATCGTTTCCCTTGGTGCGTCGTATTCGCCACACACAGCGTCGATGATCGCTTCTTCTGTTGTTTCGTTCTTCAGGCAGTCAACAATGAAGCCTGCTGTTTCATTGGAGCGGACAATGCCGTGGAACGCGTCACCGCCGAGCGGTACCAGGAAGTGTGTATCATCAATTGCGTGGGTAACAAATCCTTCTTTCAGTTTCATATAGCCTCCTCATCTGGATTTTCAATTTCCAAACTATTCTCAACAAGACGTTTCAATGAGTCCAGTATATTCATTTCGTGTGCTTCTTTACAATGGGCATCTGTCCATGGACATGCCGCAAACGATGTGCATTCCGGCAGGAATGTACATGTTTTGCATTTCTCACGGACCCTGTCAGTCCGGCAGAATTCTGTCTTTGCCTTCTCATCGGTCACGCCATGGAAGACATCTCCGAACCTGCTCTCCGCAGGACAGTGTTCGCATGGGAACAGACTGCCGTCCGGTCCGATGACTACACTGCCGCCGTCTGCCATGCAGTGGTTGACTCTGTATTTCCTGCGCAGTCCCATGTAAGCAAGCGGACGGAAACCAGCATTCACGATCAGATCTCGTGCAGCAATGGTGTTCTTCCAGAAGGTAAGATCATCCTGATCAGCACGTACATCCATTAATGGACTGAAGTATACAGAAACATGTTCTTTATTTGTAATGTATCTCTTCATATCTTCCATGTACTGAGGAATACCTTCCCAGTTCTTGTTGTCTACATTGCATCTGACCGAAACTGCGATTCCTGCTTCAGACAGTTTACTGATCGTATGCATCACAGCATGGTAATAATCATGATCTTTGTAATACCGTTTTCTGGCAATATAGTCTGCTTCTGCGCCATCCATGGAGATCTGGATCCTTTTCAGGTCCCAAAGACCTTTCATCCTTTCAATGACTTCATCTGTGATCAGACTTCCGTTAGAGATCATGGCCGACTTGTATGGTACACCAGCTTCTTTCAGACCTTCACAGATCTCATCAATGATATCCACACACAACAAAGGTTCCCCGCCAAACCATTGCAGCGTCACTTCCTGCCCTTCATGCGTATCCCGGATATACCGGATCGTCTGTTTCACCGTTTCCGGTGTCATTGTGACCTGTGGTCTGCCTTCTTCATAGCAGTATACACAGCGGGCATTGCAGGCAAGCGTGGGCAGGATCGTATACGCAGGAATGCCTTTCTTCTTTGCGTACATCCGGATCATGGAAGAAACGGAA
>JAILCN010000041.1 GCA_024680365.1 Solobacterium sp.
GCCAGCTGTGTTCCGCAACGCTTTCCACCCTGCCTTTTGTCGTCGTACAGTGTCTCGGGGTATCCTTGAGCCGCTCCGCGGTATGCAGGATCGAAAGAAATTCTTCTGGTCTCATACGTCTTTTTCCTTCTTTCTCTTCAGTGTCTTCAGATATGCTTTCTGTTCGTCGGTGATCCGATAGCTTTCCACTGCCTTCTGGATCGTTTTGTTGTGTGTCCACAGATCCAGTCTGTTTTCTTCCAGATACGGTAGCACGGCGTCATACTGTTTCGCCAGCGCTGTCGCGAAATACCAGGCAGTCATCATGTTCACGTAGTATTCTTCGGAACGGATCCGGGAAACCATTTCCGGATAGCGGATGTCAAAATCATCATCCAGGAAATGTTCCATTAACATCCCCACACCGAACCGGATCGTATAGGTATGCTCGGAAGCGATCCACTGTTCAATGCTGCTCAGCAGCTCCTGTCTGTGCTTCTTAAATACCTTCGGCGACATCTGATCACAGGTCGCCCAGTTGTCCACATACGGCAGGAAGCGGTTCACTTCCGCCAGGCATCTTTCAAAGTCCCTGATCCCGGAAATGAGAAAAGCATGAAGCTGGTTCTCATCAAAGTACCGGTGCGGCAGATCGTTCAGAAACGGTGTGATATCTTCGCTTTTCAGCAGCTGCTTCGCATAGGTGCGCAGGTCAGGCGTCCGCACGCCGATCATGGTATCCGCGTCTGCCTGGGGGATCAGCTTCGCCTGAAAATCCCGGTATTGAATGTCCTGCATGCGGAACAGTTCTTCTCTGATTGTTTCGTTCATAGTTTCTCCTGTATGCCATAAATATACCATGCATGTCAGCTGCAGCGCAGAAGAAAACCCGGAACCGGGAGTCCCGGGGATTCAGATCAGCACATTGATGATCAGGCCGCTGATCAGTGAGAATGTCATCACAAAGATCAGATACAGCACAAACCGTTTCCAGCCCATGCAGATCTTCAGAGCGCCGAGGTTTGTGATCTTGGTTGCCGGACCGGTGATCATGAAGGCTGCCGCGCTGCCATAGCTCATGCCTTCCGCCAGCCAGCTCTGCAGCAGCGGTATGGTCCCGCCGCCGCAGGCATACAGAGGAACACCGATCGTCGCCGCCATCAGGACGCCCCATGCTTCATTGCCGCCAAAGAAGCGGACCATCAGATCCTGCGGCACATAGCGCTGAAAGAGCGCGGAAAGCAGGATGCCGGTGAGGAAATACAGACCGGTCGCCTTTACGTTTCTTTCAAAGCTGAGAAGATACCGGATCAGCAGATTAGGATGAGTATCATGCCCTGCCCGTTCCGCAAAGCCGGTGAAATCAAAGAATTCCCTGTTCCGGTAAAAGAGATGAACCAGCAGGCCTGCGCAGACGCCGCCCAGAAAACATGTAACAAGACGGACAGCGAGCGCTGTCGGGCCAAGCGCGGCGCTGTAGATGATCAGCTGCGGATTGAGCAGGATCGAAGCCATCATGAACGCTGCCAGCCAGTCTTCCCGCATGCCGTGTCTGCGGAAAGAAGCAGCGATGGGGATCGTGCCGTACATGCATAACGGTGAAGCGATGCCGAACAGGCAGGCGGGAATGATGCCGAAGATGCCCCATTTCTTTTCCCGCATTCCATCAAACAGACCGTGGATCCTGTCTTTCGCGAAGACAGAGATCAGAGAACCGGCAGCCATGCCGATGATCCAGTACCAGAAGATCTGCCGCAGCTGGATCTCAAAGTAATACCAGATATATACAAACTCACGCTGGAGAATGGTGCAGATGTTACTCATCGATCTTTACCAGCTGATATTTCCGGCTTCCCAGTCCGATCTCTTCGGCGTGTTCCAGGGTATGAATGCCGTGCTGGCGTTCGATCCGGCGGATGAGGGACGCGCTGTCCGGTGCCTGGTATACCAGATCGATGCAGGCCTGGTCCACAGCGACCGGATCAAAGCCGGCAAGAATGCCGATATCGTGCATGTCCGGTTCCGCTGGTGTCCCGTCACAGTCGCAGTCGACCGACAGACGGTTCATGACATTGATGTAGATGATGTGCTCTGCGCCGACATGATCACGCACGCCGCTGACCATTTCACCGAGCGCTTCCAGCCAGGCATCCTGATCGCTGGAGAAAATGCTGCCGCTTGTTTTCGTTCCTGCCGTATGCACATAGACTTTGCCGGACGGCGAAGACATGCCGATCGCGACGTTCTTGATCGCGCCGCCAAAGCCTGCCATCGCGTGTCCTTTGAAGTGAGAAAGGATCACCCAGTCAGAATAGTTTTCCGCGTGCGAACCGACGATGGCCTTCTGCAGGCGTGTCCCGCCGCTCACCGGCCACTCCGTCTCACCGTCTTCATCCAGCAGATCAAACGGAGCGATATCGGTAAAACCGTGATCTTTCGCCACCTGCTTATGCATGGCGCTGCCCGAACGTGAGCCGCCGTACGCGGTATTGCATTCCACGATCGTACCGTCGACCTTCTGAACCAGATCTCTGATCAGTTCGGGACGGAGATAGTTGCTGGCAGGCGGTTCGCCGGTGGAGATCTTAACGGCTGTTTTGCCGGAGGGCTGCCAGCCAAGCACTTCATAGACTTTGACAAGTCCGTCCGCGGAAATGTCAGACGTGAAATACACGACGGGCAGATCAGCGGGATCTGTTTCCGGCGCAGTGCTTTCGGAAGGCTGCGGGGATGGTGCGGAAGAAGGCTGCACCGGTTCCGATGCAGTGCGGCAGGATGTCAGGAACAGTGCGGCAGGCAGAAGCGCCGCAAAGACAGACTGCTTCTTCATACTTTTTACCTCTAAAGATTTTTACCTAACTGATAGGCCTGGGCAGGACAGATGCTCCGCTTCGTCATGGACGGTGAGCCGCATCCGTATCCCAGCACCATGCCTTTGTCTTCAAAATTTATATATCTGACCAGTGTTTTGTAGTGTGCTTCCAGAGCATCAAATGTCCAGTCGTCCGCGTTCCACGCCACGGTTAACAGAGCAGACTTCAGATGTCTGCTGTTCAGACTGCTGTTGTACGCGCAGAAGCGGTCAACGACCATCTTCAGCTGGGCACTCATGCCGTAATAATACAGCGGTGTCGCAAAGACGACCATGTCCGCGGAAAGAAGCGATGCGCGGATCTTTTCCACGTCATCCTTCTGTACGCAGGGCCCTTCATAGCCGCATCTGACGCAGCCGGTGCAGGGATGGATGTCCGCGTGGCAGACATCGATCACTTCTGTCTGATGGCCGCTTTCTTCTGCGCCTCTGACAAATTCATTCACGAGAATACTGGTTGAGCCGCGTCTGTTCGGGCTTCCCATCAATACTATGATCTTCATGTTTCCACTCTCTTCAAAATTGCATTACTTCAGTTCTTCGATCCAGGAACGCAGGGTATCTTCACTCACACCGCCGTCAAAGCGTCTGCCGTCCAGCCATGTGCCGCTTCCTGCTCTCTCCGCGAGATTCTTTCCGCTGCGGCTGATGCCGCTGCTTCCGGATGTGCAGAACGGGATCACGGTCTTGCCTTCAAAGGAATAGTTTTCCGCAAAGGTATCCATGATGCGCGGTTCTTCACCCCACCAGATGGGATAGCCCACAAAGACCGTCGTATAGCTGCTCAGATCGATCTGATCACTGCCGATGGCAGGTCTTGC
>JAILCN010000045.1 GCA_024680365.1 Solobacterium sp.
GAACTGTCAGAAGAGTTCTCTGAGCGGACAAAGAACTATACCTATCTGGATATTGATAAACTGACCAGGGAGTTCTTTCTCTTTTCCGAAGAAAAAGGTCCGTTCTACGAGAAGATCACATGTTCCGACAGCATCATCCGCGGCCGCATGATCCGCAGCGTTACAAGAACAACAGACCGGAAGTATTCCGAACTCAGACAATATACAGAATACGAACAGAACCTGATCCGTACCTTTTCCAACTCAGCAACACTGAGCATCTACAAGCAGTGGATCGAGGACGGCAAGAAAGTACCGGTGGAAAAAGTCATAGAAATGACTTCTGCTCTGATCAGCAGCGGTCTGAAACAGATCATCAGAAACAAATGAGGGAAAACACATTTCCCTTTTTTGTAACACCCGTGAACATTTCGTTGCTTAAGAAACATGTTTTGCGGTAAAGGTGTCGCCAGGTGATCATTCTGCAGGTACGCTGAAACAGGAGGAAATTTATGGAAAAGAGAAAACTGGGAACAATTGAAGTCACAGAGATCGGCATGGGATGCATGGCATTCTCTCACGGCTACGGACAGATCCCGCCCGAGCAGTACAGCATTGAGGCAATTCAGAACGCATACCGGCACGGCTGCACGTTCTTTGACACAGCAGAAGTATACAGTCCCAACCTCAGCGGCATCGGTCATAATGAAAGGATCGTCGGCAAAGCATTAAAAGATGTCAGAAAAGACATCGTTCTGGCAACAAAGCTGTTTACGGACAGCTCTGATGCCCGCCGGCACGGATCTGTATACAAGGCATTGCGGCATCATCTGGAAGGATCCATGGAACGTCTTCAGACAGACTATGTCGATGTGTATTATCTGCACAGAATGAACAGTTCCATCCGTGTGGAAGAGATCGCCGGCGCAATGGGACAGCTGATCGATGAAGGTCTGATCCGCGGCTGGGGTCTTTCCCAGGTCGACGCAGATATCATTGCACGCGCGCACCGTGTAACACCACTGTCCGCTGTTCAGAACATCTACTCCATGGTTGAGCGTGACGCGGAACAGGAAGTCATTCCGTTCTGTCTGAAAAACAATATCGGACTGGTTGCCTTCTCCCCGGTCGCCAGCGGTCTTCTGTCAGGAAAGATCACCACGAAGACGCAGTTTGAAAAGAACGATGACGTACGCAACTGGGTGCCGCAGCTTTCAAGGAAAAACATCGAGGGAAACCAGCCGATCATTGATCTGATCGGAAGATACGCAGAACAGAAACAGGCCACCAGCGCACAGATCGCACTGGCATGGATGCTGAAGAAGTATCCCAATGTCGTGCCGATCCCGGGATCCAAAAACAAAGAACGGATCATTGAGAATCTCAATGCTGCAGATGTCATTCTCAGCGATGAAGAATTCAACGCTCTTGACACAGCATTGAAAAGCCTGAAAGTCTATGGTCACAGAGGATTTGCCGGAAGGTAGATCCTTTTTTTGTAACAACCGTTTCTTAACCGTTACATATACCCCGGCAAAGGACTTACCGATGTGGGAGTACAGCAGAAAGACCGTTATAGTACAGACAGTCAAGGAGAACTGATATGTCTGAAACTACTGTAAAAAAAGAAAATATCATGGGAAGCCTGCCAGTCAGACAGCTTCTCGTCAAAATGTCTGTACCCGTGATTCTCTCCATGCTGGTCAGCACGCTGTATAACGTCGTTGACAGCATCTTCGTCTCACGCCTCGGAGACAGCGCGCTGACTGCCATGTCACTCGGTACACCGGTCTCCAGTCTGATCGCCTGCGTTACCGTAGGCTTCAGCGTCGGCATGAACGCGGTGCTTTCCAAACGCCTGGGTGAAGGGGACAGGAACGCAGCGGACAAGGCAGCAGGCAACGGGCTGCTCATTGAATGGATCTGCTTCGCGGTCTTCTTCCTGTTCGGTCTGTTCGCGGTCAGAGCATACTACAGTTTCCAGACAGATATTGAAGAGATCCGTGAGCTGGGTGTTCAGTACACATCGATCATCTGTCTGTTCTCATTCGGTGTTGCCAATCAGGTCATGCTGGAAAGAATGCTTGTCGCGACCGGACGTTCCATCGGTTCCATGTATTCCCTGCTGACCGGCACTCTGGTCAATCTGATCCTCGATCCCATTCTGATCTTCGGTCTGTTCGGTCTGCCGGCATTGGGCATGCGAGGCGCAGCCATCGCGACAGTCGCAGCCCAGCACGCAGCAGCGCTTGTCGGTCTGATCTTCAATCTGAAAACAAACAAGGAGATCCACTTCAGCAAAAACATGTTCCTGCCGGATGGCGGCATTATGAAAGGCATCTTCAAGGTCGGCTTCCCTGCTGCCCTCCAGCAGTCCATCAGTCCGATGCTCATCTTCGGCATGAACCAGATCCTGCTTCAGTTCACAGCTGCGGCTCCGGCTGTATATGTCATCTATGTCAGGCTGCAGAGCATCGTTCTGATCCCGGTCTGGGGATTAAAGAATACTGTTGTCTCGATCATCTCCTATAACTACGGAGCCGGATATAAAGAACGGATCCTGGAAACAATGAAGATCTGCACGGTCGCAACAGCTGTCATCACGCTGGTCGGTCTCTCCGTCTTCCAGCTCATGCCGCAGGCGCTCCTGTCCATGTTCAATGCCCAGGGTGAAGTGCTCGACATCGGCATCAGAGCGCTCCGCATCGTCAGCTTTGTCTTCCCTTTCTCAGGAATGACTCTCCTGTTCGGCGCCTTCTTCCAGGCCCTCGGCCACAGCACCAAAACACTGCTCATCTCTCTTATGCAGCTGGGGATCATGCTGGCAAGCGCAGTGCTTCTTGCCCGCACCGGCACAGTCTATACCGTGTGGTTTGCCTTCATTATCACGGAAGTCACCGTAGCAGGCATTGCGGCAATGTTCCTGCTCTATGTAAACCGTTCGGTCATTGCATATATGAAGCCGGCACT
>JAILCN010000046.1 GCA_024680365.1 Solobacterium sp.
AGCATGTATGAATGTCTGATTGATCGTTATTCTTTTCAAAAAAAGAATCAGGATTTCCTGAGTTTCTCTTCTCAGACTTCCTGATTCTTTTTCTTTTCAGACATTTCGCTTTACAATGCCATCTTTAACTTAATGACATTGGATCTCTCAGTTCCTTTTTCGTTTTGCGACTGCGACCCCGTCACCGATGTCCGGATAATAGACTGTTTCAAACCGTTCGTCTTTCAGCAGTGCCTCCCGGAACTTCCGGATCTTGTGCACCATCTGGATCGTGCTGCGGTTATTAGACAATGATTCATCATCCACGATGCCGTGGAAGGCAAGATTGTCAAAGATGAATATGGTATGAGGATACGCGTTGTTCAGGAAGTGTTCCAGGTATCTGCGGTACTGTGATTTGGCAGCGTCCACAAAGATCAGGTCATATTGCTTCTTTGTGGAAAACTCCGCGGCATCACACAGATAACAGTGTACGCGTTCTTCCAGTCCGGCTTCCCGGATGTTTTTTTCTGCCTGGGCGAACATTTCCGGATCGATCTCCAGCGTATCAACTGTCATGTCCCAGCGCAGGGAAGCCATGCGGATCGCGGAATAGCCGACTGCGGTTCCGCATTCCAGAATATCCCGTATGCTCTCATGGCTTTGGATATAATCCAGCAGAAAAGCGATCCCGTCATCTTTCATGATCGGAACGTCTTCTTCCCTTGCCTTGTCATGTATCTTCTGAATCTGATCTACCATAGATTACCTGTGTATACATATTTCAGATGCTTCGCTGCGGCATCCCGCATCGCCAGAACAGTCTCTCTTGGTGTCGCCGGTTCTGTATACTTCCAGCGCGGGAAGTAGCGGGATACATGGAGAACGATATTTTCATCCAGTGACGCAAGCCAGGCAGCTTCCTGTTCCATCCATTCCGGATCGTCATTTTTGCCGGGAACGACAAGTGTCGTCACTTCCAGATGACATTTGTCATACACATATCCGATCGTCTCATGCACGGTATGAGCATCTCCGCCGAGTTCTTTATAAAACTGCTCGTTTCCTTTCAGATCGATGTTCATTGCGTCCGTAAACGGCATCAGCTGTTCCAGTACATGTCTTTCCGCTGTCCCGTTGGTGACAAGCACGACTTTCTTACCCTGTTCTCTGATCAGCTTCGCTGTATCGATGATGTATTCATAGCTGATCAGCGGTTCGTTGTAGGTAAAGGCAATGCCCAGATTGTCTCTGGTATTCAAGATGACTTCCGCAAGGCGTTCAGGACTTGCTTCCGTGTAATCCACTGTTCTTTCATCCGTCATGGAAATAGAGGCGTTCTGGCAGAAACCGCAGGACAGGTTGCAGCCGTAGGAACCTGCGGACAGGATCCATGATCCGGGATAGAAGCGGGCAAGGGGCTTCTTCTCGATCGGATCGAGCGCCAGGGATGTAAGTCTGCCGTAATTGGCGCAGCGGTTCACACCTCTGTCATTGATCCTTCCCCGGCACATGCCCTTCTGTCCTTCTTTCAGATGACAGTGATGAAAACAGACATCACAGATGATCTCAGACATGGCGGATCACTTCAAATCTTTCCAGGATCAGTCTGTCGTCTTCCGGATCGATGCCTCCCTTGCGGCAGGCAATGTCGATCTGTTCTTCGACTGTGTCCACACCTTCCAGATCCGGCAGAAGAAGTCCCCTTCTTCCGTCCGGCAGCGAACAGATGACACCGTACCGCTTCGGATCCAGCATGTTTCTGTCAGAGATCACTTCCGCATCCCCGAGCACGTCAACATTGATCTGCAGATAAGGAAGCTCCTCAGCGGTAACAGGTGAGAAACGGGGATCTCTGGAACAGGCACTGATGCCGTTCATGATGATCTCTTCCGCGATATTGCCGTACGCGGCTGAGATCGTTCCGATGCAGCCCCGCAGTTCGCCGAATTCATGGATCGAAACGAATACGCCTGCCTTTTTCTGCTTCAGCTCTTCCGGAACATCCGCCCCGGCATTGATCCGCTCACGCTTCGTGACCCAGGCATTGACCGACTTCACAGCCAGCTTTACATAGGGATCATCCGAGGCACCTCTGTTTTTCTCTGCGTCTTCATACTGTTCCAGAAAGTTTCTTTCCGGATCGAAGCCGTTATCTTCGAATGTCACGAAGCCATAGCCGACACCGAAGGTCGCTTCATGTGACAGCACTTTTGTTTTTACGCTTCTTCTGTCCAGCGCGCCTGCCATGATTACAAACGAACGGTGTCCGCACTCCATGCACGCGTTCAGGAACGCCGGATCATAGTCGAACAGTTCCCGGAAGGCAGCGCTGCCCATCGTTTTCATGATCCGCTCATCATACTGAGGTCCTTCCGGTTTATAGCCGTAGGGACCATCTTCTTTCTGGCAGTGCGCCAGGTCACCGCTGGCGATAAAGACAGCTTTCCGGTTCAGATCATTGACGACTTTCTGTACAGCCATGCCGAGCATGTAATGCATCGGCAGAGAGAGTCCGCTCAGACCGATGCGGACCAGTTTGTAATCTTTGTATTTCTGATCGATGAAGTACAGAGGAACCATCGTTCCGTGATCCAGTTCAGGATCTCCCTCATGTTCACAGCCGCCCGGGAAGCCGCTTTGTTCAAGATATGAACTGAGCGCTGCCGTCAGTTCTGTATCGTATTCTTTCTCAAACGCGACTTTCTTCGCGCGGAAACGGGAAAAGTCTCCGTATCCTTTCTCTCCTGCGGAAACGATGAACCAGTCCCGGTACATCGTGGCATGCGGAGAAGCAATGATGATCGTATCCGGACGGATCTCTGCGATCTCCTCAGCGATCTTTTCATAGGAACGGATCGAAGCGCTGATGTTTTCTTCCTCCCCTCTTCCTACCTCATGCACTGCCAGAGGCGGATGGGGAACCATATATGTATTCGTTATCATTTTTTACAGCCCTCTTCATTATTATATTTCTTTTTCATGATAAAATGACAGGATAGGAGGAATGCCATGCAGAAACAGTTTGTCAGAGCGCTTGTCGGAGATACCAGTTACCGCAGCGGGGAAAGCATCTATGCCTCAGGCGGGGTCGGTCCGCTGAATATCAGTATTGACCGGGACGCGATGCTCATTGAGATCGAAGCGGAAGTCCGCCTTCAGCGGTATCCGTATTTTGCCCGTGTGCATGTCGTTCTGGACCGTGAATCCAACTGGCTGATCGATGCAAGCTGTGACTGTTCGTATTTCAGATACCGGCATATGAACTGTGAGCACATCGCTGCCGTACTGATCAAATACGCGGAAGAACAGGATCAGGTCTCTCACGTCCGCCGGGTACGGAAAACGGATGAAGGACTGAAGAGTCTGCTTTCTTCCTTCTCTTCGGCAGCTGCTCTTCCTGCCGATCAGAAGGTATTCCTCGAAGCATTCATTGAAGAAGATTTCCGCAATACCCACTCTCTGCCTGTCCGTTTCCGGATCGGCAGAAGCGGTGCGCATAAATATATGATCCAGAATCTCACCGGATTCTGTCTTTCCGCTCAGAACAGAGAATCCATGCGGTTTGGCAAAGCACTGGAATTTGTACCGGTGAAACAGAACATCGATCCTTCCTGTCATGCGCTGTATGACTTCCTGATCGATCTGCTGTCTGCGGAAGACAAGTACGCGGAAAACGAATCCTACTATTATTCGTATTTAAGTCCGGACCTTTCTCCCCGCAAGGGACTGCATCTGAAAGGAAGATATCTGGACCGGTTTATCGAAGCTCTGCAGGATACGCCGTTTGCCTATCATTCCGCGTCATTGCGTGCGGACATTCCTCTGCATATTTCCCGGGAAACACCGGAGCTGGTCACTTCCATGAAAAAAGAAGGCGACGGCTGGCTGTTCACCGGTTCTGTACCGCGATGGTATCTCGGACATGACTATTACTACTTCGTTGATACCAGTCAGAAACAGGTCAGAATGATGCGCCGGGATGACAGACAATTTGAAACTGTTCTGAATTATCTTTCCGAACAGGAAGAGAAAGAGCACTATATCGCAGAAGAAGATCTGCCTGCCTTCTCCCGCTTCATCTATCCCGTCGTTGCCAGAAAAACACAGTTTGTATCTGGTTCTTATGATCCGTTTGAATACACGCCGATGAAGCCGGAGTTTGAGATCTATCTGGATCTGCCGCAGGAAAACATGATCACCGCAGAACTGTATGCCGTATACGGAGAGAAGAAATACAACATTCTCGAAGGCGTGTCTTCGGAAAACAGAAGAGACAAAGACGCGGAACAGGAGATCGATACGTTCCTGAGCGGCTGGTTCAATTCCTTTGACAACGTGCATCACCGTCTTGCCCTGATCGATGATGACGATAAAACATATGCGTTCCTGAAAGAAGGCATCCCGCAGCTGCAGGAAAGAGCTGTCGTTTTCATCAGCGACGCCCTGAAAAAGATCGCGGTCAGATCCGCACCGAAGATCACTGCCGGTGTCTCTGTTTCCCATGACCTGCTTCAGTTGGATATGATCAGCGATGACATCGATACGAAACAGATGGCTGAGATCCTGAGCAGATATGACAGAAAGAAAAAGTACTACCGTCTGAAGAGCGGCGAGTTCATTGAAACAGGAGATTCCTTTGACGACCTGTACCGGCTGAGTGATGAGCTTGGCATCTCAAAGAAAGATCTGGCAGAAGGAAATATCCGCATTCCGCAGTATCGTGCATATTATCTGGATGAGCTGGCGGATGAAGGCTTCATGGAGATCGAACGGGATATAAAATTCCGCAGTCTGGTCCATCAGATCAAAGATACGGAAAACAGTGCATATACACTGCCGGATGGTCTTCACGCAGAACTTCGTCCCTATCAGAAAGACGGCTTCGAATGGCTGAACCGCCTGTATCAGAACCATTTCGGTGCCCTGCTCGCGGATGAGATGGGTCTTGGCAAGACCCTGCAGGTCATCGCCTTCATCGGTTCTCTGAAAGAGAGAGGACGGGTGCTGATCGTCACGCCTGCCTCGCTGGTATATAACTGGTCCAGTGAGATCCTGCGTTTCCTGCCTTCCCTGCGTTCCCGGATGATCATCGGAAGCGCGGCGGCGCGAAAGGAACTGATCGCATCCAGTGATCCGAAAGACGTACTGATCACATCGTATGACCTGCTCAAAAGAGACCTGGAATATTATGAGGATATGGAATTCACGGTCGAGATCATCGATGAAGCGCAGTATATCAAAAATGCCGGCACGCTTGCCGCAAAGGCCGTCAAGTCGGTAAACGCAGCATTCCGCATCGCCCTGACCGGTACGCCGATCGAGAACAGACTCAGCGAGCTGTGGTCCATCTTTGACTACATGATGCCGGGTTACCTGTTCTCCTACCGTCATTTCCGTGACGCCTATGAGATCCCGGTGGTACGGGACAGCGATGTGATGGCGGAAGAAACAGTACGGAAGATGATCACGCCGTTTGTTCTGCGGAGACTGAAGAAAGATGTCCTGAAAGATCTGCCTGAAAAACTGGAAGAAGTGTATTACGCACCTCTGGAAGATGAACAGAAAAAACTGTATGACGCCAGAGTGCAGAGACTGAAGATGATCCTGGAAAAGGAGACCGACGAAGAATTCAAAGAAAACAAGATCGCTGTGCTGGCAGAACTGACAAGACTGCGTCAGCTGTGCTGTTCGCCTTCTCTGATCTATGAACGCTATGACGCCAATTCCGCGAAAACAGATCTGTGCATGGACATGATCAGAAACGCGGTCGACGCCGGACACAAAGTCCTGCTGTTCTCCCAGTTTACCTCCATGCTGGATATCCTGACGGAACGGCTGGACGCGGAGAAGATCAAATACCATCTTCTGACCGGTTCTACCCCGGCTTCCTTCCGGGCTGCCATGGTTTCTTCCTTCGCGAAGGACTCCGTACCTGTCTTCTGCATTTCTCTGAAAGCAGGCGGTACCGGACTCAATCTGACTGCCGCGGACATCGTTATCCACTATGATCCATGGTGGAACACCGCAGTGGAAAACCAGGCAAGCGACAGAGCTCACCGGATCGGACAGGAAAACATCGTGACTGTATACCGGCTGATCATGAAGGACACGATCGAGGAAAGAATTCTGAAGCTGCAGCAGGAAAAGGCCGGACTGGCCGACCGCATCCTGTCATCCGAAGGCATCAGCAGTTCTTCTCTTTCCCGCAGAGACCTTCTCGAATTACTGTAAAAGGAGCGCAGTGCGCTCCTTTGTTGTTATGCTTTCTTTTGTGTTCCTCTGTATTCCATGCACAGCATGGTCAGATCATCGAACTGTTCCGCGCCGCAGACAAAGCTGTCTACCGCTGCCCTGACATTCTTCAGGATCTGATCCGGTGCAGCGTCTGCGTCTTCATTCAGCGCCTTTAACATACGTTCCGTGCCAAACATGTTATTGGATGCGTCCATGGCCTCAGGAACGCCGTCTGTATACAGGAACAGCTTGTCGCCCGGTTTCATGTCGATCTCATACTCTTTGTACACAACGCCGTCAATGCCGCCGATCACGAGTCCATGCTTGTTCTTCATCAGCTCAAACGTTCCGTTTTTCATAATGGCTGGATATTCATGTCCGGCATTTGCCGCAGTGATCTTTCCGGTGCTGATTTCAAGAATGCCGAGCCAGACAGTAACAAACATTTCCTGCTGGTTATTGGAACAGATGGCTTCGTTGGTCTTCATCAGGATCTCCGCCGCGGATTTGCCGAGCATTGCGCAGCTCTGCAGGATGATCTTGGAAACCATCATGAAGAGGGCTGCCGGAATGCCTTTGCCGGATACGTCTGCCATGACCATGCACAGATGATCATCATCGATCAGGAAGAAGTCATAGAAGTCGCCGCCGACTTCCTTGGCCGGATTCATCACAGCATAGACATCAAATTCATGACGGCTCGGGTATGCCGGGAAGATGTGCGGCATCATGCTGGCCTGGATCTGATTGGCCATCTGCAGCTCGGTGCTGACGCGTTCCTTTTCCCTGGTGATCCGGGTGATATCTTCAATGTACTGTTTCGTCTTTTTGGACAGATCGTCAAAGGATTCAGCCAGTACTTCGATCTCGTCGTTTGTTCTGTAGGTATCTTTCATTTCAAAGAGTTCGCCGGTACGGCTGCTGTTTTGAATACTCTCCGTCATTTCAACGATCGGTCTGGCAATATTGCCTGCCGCGCGCAGTCCGATCAGGGAACCTGCCGCGAAGATCAGAGCGATCAGGACCAGCGTATTCCAGTTGGTGCGGGAAGATCCTGCCCGGAACTTTTCAGACGCGCTTTCATTGATCCTGTCATATTCTTCCAGCAGCTGGTTTTCCGGAACTTCGGTCGCTTCCTTGTCAACGATCGAGATAACTGTCCAGCCGGCTGCGGGCATTGGAGCACCGGCCATGTAATACTCTTTGTCATTGATCTTAACGACGGAAAGATCTGTCTGTTCCTGCAGCGCTTTGGTGACAAATGCCGCAAGATCCTTGTTGTCTGACTGCCTCAGATCTTCCGCGTGATCAATATCTTTTTCTTTGAAAATGGCATTCTGTTCCGGTGCCAGGATCACCTGTCCGTTGTCATTGACGACAAAGACAAATCCTTCTTTGGAATAGGAATCTTCCACGAAGTCATCCATGGTATCCAGGAAAATATCAATGCCGGCTACACCGATCGTCTTACCGTTCGCAACGATGGGAATCGAGCAGGTAATGCCCGGTTCACCGCTGAAAGCATCTTTTATAATGCCGGTGAAATACAGTTCTCCTGATTCAGCTGCGCCTTTGTACCAGGGCCTTTGGCGGACAGGGAACGCGAGCACTCTGCCTTCGCTGTCAAATTTGTTTTTTGAATGAATGTCGACGACAAAATGGGTACCGTCACAGAAGCCTATGTAACAGGCGCTGATCTTGGCGGAATTTGCGACCATCGCAGTCATCGGAGCTGCCAGATGCGCAGCTGTGCCGATATATTCAGACTTCCGGTAATCAATGCCTTCCTCCGCAAGTACCATGGCAGAAGCGGTACCGTCTTTTGAAGCATCCGGAAGAGCGGTTTCCGCCGGCTTCAGAACAGTCTGACTCTGGAAGATCCCTTCCGCCAGTGTTTTCAGCATGTAAATATTGTCAATGATCTCGGAAAACTCATTGTCTGCGATTTCCGCCTGCAGAGCTGTGGTCTTAACAAGTGAAGCGCGTACCGTCTGATACATTGTTTCTTCTGATGTTCTGGATATCGCTTCCTGCTGTTCTGTTCTCGTTTCTGAGACGATCCCTGCCAGCAGATTGCTCTGATATGCCGTAACAGCGGCGAACACTGCCGCGGAAACTGCCAGTATGATCAGCACAAGACGGATCATTTTTTTCTGAAGACTGCCAAATGTCAAGCCTAGTAGTTTTTTCAAGTGTCTCACCTCCCGGTGTCACCGGTTATCATGACAGAAAATCTGCTTTTGTTCAAATGAATCTGTTCATATTATTCTCTGGGAATCAGTTTTAACAGATCCAGATAGAATTCTCTGATGTCATGATGCTTCATCAGACCGCCCTGCATCCACATGTGATCCGCGCGCTGCACCGGGAATACATTCCAGATGCCTTTTTCAATCAACGCTCTGTCCAGCGGCTTTGAAGGCGCACCGGATGGTACAGCCGCAGAGATCGTGTTGACCAGACCGTCGTTGTCGCGCCAGCTTTCATCAACGATGATGCCGCCGGCAGTCGTTCCGGCATACGCGCCCATCTGCGCCGAACGCTGAACAAACAATGGCTCCATGCCTTTCTCAGGCACATATGTTCCATCGGACTGCTTTACTGTCAGGCTGCAGGGTACGGAAAAGTAATAGACATGAGGAAGCGTGGGGATCCGGCGGTTCATTTCCGCGGCATTGTCCAGATGCATGTCAAAGTCCGCGTAGTCTGTCTGATCTCTGCCGTCTTTGTCCGGCTTTGTGCCCATTGCCATCAGGCGGGTCAGTCCCTTATTCAGAAGCGATACTTTGACGGTATCCGGATCAAATCCCGGATCATGGAACATATCATAGGCAGTCGTCCCGTTCATCGGGGAAGCAAGCGTCACAATGTTGTGGATGCGGTCTGCCATCCCGCCGGTAAAAAACGGGGAGACATCCTGTGAACGTCTTTCCATTTCATTGCCGTCCGCAAGCAGCTGTGAAAACAGCCGGATGGTCGCGCCGCCGAAGGAGTGGCCAAGCAGAACGATCCGGGAATCACGGCTCCAGTCAGGGATCAGGGGAATGCCGGTGAAGTCTTTCCCCCACCGTTCATGCCCGTATTTCACACTGTGTGCTTCACCGTAATCGACTCTTGTACCGGCAAGCTGGGCGTACAGTTCACACGCTCTGTCCCAGGCGCTTCCTGTCGGGGCAACCGATGCCGCATAGCAGTCAAAGCCGTGATTGCGCAGATACGCGATCAGATCGCCGCCCCGCATGCCCCAGTAGGGCATCTTTTTATACTGGTCATCATAGCTTCCCCAGCCGGAAAGCCCGTGGACGAAAATATACTGCAGATGTCTCATAACAAACCTCCAATCACTGCGGAAAAGAGCCTGACGATCCAGGTCCGGAAGTTCAGTATCAGCATCGTTCCCCCCAGCAGTGTCAGAACGAACCCGGTCACCAGTCCGACAGTCC
>JAILCN010000061.1 GCA_024680365.1 Solobacterium sp.
TAACCGCAAGATTTACAACAGAAAATGTGTTTCTTCTTATCACGATTAGACTTTTCCGTGTGACCACAAACAGGGCAAGTCTGACTTGTATAACGAGGGTCTACGTTAATTACTAAACTCTCATTGAGCGCAGCCTTGTACCTTAACTTCTGCTCCAGATCGTAGAACGACCAAGATACGGAAACATAGCGGTCTTTACGACGCACCCTTTCAGTCGCAGCACGAACGCCGGACAAGTCCTCTAAGACAAAGAGCGTGTGCTTCGGGTTAGACTCAACGAGTGCCTTTGATACACAATGATTTACACCCTGCATCCAACGGTTTTCTCGCTGACCGATAGCTTTAAGCCTTCGTCTTGCAGAAGGAGTCTGTCTTTGCTGAAGTTCCTTGCGGAGCTGTTTATACTTTGCACGCTTTTGTTTGATTGCTTTACCGTTTACAAAGGAAGAAGCTCTCGCTCTTATGAAAAAGGTATATTCACATACTGCTGCAGAAAAGCCCCAAGTAAATAAAGCTATAAATTCTAGGTCTACCAGATCGGGCAGATCATATCGACGTGAAAACGTTGCATTTAAATGCACATATTGCCGTAATCGCTACAGGGTCACTGATTTCATCTATGGCATTAACAATCGCATTAAAACACTGCATCATCTCTCGCTGTTGCCTGGGCTTTGACATTTTTGCCAAATAACTGCACATATATATGTTCATCAGTTTTCGTTTGAAATTATCCAGATCAACAGTTTCGTGCGTGGGCGTATTATCATCATCCTCAATATTTGTTTTGAAAGTATTAGTATTGACAGTATTTGTATTGAAAGTATTAGTTGTGGTCGGATTTCCCGTTAACGGATAATCCGTGTACGGATAATCCGTATACGGAAAACCCGTACACCGATCCGCATCGGTAGTCGGAAAATCCGTACACGGTTTTTCTTCCGTGGTCGGAAAATCCGTACGCCGTTCTAATTCACCATTTGTAGGATCTTCTGCTTCCTTTGGACAGGGAATGAAATCTGGGTTGTCCGTAGGATCTTCATAAATGATGTAATCATATTTTCCATAGAAGCCACGCTCATCACGATGCTGGGTTTCACCACGTGCGATATACCCATATTCGATCAGTTTCTCTATTCCCGTTCTAACCGCATCACGCTTGTCTTTGTGACATTCAGCCAAGTATCGTATAGAGAATTCCCAGTCATCTGGAAATTTCATCATGTTGCAATAGATTCCGATTTCTTTGTAAGAAAGACGGTAATCTTCGAAAATCAGATTTTGGATCAATGTGAACTTCCCAGAGCACACTTTTTTTAATTTTGGCATGCGTTTCCCTCCCGTTTTTGGCCTGCATCTTTGTGCATTTTTGACTTCAATTTTTTGTGTAAAAATTTATACAAAAACTTTTTTGGAAAATTGTTTATGGTACTGTATATGTACAAGCCAGGGATACGATAAAAGTGTTATTTTCCTTGCTTGTCTCCTTTCAAAATTTTGTTGAAAGGGTGGGGCAGATTGAATAAGTGAGTTTGCTAGGCTCTTGGCTTATTCAATCTTTTTATTTAGTAATTTTCAGTTATAGCTCTGGTTGTCATCTGATTCGAGATCAGAAAACTTCTCTGCTCTTCAACTTCCCTTCTTCCGATCGTTTAAAGAAATTCGTCCATTGGCCGCCCAACAGCAGTTGCATAACTGCATATGAATGAAATCGTAGGATTCTTATCGGTTGTAAGAGCCTTTGCAAGCTGGCTACGGGAAATCCCCATCATTTGGGCAATCCGTTCCTGATTGAAGACTGGGTTGTTTTGTTCTTTACGAAGTTCCCAGTCTTCTCGAATGACTTCCATTGCTACTTCTGCATAGGTTTTACACATAATCTCCTCCTTTATTTCAGCGCCACTGACAAAAAAGTTTGTCAGAAACACGAAAAAGCCCGATTTCATGCGAGAAATCGGGCTTTTTCATATTAATGGCGCCTTAAACAGGGCTCGAACCTGTGACCTAGCGGTTAACAGCCGCTCGCTCTGCCGACTGAGCTATTAAGGCAGCGAAAATATATTAACACCATCGTTTCATTTACGCAAGTATAAAATAGAAATCTGCATGCTGAAAATGAATAAGCTGATCCTGCTTGTGAAGCTGTTCGTTTCTTTAAACAATATTTAGATTTTTCCACTGCTTTTATGGTATATTTTTTTTAGATAAAAGAATTACTTATCATTTCAGGGAGAATTAGCACAATGAAGAAGATAACATTATTCTGCGGCGCAGGAATGTCCACCAGCATTCTTGTCAAGCGAATGAGAAATGTCGCAGCCAAAGAAGGAAAAGACTATGATATCAACGCCTTTGCCATGCAGGATCTGGAAAAGGGATTTGATTCTGACGTGATCCTGATCGGACCGCAGATCCGCTATGCGATCGATGCTGTACGGAAAAGATTTCCGGACATTCCGGTCGATTCGATCCCGATGCGCATGTACGGGATCCAGGATGCGCCGAGCGTTATCGCAATTGCGGAAAAGCTGATGGAAGAAGCAGAAGAAAAGAAAAACGAAGGCGAACAGAACTGATCATGTGAACTGCCGGTATCCGGAAGGATGCCGGTTTTTTCTTTGCCTGCACAATAAAAAATTAATCTTCTGCGCACATCTTCCGGTGAAACAATGCATAGTCTCTTTTCTGATTGTGATAAAATAGTGAATACAGATAACAGGAGGTATCATAATATGTCAGAACGTCCCCATGGCAGGAAACGGAACGATACCGGCAAGACCGTCGATGTCAACAAGCGCGGCGAAGGTCTTGGCGGCGGAAAAGCCGGCAACGCCAGTTATAATCGCGACGAAAACAATTCAGGCAGTCCCTTTGGAGGAAATTTCGATCTGTCCGATCTGATGGACATGCTCAATAAGAAAGACAGCTCCAACCGGGCCGGAGGAAACAACAATTCTTTTGACCTGGGTGACCTGCTCAATGCTCTGCAGAACGGTAATGCGCACGTCACCAACAATAACAATATTGATGTGAACGATCTGATCAACCTGCTGCAGCAGAACCAGAACGTTTCCAACAACAATAACGTAAACATGAATTCGCTGTTCAATGCGCTGGGCGGACAGCAGTCTTCCCAGTCACATGCTTCCCAGAACAAGCCTCCGGTGTCGCATGTAACGCATACGAACAATTACGGCAGCACACAGAACAGCTACACGTCAGGCGGCGGAGGAAATTACGGAAGGAAACGCGGACCGAATCTTCTGATGATCATTCTGCTTCTGATCGCAGCGTTCTTCATCTTCAAGATGCTCTTTGGCGGCAGCGGAAGCCAGTCGATCAACACACCGACTGCGGTGCCGACTGCCAAGCCGACGCCGACACCCACGCCGACGCCGACCCCGACGCCGAAACCGGCAGCCACATGGAACTACGGCTCCCAGATCACAAACAACGTCCAGCATGCAAACACCAGCTATAACCAGGTCAATACCGCTTCTGTCAGCGGCATCCGCGACAAGTACACAAAGATCGTCGGCAACGGAAATGACCAGATCACAATGCTCGTTTACATGTGCGCGACCGACCTGGAATCCAAGTATGGAATGGGCACAGCTGACCTGAATGAAATGGCTTCTGCCATTCACTCCGACAAGTTCAACATCATCGTTGAGACGGGCGGAACAAAGCAGTGGAAAAACCAGATCATGAAAGCCGGCACAAACCAGCGCTGGAGGATCCTCAACGGTCAGGTCGAATCACTCGGCAACGTGGGAAAGAAAGCCATGACGGATGGCGATACTCTGGCAAACTTCATCAGCTGGGGCGTCAAGAACTATCCTGCCAACAGATACTTCCTGATTCTCTGGGACCATGGCGGAGGATCGATGACAGGCTACGGATATGACGAACTGTATCCGAACAGCTCCATGACACTGGATAAGGTCTCTGCCGCAATCAAGTCAACCGGCGTGAAATTCGACATCATCGGCTTTGACGCATGTCTGATGCAGAATGCTGAAACAGCATTCGCGCTGACACCGTACGCTGACTACCTGATCGGCTCGGAAGAAACAGAACCGGGCACCGGATGGGCATATACAAACTGGCTGAACGCAGTCGCAAAGAACACATCCATGCCGTCACTTGAGATCGGCAAGATGATCATCGACGACTTCGTTACCGGCAACCAGCCCGGCGCTTCCGCCAACGACAAGAATACCCTTTCCATCGTTGACCTCGCCGAGTTCGAATATGTATTCCCGAACGCGATCAGCTCCTTCGCAAGAAGCATCAGCCAGACAATTTCCTCCAACAACTACAAAGCTGTTGCGGACGCAAGAAGCGTCTCCAAGGAATTTGCCCAGTCGCAGGCGCTTGACCAGGTCGACCTGCTTCACTTCGCGAACTCACTGCAGACAGCAGAAGGCCAGAATCTGATCAAAGCCCTGCAGTCCTGCATCAAATACAACCGTACAAGCAGAACCGTCAAGAACGCGTATGGAATGAGCATCTACTTCCCGTACAGGAACTCCAGATATCTCAGTTCCATGCTGAAGATCTATGACAGGATCGGATTCGATCAGAATTACTCCAGTGCTGTCAAGGCATTCGGAAACCTGCAGGCTTCCGGTCAGATCTATACCAACAGCACCAGCAACCCGCTGTTCAGCCTGCTTGGCGGCGGCAGTGCTTCCAACGGTTCTTCCTTCGATCTGAACAGCTTCCTCGGCAGCGGCGGAAGCTACGGCGGATATGATCTCTCAAGCCTGCTCGGCGGAAACAACGCAGTCGACTCTTCTGCATTCGATCTGATCTCAGCACTGCTCGGAAACCGCAACATGCTGGATTCCTCCGAGCTCATCCTGAGTGAAAAGAACGGCAAGCAGGTCCTCTCTCTGAGCCAGGCAGACTGGGAAGAAGTACAGAGCCTCGGTCTGAATGTCTGGGTCAAAGACAACGACGGCTATATCGATCTCGGCATCGACGACATCTATGAATTTGATGAAGACGGCGATCTGAAGATCGAATATGACGGCAAGTGGATGACGCTCAACGACCATGTTCTTGCGGTCTACAAACTGTCTTCCGAATGGGTCAACGATACAGACTATACGATCACGTATTACACCCCGGCTCTCGTCAACGGAGACGAAGCGCATATCATCCTTGAATATTCTTCCCAGAATGAACTCGGCGCAGTCCTCGGCTATGAGAAACTGTATCCGACACTGGTCGATTCCAAGATGATCCCGTTTGAGGCAGGCGACAAGATCGAACTCATCTGTGACCACTACGACAACAAAGGAAAGTTCAACGACAGATACCTGCTGGGCGATGCCTTCACACTGGATGAAGACATCACACTGGAGCTTGGCGACGCGACTCTTTCCAACAGTGATATCCTCTTCGGCTACCAGCTGATCGACAGCTTCGGCGCTGAACGCTACACACCAATGGTGGAATACTGAAACTGAAACCGGCGAAAGCCGGTTTTTCTTATTTTTCCATTAACAGGTCCCTCATTCATTGACGATTTTTCTGTGAAAATGCTATTATTTTCTTGCACATATTGATTCGAAAGGAGAAATAATTATGGGTTTAATTCTTGCGGCATTAAGCGCAGCCGGTTCCACGATAAGAGATCAGTGGAAAGAGTACTTCTACTGCGATTCACTTCCTGCAGACACGATCTGCGTAAAGGCGTCTAGGAGAGCGCAGGGCTTCTCTGCTAATCGCGGCAATGACAATATCATTACCGATGGATCGATCATCGCTGTCTCTGACGGTCAGTGCATGCTGATCGTTGAAAACGGACAGGTCGTTGACATCTGCGCAGAACCTGGTGAATACAGATACGATTCTAAAACTGAACCGTCCATCTTCACAGGCTCACTCGGTGACAGCGTCAAGAACGTATTCGCTCAGATCGGCAAGCGTTTCACATTCGGCGGACAGCCTTCCGCAGACCAGAGAGTCTACTATTTCAACACAAAGGAAATGCTGGGTGTCAAGTATGGAACACCGGCACCGGTTCCGTTCAGAGTTGTTGACACAAACGCAGGCATCGACGTTGACGTCAATGTCAAGTGCTTCGGCGAATACAGCCTGAAGGTCTCTGACCCGATCCTGTTCTACACAAACGTCTGCGCAAACGTCAAAGATGCTTACAAGCTCTCTGACATCGAACCGCAGCTGAGAACAGAGCTCCTCACAGCTCTGCAGCCTGCTTTCGCAAGCATTTCTGAAAAGGGTGTCCGTTATTCTCAGGTCCCTGCTCACACAGCTGAACTGGCAGACGCTCTGAATGAAGAGCTCTCCAAGAAGTGGAGAAATCTGCGCGGTATCGAGATCGTCTCCTTCGGCGTTTCTTCCATCAAGGCTGACGAAGAAGATGAAAAGAGAATGAAGGAACTGCAGTTCAATGCTTCATTCAAGAACAAGGACACAATGTCCGCAAACTACGCTGCTGCGGAAATGGAAGCTCTCAAGGAAGCTGCCAAGAACGAAGGCGGCGCAGCAATGGGATTCTACAACCTGAACGCTGCTCAGAATGCCGGCGGTTCCACCGTCGCAAACCTGTATGCAGACATGCCTGCTGCTCCGGCACCGGCACCTGCTCAGGCTGGCTGGACATGCCCGAAGTGCGGTACAGTCAATACCGGAAACTTCTGCGGCAACTGCGGTGAAAAGAAGCCCGGCACAGACAAATGGATCTGCCCGAAATGCGGAAGAGAAAACACAAGTAACTTCTGCGGCAACTGCGGAGAAAAGAAACCGGAATAAACTCTGATTTCCAAAGGATCCGGATCAACATCCGGATCCTTTCTCACTAAAAGGAGGTGAGCAACCTTGCCAGATCAGGTAACGAATTACCAGTGTCCGTCGTGCGGCGGTCCGCTTCATTTTGACGCCGAACTTCAGAAACTGAAATGTGATTACTGCGGATCTACATTCACAAATGAAGAGATCACAAAGTATTACCAGGAAAAGAATGATGAAGCCGCTGCTGTCGGCTTTGACACCGTTGACCGCACCACGCTGCAGTGGAGCGATGAAGAAGCGTCGAAGCTGAGAGCCTACAACTGTCCTTCCTGCGGTGCCCAGCTGATCTGCGACGAAACGACCGCCGCGACCGCCTGCCCGTACTGCGGAAACCCGACCGTTGTCCCGGCCCAGTTTACCGGTGCTCTGAAACCGGATTACATTATTCCGTTCAAACTGAACAAAGAACAGGCTGTCAAGCGTCTGTCCTCGTATTACAAGGGAAAACCGCTCCTCCCGAGCGCTTTCTCGAACAACAACCACATTGAAGAGATCAAGGGCGTATATGTACCCTTCTGGCTGTATGACGGCGCTGCCGAAGCCGACATGGCTTACAACGCGACCAGATCTCACAGCCATACCCAGGGCGACTATCTTGTCACCGTCACCGAGCATTTCCAGATCAACCGTCAGGGCACTGTATCCTTCAACATGGTGCCTGCCGATGGTTCTTCCAAGATGCCGGATGAGCTGATGGATGCCATTGAGCCGTTCAACTACAACGAACTGGTCGGCTTTGAGATGGCGTATCTGCCCGGCTATCTGGCTGACCGCTATGACCTGACGGCGGAAGATGAAGCGAGCCGCGCTGATCACCGGATGAAGAATTCCGCGATCTCCGCGATCCGCGACACCGTTCACGGCTATGAGACCGTGACGCCGCAGAGACAGTTCGTCAACATCATTCCTGAACGCGTTCACTACGCATTCCTGCCGGTGTGGCTTCTGTCCACCCGCTGGAACGGCCAGAACTATCTGTTTGCGATGAACGGACAGACAGGAAAATACGTTGGTGACCTGCCGGTCGACAAAGGCAAGATGTTCCTCTACTTCTTCCTGATCTTCGCGGTGATGGCAGCCATTCTTGGCTTCCTTCTGTTTGTGGTAATGGGGAGGTAACCAGATATGAAGAGATTATGCAGAGCCCTGATTGCGGCATTGATCGTTCTCTTCCTGTTCCATATTCCCGCAAAGGCAGGAAATACATCCTATGTGGAAGACACCTACGGTGTTCTTTCCCAGGATGAGATCAGCGAACTGAATCAGCTGGCCGCCCAGGTCAGTGACAACTACAAATGCGGTGTCTATGTCCGGGTCTTCCCGAACATGGAAAGCTTCTATCAGATCGAACAGTTCGCAGAAGAAGTCTATCAGAGAGAAAACCTTGGCTGGGGAGACACTTCTGACGGGATCATGCTGATACTGACGATGGAAGACCGCAGCTTTGACATCCTGGCAAGAGCCGGCTATGCGGAACAGGTATTCACCCCGTATGTCCGTGAACAGATGGCAAAACGCGTTGTTTCCGGCAACCTCAGATACGATCAGTACTATGAAGGCTTCAAGAACTTCATCGCGATCTGTGACGAAGATCTTGGCTGGTACGCGGCAGGCGATCCTGTCACGCCGGACCACGATCCGTATCAGGAAGCGATCGATAAAGAAAGAAGGGAACGGGAAGAAAAAGCGACAAGGACCGGAAAAGCCGCAGCGACTGCAGGCATTCCGTTCATCACTTCCCTTCTGACCGTCCTGGGATTCAAAGCCCGCAACAAGACAGAAGGCATCAAGCACGAAGCGGATGACTACATTCCGAAAAACGGTATCCGTCTGTATACAAGCTCCGACATCTTCCTGTACCGGTCTGAAAGCCGTACAAAGATCCATACCGACGATGACAGAGGCGGCGGAGGAAGCAGTTTCTCATCATCCTCGTCAAGCTTCGGCGGACATACAAGCGGACACTTCTGATCAAAAAAAGATATCGCGTTATGCGGTATCTTTTCTTATTCCTCCAGCAAACCTTCCCGAAAGTCATTAACGATCTGATTGAATTCATTGATCCTCTGATCAACCTCTTCCTTCGGCAGGCGCTTGTAGTAATTGATATCTCCGTATTTCTCAGCTTCCTGGAAATACCAGCACTTGTATTCGACGATCTTCAGCATCTTCTGCAGCTCGTCGATCTGTTTCTGCAGGTTTTCTTTCTGTTCCGCAAACATCAGATAGCGCTCATGAATGGTCTCATTGCCTTTCAGATACAGTTCCATGAATCTGCGGATATCCTTGATGGGCATACCGCCGCGTTTTAAAACAGTAATGGTATACAGCGGTTCAAAATCCTCCGCGGTAAACTGTCTGGTACCGGAAGGAGAACGCTTCACAAAAGAAAGCAGTCCTTCTTTGTCATAATAACGGAGTGTATAGGCACTGATGCCTGTACGTTCGGCAACTTCGCCGATCGAATAATATTCTTTCATTTTTTTGCAGGTCTCCTCTTGACTTCGACTATACTCTAACATCTATTGTTAAGATGCAAAAGAAAAAAGGAGAACAAGTATGCAGGCAAAAGCACAAAGAATTGAAATGACAAAAGAAGCATTTGATAAGATCGACGGTACAAAAGTTTACTGGCTGGGCGGCGGAGGCGCGATGATCAACAGCCGCGGCACTGTCATCCTGATTGACCCGCTGCTGAAGGGCTTTGATATGAAGATCCTCACAGACGCACCGCTGCTTCCGGAAGATGTTCCGCATGCGGACGCAGTGATCATTACCCACTGTGACAATGATCATTTCTCCAAAGTTACATTAACAGAGATCAAAGACAGGATCGGCATGGTTCATACGACACACTATGTCGCCCAGCTTTCCAATGAACTCGGCGTCAGGGCGGAAGGACATGACATTCATGAATCCTTCATGGTCAATGATGTGAAGATCACTCTGACACCTGCGGACCACGCATGGCAGAACATGTCTCCGAAGCATTCCGCAGTCAGACATTATGAAATGGAAGACTTCTGCGGCTTCCGCATTGAAACAGCAGACGGCGTGATCTGGATGCCGGGTGATTCCCGTCTGATGGAAGAACAGCTGCACCAGGATCCGATGGATCTGATCCTGATGGATATCTCCGATTCCAAATGGCACATCGGACTGCCGGGTGTTGAAAAGATGGCAGCCGCTTATCCGGAAACACCGCTGATCCCGATCCACTGGGGATGCGTAGACGCGCCGGAATGGAAAGAATTCAACGGTGACCCTGAAGTCGTTAGAAACATGATCGTCAATCCGGACAGACTGTATGTCAAGGCAGTCGGCGAAGCATATGAACTTTGAGTGCATCGACTTCCATGCCCATCCGATCCCGGACAGTTTTGTCAGCGGACTGAAAGAACTGGGCATTGATCCCATTGAAGAAGACGGATTCCCGCTGCCGAAGTGGTCTCTGCAGGATCATCTGCAGTTTATGAAAGACGCCGGCATCACACATACCGTGCTCACACTGCCCACACCTCATATCCATAACGGAGAGGACGAAAAGGCAGCCCGGGCAGCACGCCTGATCAATAATGAGATGGCATCATACGCAAAACAGGATCCTGAACATTTCAGCTTCTGCGCATGTCTGCCGATCCCGAATGTGCAGGGCGCTCTGGAAGAGATCCGCTATGCGGCAGAAGAACTGCACTGCGCAGGCTTCAAGCTGCCGACCAACGCCAACGGCGTGTATCTGGGCGATCCAATGCTGGATCCCGTCATGGAAGAGCTGAACAGAAGAAAAGCGCTGTGCATCATTCACCCCTGCCGGGCAAGACAGGTGCCGTACAATGTTATCACCGGAAAAGTCATGGCGATCTATGAATATCCGGCGGATACGACAAGATGCGTTCTGAACATGATCGCTTCACATATCATGTCCAGATTCCCTGATATCACTTGGGTCATTCCCCATACCGGTTCCTTCCTTGCCTATGAACTGCAGAGGTTCAAGGGCGTATCCGGCATCCTCGCTTCTCTCGGCATGATGGAAGTGACCGACGTCGACGCGGAAGTCAGAAATCTTTACTATGACATCGCCGGTGATCCTCAGCCGCATGCCCTGGATATGCTGCTGAAGATCACAGACATTGACCACATCGTTTATGGAAGTGACTGGCCGCATTCACCCGCCGCGGCAGTGATTCCCAAGAAACAGCGTCTGGAATCTGCAGAAACACTCTCGGAAGTATTGAAAAAGATTTATTCTGAAAACGGAGAAAGGATCTTGCGAAAATGAAATATGTAAAACTTGGAAACAGTGATCTGGAAGTATCAAGGATCTGCCTCGGATGCATGGGCTTCGGCGTAGCGGAAGCAGGCATGCACAAATGGACGCTTCCCTACGAAGACACAAAGAAGATCATCGGTCATGCCCTGGATCAGGGAATCACCTTCTTTGATACAGCGATGGCATACCAGGGCGGAACCAGTGAAGAATTCGTCGGCAAAGCGCTGAAAGATGTCAGAGACAAAGTCGTGATCGCAACAAAATATACACCGCGCTTCGGTGAGAATATTGGAAAATCCACTGGCAGCCAGTGGATCGAAAAGTGCCTGGATGACTCTCTGAGACGTCTGGATACAGATCATATCGATCTGTATATCATGCACAGCTGGGATTACAACACACCGGTGCTGGAAACTCTGCGGACCCTGGATCAGGCAAAAAAAGCCGGAAAGATCCGCGCGATCGGCATTTCCAACTGCTGGACATGGCAGCTTGCGAAAGCAAACGCCCTGGCGGAAAAAGAAGACCTGACACCGTTTGTCTCCATTCAGAGCCACTACAACCTGCTGGCAAGAGAAGACGAAAGAGAACTGCGCAAATACTGTCTGGAAGACAATATCGCCATGACACCGTACAGCTCCCTCGCTTCCGGCAGACTGTCAAAGAGACCCGGCGAAACATCCAAACGTCTGGAACTCGACGCGTTCGCAAGAACAAAGTATGACGCGACCCAGGAAGCTGATTCGAAGGTCATCGAAAGAGTCTGTGAGCTCGCTGACCGCAGGGGCGTTTCCATGACGGAGATCTCACTTGCCTGGCTGCTTACAAAAGTCACGTCACCTGTCGTCGGCGCAACGAAGGAACATCATATCGACGGCGCAGTCAAAGCAGTCGATCTGGAACTGACCGCCGAAGAGATCGCGTATCTGGAAGAACCGTATGTACCGCACGCCATCGTCGGCGTTCTCGGCAATGCGCCTTTCCAGAAACAGGCACAGTAATAACTGAAAAGGAACTGATCTCTCAGCTCCTTTTTTGTCTTGCGACTGCGATCCCGTCACCGATGTCCGGATAATAGACTGTTTCAAACCGTTCGTCTTTCAGCAGCGCCTCCCGGAACTTCCGGATCTTGTGCACCATCTGGATCGTGCTGCGGTTGTTAGACAATGATTCATCGTCTACGATGCCGTGGAAGGCAAGATTGTCAAAGATGAATACGGTATGAGGATACGCATTGTTCAGAAAGTGTTCGAGGTATCTGCGGTACTGTGACTTGGCAGCGTCCACGAAGATAAGATCATACTGTTTCTTTGTGGAAAACTCCGCAGCATCGCAAAGATAACAGTGTACGCGTTCTTCCAGTCCGGCTTCCCGGATGTTTTTTTCTGCCTGGGCAAACATATCCGGATCGATCTCCAGCGTATCGACCGTCATGTCCCAGCGCAGGGAAGCCATACGGATCGCAGAGTAGCCGACTGCTGTTCCGCATTCCAGAATATCCCGTATGCTCTCATGTTTTTGAATATAATCCAGCAGAAAAGCGATCCCGTCATCTTTCATGATCGGAACCTCTTCTTCCCTTGCC
>JAILCN010000077.1 GCA_024680365.1 Solobacterium sp.
ACGCACTGCAGCAGCACATTGCGCTGAGGATCTGTCATTGCCTGCTCAACGGTCATTCTTCCTTCATCGATCTCTTTCTGGACAACTGTCTGGTCTTTCGTCAGCTGCCACGTCTGGTCACTGATCAGATAGATCCGGGAATCGCCGACCTGCATGATGTAATATGCCTGATCGATCATGAGAATGGCGGAAACTGTGGTTCCGGCGCTTTCATGAAACGCAGCAGCGTATTCAGCGATCCTGTTTCCAGTCTCTTCAATCAGACGGTTCCACTGTTCCCAGAGTTTTTCTCTGCGGAATCCTGTTGTCAGAAGTCCGGGAAGATCGTTCTCAAACCATTCTGAGAGTGCCTGTACCAGCATGGCACTGGCTGTCTCTCCTCTGGCGAGTCCGCCCATGCCGTCACACACAGCCGCAAGAAGAATGTTTCCCTGATCCGTCTCCGCCTGCATGACAAGCAGGCTGTCCTGATTGACAGTCTTTCTGGGTCCTGTATCTGTATGAAACGCGGTCAAAAAACGCATATCTGTACCTCGCTTCAGCAGTTACTGAAGAAATGTGTATTCTTCATCTGCGAATTTGATCTTGTCGCCGTCAATGATCTCAACGGGTTCTTCTGATTCAATGCGCACACCGTTCAGGAACGTGCCGTTTCTGCTGTGTCTGTCTATGACATATGTATGCTGGTCTTCGCTGAAGATCTCGGCATGATACCGGCCGACATTGGTGTTGTTTTCCACGCAGTAATCAACGTTGGTCTTTTCTCTTCCGATCCTGAAGTGATCTTTGTTCACATTGACCTTTTCTTCTGTTTTTGTATTGACCAGGGTTCCGTAAGAAGCCGGTGCAAGCAGGGTCGTTTCCGGCGCGGACCCGTTTTCAAGCAATGTTGTTTCCGCGGAGCTTTCTGTCCGGGAAGGCTTTGCGGCGGGGCTGATCTCCCGATAGCCGCTGGGCTGAACAGGGACGGAAGGACGCTCGTTATAAGCCGGCTGCTCAGAAGCCGTGGTCTTAGCTTCATTCTTCTTTCTGAGGATCACAAAAGCCGCGCCGGCCGCAGCCAGCAGGCACACACCGGCAGCGATGAAGATGACTGACTTGGGCATGGACTTGTTGCCCTGCAGTTCTTTCTTTGCGTTTTCCAGAGATTTTACCGCTGAATCGACCATATCCTGGGTCGCGCTTTCATTTGAAACGACCTGTTTTGCGGCGTCCAGTACGAAGACAAATGACTTGACCGCCTCTTCATCATACTGAGACAGGTCCATTGCTTCTGCTTCATAGATCGCAGCTTTCAGCGCGGAGTAATCGGTCGGTGCAGGGGATTCTGCCGGCGCATTCAGAACCAGACTGCCCGCATGAACGGTCAGCAAAATATTTGGAACAGCCGCACAGATCATCAGCAGTGCTGCTGCACAGATCGTTTTCACCAGTGTGTCTGACTTCATCGTGTTTCTCCTTTTTCCGTATCTCCGGCATCGAGAACTGTTGTTTCGGAAGTGTAATAATCGTTCTCCATCAACGTTGTTTCCGGTGCCGGCTGATGTTCTTCCATCAGCGTGGTTTCCGGTGTTTCCGCAGTCTGCATCTCCTGTTTCTCAGGTGTGCGGACAGGGTCGGAAACAATGTTCTGCGGCTGATAGACAGGTTTTGTCTTTTTGAAATAAATTGTCAGGCCGGCTGCCAGTACAAGCAGAGCAGCACCTGCATTGATCATGATATTTCCCATCGTTCATTCTCCTGTCACTTGATCCATCCGCCGTCCCGGAGCTGCTGGATCAGGCCTTCCAGCTGCTGCAGCTGGCTGCTCGAATCCGCGGTATTCGCAAGTTCTTTCGCGGTCTGATATTCTTTGTATGCTTCTGTATAGTTTCTTTTCGCATTCGGTTTTTTGTTCTCTTTCAGGATCAGCAGAATGGAACGATACATATACGGCTGATAGGAATTCGGATAGAGTTCCTTCATTTCAAGAAGAACGTTTTCAGCTGACGTATAGTCTTCCATTGCCTGATAGGCGATGAACATGTTGACATACAGATAGTCTTTCTGCACACCCAGACTGATCACTTTGCGGTAGGCGCTGACCGCTGCTTTCAGATCTTCCGGATCATTGTCTTTTTCCAGTGTTCCGCGATTGTAATATGCGTAGCCTGTCATTTCCCACAGCACGGCGTTTCCGGAGAGATCGTACTCATTCATCGCTTCCTGAAGGGTCTGGATCATCAGCGTATACGCGTCTTTGATATGTTCGGGATCCTCCGCGCTCAGCTTCGCGCTGTCGCGGTAGGTTTCTGCCAGGGAGATGTATGCGCGCTTGGCCAGCGTCTCATCGGCTTTGGACTGCGTTACAGTCCTGAAGCTTTCCGCGGCGGCTTTGTAGCTGTGGTTCAGATAATCGATCTCACCCTGCAGGTAGGCAAGCTGCAGTTCATCTGCCTGATCTTTCAGGGAATCGATGATCTCCTGCGCTTCCTGCAGTTTTCCCATT
>JAILCN010000088.1 GCA_024680365.1 Solobacterium sp.
GAACCGATCGTCTTTACAGCGTATGATGTCTGTTCATGATTGAGATACAATCTGCATCTGTCAGCGATCATCTGTTTCTTCATATCCGCAATATAGTATTTCCCAAAACAAATGCAAGAGCCAACAATCTGGGAGGCAAAAAAAGTTCACAGCGGATTCATCCCCGCTCTATTGAGAACGGGGTCTTCTCCGTGGAGAGGATAAAAACAGAAAAAGACATTGTATTGGAATGAGATCCCGTACAATGTCTTTTTTATGTGTGAGTTGTCTGAAGAAGGATCACTTTGCCAGGTATTTCAGTACTTCCCAGCTGTAATCATCCTTTTCTTTGTCTGCCTGTGAGAGTTTGTCATACGGCACGAGACACGGGTGAAGACGCTGATCATCATTGCGCACCGGGGAATAGTTCCAGTTATGCAGGTAATGGAAGCGGGACCATCTTTCATGCTCGATCTTCCGGTACAGATCACGGGTCTCTCCGTCTGAAGCTTCGAATGCCTGATATGCTCTGGCAAAGATCTTCTGTGAGAGTTCAGATGTGTCTTCATCGGGCAGAAGGAGACGGATCTTGGTCGGAAGATGGTCGGCAGAAGCGAGGTTGGAACGGCGCTTGAAGCTGTCCAGCTCATTCCAGGAAGGAGCGGTCCCGCCGGTCTCTCGGCGGTAACATTCATGAAGCAGTTTCGCTGTTCTGTTCAGTGAAGTGCGCAGGACATATTCCGAAGAATAGATCTCCTCAGTTGAACCGAAGCGGATGACGCCGTCGAAGGAAGAATCTGTTTTTCCGTAGATCGTACCCTGGGCTGCGAAATAGCGGAGGAACTGCGTCAGTCTTTCATTTGTTTCTTTTTCGTTCTCATCCAGGAAGATGATCCTGTCTGCGTTTCTGAGAAGGTATTCATCGTCATCCCAGCCTTCTTCTTTGATATACAGCGCGTCTTTTCCGCTGACATTCTGATTCAGAGAGATGAATTCGGAAAGTCTTGGATGCAGACGCAGGAAACGTTCATAGTTTCCGTATACATAGTAGGAGAAGTGTCCCTGACCGGTCACATTGACAAGCAGTGCTTGTTCCAGAAGGGTCTCCGCAGCTCTTCCGGAGCCGATGATCACGACCGTTTCACCATTCAGATCCGCCGGATATTTCTGCCAGTACAGTCTGGCCAGGATCTCATCCGGATCAAACAGGATGATATGATCGGAAAGATGCTTTGGTTCATAGGAACTCTGCAGGTAGTAATAGACATTCTTCGCGTCCTGTTTCGGCTGATAGGAACCGGACGTATCGATCAGCGGCAGGATGCCCTGCATTCCTTTCATCCGGATCAGCCGTTCCGGCGACAGCGTTGTCCGCATGCCGGGTGTACTGTCGTAGTTGTCTCCGGTAAACAGGATAACTCTTGAAGGATCTTCCTTGACCAGTGATACTGCCAGTGTTTTCGAAGCTTTGTCACGCTGGGTAAAGATGTACCATTCTCTCTTTTTTAACATCGACAGCTGCAGGTAGGGGAGCAGTGTCCCCCGAAAGGCGGAGATCAGCACGCTGATGACTGCGGCTAATACGCCGATGCTGCAGAGCTGGAAGAAGCCGCCGATGAATCTGCCGGCTGTCGTGACGGGATAACAGTCACCGTAACCGACCGTTGTCAGTGTTGTCAGCGTATACCAGAGGGCGTTGGGAAACGACGTGATCGTTGCGTTTTCCGCCGCTGATTCCACTGCAGTCAACAATGCGATCAGTCCGAAAAAGACTGCCGCGAAAACAAGGATCCATAGTGTTCTTCTGGAGTTCATATGATCGCCTCTGCTTCCCGTACAAGAGAACCGGCTGCCAGTACGTTGTCAGTATCCATCGCCTGATAGTCTGTATATCTGCCGGTGTATTCCGCTTCTTTTTCAGAGAGAGTCTTCAGTTCATTCCACGGCACAAGGCAGGCGTGATATCTGGAAACCGTATCTTTGGAGATACGGACTGACGGATCTTTCAGATGTTCCTCGCCGCGTTTGCGGAAGATCTCTTCCGGCATCGTCTTATATCCCATTGCGTAATGGAACGCGCACCAGCGCATATGTTCTGTCTGTGAGAGCACATCCAGTGTTTCCGGATCCGGGTTCCAGCCGTTTTTCAGCACGTCTTCCCGGTTTGTTCCGGCAGCGTGCAGGAAGGCATCGAGATAGTCAGCGCTGGAACGGCAGCTGCAGCGGCTGAAATAGTCGCAGGCTGCCCAGTCTTCCTCCGCGGTATGTCCTTCATTGCGGTGATAGCTGTGGTTGATGATCATTGCCAGCCTGTCGATCGTCTCATTGCAAAGGATGTCAGTGTCAAATACGCCTTCTACGGTAATGATCTTCTGATCGAGTGTTCTGATCCGGATCTTCCGGGAAGAACATTCCAGTACCGGAACGAGGATGCGCTGGTTCTGGAAATGGGTAAACAGTTCTGCCGCGACTTCTTCATTGATGGATTCGTTGCCGGTGCAGACGACCGCGTAATTCAGCTTCCGGATGGAGCGGATCACATGCTCGTAGGCATCGATGCTGCGGGCATTGTACGGCGCGAATTTCAAATCATAGTGTTCGCGGATGCCCGGATACTGTTCAAAGAAATAGCCGGTGCTGGCACGGTAGTTGTCATCGATGACAGTCGCCTTGAATTCACTGCCCGCAAACTGTCCGTTCTGAAGCAGATTTCTGAGCAGTGCCTGACCTGTTTTCCCGAAGCCCACAAGCAGAACTTCGAAGTCTTCTTTTGCCTTTCCGTGATCGTCAAATGTCATCGTCTCATACGGAGGGCATGCCTTCATGGCAAGGCGGGCAGACAGTTCGTGACGCTCCAGGGCGATCACGGAACCGTATCCATAGTGTTCATTCGTATTCTGCAGCGTTGTGCCCAGTGATTCACTTTCCAGCAGTGCTGTAACAGAAGTCTGGACAGGAAGTACGCCGGCATTGTTCAGCGCTTCTTCCATCTGCTGGGCATAGCGCAGGTTCATGGAAGGAGAAGAATGCAGACAGTATAAATGGAAGTGTCTTTTTCCCGGCTTGACGCCGATCTCCTTCAGGAAGGCAGGGCTTGGATCCAGTCCGTAGCCGGAGGAAAGCAGAAGAGCTCCCATCTGCAGTACCGTATTGTCATAGGACTTCTCCTGCACAGGATCAATGAAGACGACCATTCCCATTTTCTTTTTCAGAAGGTCATTTCCAAATGCGATCGATTCATCACTGGTGCCGTAGATCAGATGCAGCTCTTTTGTCCTTGAGAAGGAAAGCCGCAGGGTGCGGATCAGCCGGGTGCCGATCGAAGCGACAACAGCGCTTGCGGTCAGATATAAAGCAAGCAGATGCGTCATGTAGATCAGACACTGCATCACTGGCGTCTTCAGTTCCGGAACCGCACTGATCGCGCTGATCTCATTGCGTCCCAGGAACATGCAGAAAACCGAGAACAATGTTCTCGCGACTGCCTGTACCGGACTTTCCAGCAGCTTGAAATACGCGTAGCCGTACAGAGAAACACCGAATATGCCGACGATCAAAAGCAGGACACCGGACAGTTTCCCGACGATCTTCGACTGTAAGCCAAGTGAGAGAAGGATCACCAGGAACAGTACTACTGTAAGTATGTATATTAACGCAAGTTCCATAAACCCTCCTTATCAGGGCAGAACGATCAGATAGCCGTATGAGTCTTTACTGAGCTCTTCTTTTAATGCTTCTTCCAGCGGGGAGTACTTTAAGGAGCTCCCAAGATGTTCTTCCCATTTAACCTGCAGATCCAGATTCTTTTCCGGTACATAGACATCGCCGAAACTATTCAGCCAGGCCGGCTGGTAGCCAGGAATCATGTCCACAAACAGATTTGAGCCTTTCAAGCTTTTCAGCCCATACGCGTTTTCCATTGGATTGCCTGTCAGTGACAGGAACGTGTAATGGAATCCCGGATCAAGGTCATCGACAGACGCAATCTGGTTGTTATGAAGCAGAAGATATCTGCTGAAAGGTGAGTCCTCCGTATGTTTCGAAAGCGCACTGACTGAGGTGATATGGTTGGATGCCAGGTTGATGTACTCCAGCTTCGTACATTTGGAAATCGCAGAAATATCAGAGATCTCATTGCCTGCCGCGTTGAGGACCTCCAGCTTCGGCATGTTTGCCGCAAAGGAGAGATCCTGCAGTCCGCAGCGGTTCAGATACAGGCCCCTCATTGCGCTCATCTGGCTCAGCAGTGAAAGATCATCCGGGATGATGCTGCTCAGACTCAGAGTCTGCATTTTAGCGGCGCACTTTGCGAGCGGACTGAGATCACTGATACTGGTGTTTCCGTTCAGATTCAGAGTATTCAGTTCTGAGCAGTACTGCAGCGGAGAAAGATCCGCGATGTCATTGCCGCGCAGATACAGCTTCTGCAGGTAGACACACTCCAGCAGAGGTTCAATGGATCCAATCTGGTTATCGTTCAGATTCAGCTGGGTGAGACTTGTATGCCCGCTCAGGGCATCGATATTTGTGATCTGATTGCCGGAGAGATTCACTTCTCTCAGTGCAGTCATTGCGGCAAGATTGTCGATTGAGGAAATGTTGTTGTAAGGCATTTCCAGAGTCGTCAGTTTGTCTGCTTTCGGAACATATGTCAGCTGATTGGAAGGAAGTCTCAGGTTCCTCAGGGAGACGGGCAGGGAAACACCATTCATCAGATCATCTGTGATACCGCAGTTCTCGATCTCAAGTGTATATAGTTTTTCAAGATCATTCAGACCGGTCAGACTGTCAATGCCGGTACAGCCGGTGAGGTATAAAGACTGAAGCTGTTTGCCTGCGCTGATCTGACTGAACGCGCCGGATTCAAACTTACAGTTGTTTAATGTCAGAGACGTGCATTTGTTCAGCTTCGCAAGATCCGACACTTCTTTCGCGGACAGCTCGGCGTCTTTGATCGAGATATATGAGTCATTTTTGATCGTTTTGCCGTCGATCTTCACAGTCTTCTCAAATGGTCTGAAGAGGATGACGGCCATAAGCAGCACAAGAGCGGCGAAGATACCAAGAACGATCTTCAGCGCTGTTTTCATGAACGTAAGCGGCTTTTTCGCTGTTTCCGGTTTTGGTTCCTTCTTTTTCGGAACAGGTCTGATCGTTGGCTTTTTCTCCTGTTCGATTTCCTGTACCGGTTCGCTCTTTACCGGTTCCTCTTTGAATACTTCTTCGGGGATCTCCGGTTCTTCCACTTCGTGAACGATGACATTGCGGCAGGACTGCAGGATATCCAGGGAAAGCAGCTTTTCTTCAAAGTCTTCCCATTTCGGGTATTTGTAGCTTAACAGAGACTGGTAGCTGGAGATCTGCATTTCCATACCCGGTGACATCTGAACAGGTTCGAGGGCGACGGAAAGGAAGTCCTTGTTGCGGGAAAGGGCGAAGTTGATCTCTCTGCGGCAGTTGGTGGATTCGACAGAAGTGTTGGAAAGGAAT
>JAILCN010000094.1 GCA_024680365.1 Solobacterium sp.
TCTTCCGTCCGCTCTGTCATCAGGCAGACAAAAGAGAGATTTCAATAATTTACGCAATATCGCCGCAAAACCAAAACACGAGAATTTGCCAGTATTCATCGGCACTTTCTCGTGTTTTTTCGCTATTGTGCTGTCAAAGACAGGATAATAACATAAATGTTTCTGTATTCCAAGCATTAAATCAAAACGTTATTGAACCAAAAAAGCCAGGACGTGAGATAATCAGTTAGGAGGTGATCTCATGAAACGAAATGAAACCAGACCGATCATGGTCGGCAGCGTACAGATCGGCGGTCAGGACAGATGCGTCCTGCAGTCGATGACAAACGTTCCTGCCAAAAACATTGAAGGGTCTGTCGCCCAGATCCTGCGGCTGGAAAAAGCCGGCTGCGAGCTTGTGAGGACGGCGGTGCTGGATGATGAAGATGCTAAAGCGATCCCGTTCATCCGGGAACAGATCCATATTCCCCTGGTTGCGGACATACATTTCAACTACCGGTTTGCGCTGACCTGCATCGAAGGCAATGTTGATGCGATCCGCATCAATCCCGGCAATATCGGAAACCGCGCAAATACTGAGAAGGTCGTATCTGCCTGCCGGGAAAAGCATATCCCGATCCGGATCGGCATAAATTCCGGTTCCCTGGAAAAAGAACTTCTGGCAAAGTACGGAAAGCCGTGCGCCGAAGCAATGATCGAAAGCGCGGAAAAACATGTGCAGATCCTGGAAGATCTTGACTTCCATGATATCTGTCTTTCGTTCAAGTCATCTGATGTCAGACTGACGATCGAAGCCTACCGGGCTGCTGCGGAACGATTCCCCTATCCCCTGCATCTGGGTGTGACGGAAGCCGGCGGATTTACCGAATCCGCGGTCAAATCCAGCGCAGCGCTCGGCACCCTGCTGTATGATGGCATCGGCGATACGATCCGTGTTTCCGTTTCCGGTGAACCGGAAGATGAGATGATCATCGCAAAACAGCTTCTCAGAGCCTTCGGGCTGGCTGACAATGTGCCGGACCTGATCGCCTGTCCGACCTGCGGAAGGATCCAGTACGATATGATCCCGGTCGTCAGAGAAATGGAAGAATACCTGAAGACGGTAAACAAAAACATTACAGTCGCAGTCATGGGCTGTCCGGTCAACGGCATCCAGGAAGCATCCCGGGCTGATGTCGGCATTGCCGGCGGATTTGAAAGCGGCTTCCTCTTCCGCAAAGGCGAGATCATCCGCACGGTTCCCCAGGCAGAACTGAAAGATGCTCTGAAAGAAGAAATCGAGAAAATGCTCAAAGAAAAATGAATCATCACGATTCATTTTTTTCATTCAGAATATCTTCAAATTTCCGGTTCCTCAGCATTGCGATCTCCCGCGCATACTCCGGTTTTCCGTTGATGTAGGGAGTTTCCAGGATCTTTGGAATATCCGCCGTGCGTCTGTTTTCCGCAGCGGCAAGCAGAGCTTCAAATCCGATCTCACCGCAGCCGATATTCGCATGGCGGTCCTTCCCTGCTCCCCGTATGTTTTTGGAGTCGTTCAGGTGGATCACATGCAGACGGGAGAGACCGATAACCTGATCAAAACGGTCAAGAACACCGTCAAAATCATTCATGTCATAGCCGGCATCATGAATATGGCAGGTATCCAGACAGACACCGTAGCATTCCGGATGTTCCAGAGCGGACAGGATCTCCGCGAGTTCTTCAAAAGACCTGCCGATCTCCGTTCCCTTTCCGGCCATCGTTTCCAGACAGATCACAGTATTGGCAGGCAGACTTCCGAGTCTGTTGAGCTGGGCTGCTGCCGTCCGGATGCCAGTGACCTGATCGGTCGTCGTAAACGATCCCGGATGCAGAACGATATATTTCGCGCCGATCCCGGCTGTACGTTTTACTTCTTCCTGCAGAAACGTGACTGCCAGATCCGCAACTTCCGGTTTTACGGAATTCGCCGGATTGATCAGATACGGAGCGTGGATGATCATCCGGTCCATCGGGATGCCCCTTTCCTTCATCAGCTGCCTGGCTTCCCCGATCTTCATATCAGCCAGCGCTTTTCTTTTTGTGTTCTGCGGTGCTCCGGTATACAGCATCATCGCATCACAGCCATACGAAAGAGCTTCCCTGACACTGCCGAGAACATAATCCGGCGCTTTCATCTGTACATGACAGCCGAGTATCATAAGCCGTTTTCTCTGTCCTTTTTGGCACGCTCCTTATACATGGCTTTCTTTTCTTCCCTGATCTTGGAGCGGATCATTTCCTGTTTCTTTTTTCTGTGCAGTCTGTCGATCTCTTCTGCTCTCTTCTTCTTGTAGCCGGGCTTGACTTTAGTATTCTTCTTCGTCATGATCTTCGCGATCTGTTTCTGAAGTTCATCATCCGGTTTCTGTCTCTTCATGCCGAACGGACGCAGTGTCTGCCAGGTCCCGTTGTGGAAGCGCTGGTGCTCAAAGCGGATCCCTCTTCTCATCAGAGAACGGATCGACTGGTTGTCTTCATCCCTGTAAAGCGCGTAGCAGGTGCCTGCAGACCCGGCTCTTCCGGTCCTTCCGGCTCTGTGCACATAGTATTCCAGGTCTTCCGGGAAACCGCAGGAAATGACATGCGATACTTCACCGATATCGATGCCGCGGGCAGCGAGGTCGGTCGCAACGACAAATGTATGTTCCGCATTTGCAATGGATTTCATTGCCTGCTTTCTCTGTCTGCTGGTCAGATCACCATGGATCTCAGAGACTCTGACCCCTTTGTTCCGCAGTTCTTCCGCGATCTCAGAAGCTTCCTGACGGGTATTGGCAAAGATCAGACATACATAAGGATTGAATCCCTTCATCATGGAAAGGATCGTCTCCGCATATCCGTGATGATAGCACGGCACAAGAATATGTCTGATATCCGGATTGAATCTCACCTTTTCGCCGATCTCGATCGTTACCGGCTGACGCATGTATTTGCGCAGGAACGGACGCAGCTGATCCGGCATCGTTGCCGAGAATGCCATCATCTGCAGATCCTCCGGAAGCCTGCCGGCAAACGCGTCGATCTCATCGAGGAAACCGTATTCCAGCGTCATGTCTGCTTCATCAACGACCAGGATCTTTGCCTTGTCGATCCGCAGCGCACCGGCATTCAGGAACAGATCCCTGATCCTGCCCGGCGTACCGATGACGATATGCGGCTGTCCTGCCGCCAGCTGATCAATATCGCGGTCTCTGTCCTGGCCGCCGACATACAGACGGACCCGCAGGCCATCCATATGGTCCTGCATGACTCTTGCCATCTCAAAGATCTGTCCGGCCAGTTCTCTTGTCGGCGCAGTAATGACAGCCTGCACATCACCGGAAGACGGATCCGCCTTCTCCATGATCGGGATCAAATATGCATGCGTCTTGCCCGATCCGGTGCTGGAAAGACCGATCACATCTTTTCCCCGCAGTGCCGGAGGTATGACCTCTTCCTGGACAGGCGTCGGTTCTCTGAATCTGTTGGCTTCAATGAAAGCCATCGTTTCTTTTTTTAAATGAAAGTCTTCAAATCTTTTCATAAACATTTCCCTTATAATTAATAGCATAAAGGATTTTAGCACAATCGGAAAGGAAGACAAAATGGAAATTATCAGTGTCATTCCCCGCGGCTACTGTCAGGGGGTCGTCAGAGCGATCGGAATTGCCAGAAAAACTGCAGCGGATCATCCGGGTCAGCCTGTCACCATGCTCGGCATGATCGTTCATAACAGCTATGTGGTCAGAGCCTGTCAGGAGCTTGGCATCCGCTTTGTGGAAGATCCCGGAAAAACAAGACTTGAACTGCTGGATGAGATCAGTGAAGGCATCGTGATCTTTACTGCCCACGGCGTCAGTGATGATGTCCGTGCCAAAGCAGAAGAAAAAGGACTGACAGCAGTCGATGCAACATGTCCCGACGTGCTGAGAACACATACGCTTGTAAAAGAACACTGCCTGAAAGGTGATCTGATCTACATCGGCAAACGGAATCATCCGGAATCGGAAGGCACCGTTTCCCTCAGCAGCCGCGTGCATCTGGTAACGCAGCCGGATGATGTCAGCCGTCTTCCTGATCTGGAAAATGTCATGGTCACGACCCAGACCACCCTCAGCATCCATGACGTCCAGCCGGTCATCCAGGCATGTCTGGACAGGTTCCCGGACGCAGCTGTCATGAATGAGATCTGCAGCGCAACAAGAATGCGGCAGGAAGCCGTCATGAAGCTGAAGGACATCGACGTGCTGATCGTTGTCGGCGATCCCCGTTCCAACAACAGCTGCCAGCTGAAAAAAATCGCAGGATCCTGCGGCATCCGGGAAGCCTGGCTCATCGACAGCGTTCTCGGTCTGAAGGAAGAAATGATCAGAAATAAAAACCGCATTGCCGTAACAAGCGGTTCATCTACTCCGAATTCCATTACGTCCCAGGTCATCTCATTCCTGACGCAGTATGCAAAGACCGGTGAATTCATTCTGCCGGAACATGTCGACAACAGACTGTTATGAATCCTGTCTGAGATCCTGAAGTTCTTCATCCGTAAGCGGCCGGTATTCACCGGGAGCCAGGGATCCATCCAGGACCAGATTCTTCATGCGGATCCTCGAAAGCGCGGTGACTTTGTTGCCGAGTGCTTCGAAGATCTTTTTGATCTCATGGAACTTTCCTTCCGATATTGTCAGCGAGCATGTATGCTCATCGATCTTCCGGCAGACAGCCGGACGATAGCTTTCTGACTGCCAGGTGATCCCTTCTGCCATTTTCCGGATATCCGCATCACTGAGCGGTCTTTCGTGGGAAACAATGTATTCTTTTTCCACGTGATGTTTCGGCGAAAGCAGACGGTGAGCCAGCGGCCCGTCATTGGTGATCAGCAGAAGACCGGTTGTATCTTTATCCAGTCTGCCGCATGGAAAGAGATCTTTGTAAGGCTCAGCGATCAGATCCAGAACGACCGGATCATGTCCTTCTGTCGCAGAAATGTATCCCTGCGGTTTGTTCAGCATATAATAAACGTATTTCTGATAGAGGACTTCATTCCCGTCTACTGTGACGGTGTCACTTTTTTCATCGACCTTCTGGTCACCGCTGCGGGCAGTGACGCCGTTGATTTCGACCCATCCGCCGCGGATCATTTTCTTTACTTCACTGCGGGTGCCGTAACCGCAGTCAGCCAGCAGTTTATCCAGTCTCATAGATCATTTCACCGGCAGAAAGCGCTTGATGATCGTGCTGAGCTTCTTGTGGAATACAGCCTGAGGAAGCTTCATGATGCTGGTCGTAAACAGATACACGGCAATGCCGCAGATCCCCATCAGTCCCAGTTCAACAAGCGAAAGCAGACGGGAGGAAGCAAGTGCTGTAATGCCAGCGAACTTGAACAGCGCATAAACGCCGTTCATGCACATGCAGCCAATCAGCATCTTAACCATTCTGATAATGATTTTTCTGTATTTGATGTTGTATTTGTTCTGGATCTTTGTCAGCGACAGGAAGATGATGGTGAGCGAGCAGAGCACGCTGGATGTGATCGCGCCGACATATCCCTGCAGACGCATCAGCGGGAAGAACGTAACGGCTTTGACAATAAAGCCGACAACAAGATAGATAATGCTTTCCCGGCGGAAACGAAGCGTCAGCATCATAGAGCTGATGATCGGCGTGACTGTCGTCACCAGGCCAAGCAGTGCAGACCACTGCAGACATACCGTACCGTAGGCAAGCTCATCACCGCCGTACATGATGTAATAGATCGGTCCGGCAAGCACTGCCATTGAGAAGCAGACCGGCAGAGCGATATAGAGGACTGTATCCAGACAGTCTTCGATATTTCTGTTCAGGCCTTTCCAGTCCCTGTTTTCCAGAGAGACCGTCATATACGGAACGACGCCGGCCGAAAAGCCGATTGCGAGAACCTGCGGGATCGATGTCAGCTTGTCACAGTTCAGCTGAATAATGCTGAGAATGATCTTTGATGTTTCGATCTCATTGCCCATCGACGTCATCATGCTGACAAAGAAGTTCGTATTGATCAGACGCTGGCTGTTGCCGAAAATGGAAACCAGCAGATACGGAATGGAGAATGTTATGAATTCCTGCAGGATATCTCTTCCCGAAACAGCCCTTGTTTTCTGACGGCGTGCTTCCCGGAGTATGGGTTTGAACTTCTTGTTGTCAAAATACATGAAGTACAGGATCGCCAGGACCGTACCTACAGAAGTTCCGAAGACTGCGGCATAGATGCCGAAAACAGGAGCCATCTTGAAGACATAGACAAGCACCCAGCCGAAGAACAGCAGAAAGACGACTCTGGCAAACTGCTCAATGACCTGTGAGTCCGCATACATCTTGAGTTCTTTCATTCCCTGATAATAGCCTCTGTAACTGTAGAGAAGCGGAACAAGGAACAGCGCGAATGCCAGGATGACGAACGTATTCTGCATGATCCTGATATCTTCCGGAGATGCCCCTGTCGTCAGTGCCTGACGGGACAGGAATCCAGACGAAAGCATGAACAGCATCGCCATGACGAATCCGGATACCATCAGGATCACTGTGGACAGACGTCTGACCAGGACCACAGTGCGGTAATCCTCTTTGTTCATGTATTTTGCGATCATCGCCGCAACCGCAAACGGAATGCCAGCCGAGCAGACCTGCAGCAGGATCGTATAGTAGTCGTATGCGACGGAATAGTATGTCATGTTGGCCTGTCCGACAATGGAACGGAACGGGACAATATAAAACAGTCCGATCAGTTTAGATAGAAAAACTCCTGCCGAACTGGTAAGTGAACCTCTGATAAATGACTGTTTGATCTGACTTGATTTGTTTTCACTCATGCGCCGGCTTCTCCTTCCGCAGGCTCTGTCTGTTCAGCAGGCTTTTCTTCTTTTGAAATGACAAAGGAAAGGAATTCCCTGGCAGCCTTTTTCCCGGTTTTATCTTTCCATTCAGCAAGCAGCCGGATGGTGACCGAAGGCTCTTTGCTTTCACCGCTGAGCACAATACCTTTCACAAATCTCTTCTCCGTATTCACCTGATTGGGGATCATAGTGACCGGATCATCAAAAATGCCGAGCGAAGGCATCATTCTGGATTCCGCGGAAAACACACTGTCATTCTCTACAGCAAGAGCTGTAAACTGATACATCGCATGCTGCGGCTCATCGATTACAATATAGTACCTGTAAGTGCCGTCAGGCAGCACAGTCATTTCTGTCGAATAATGAAAATGCGCGCTTGTCTCATTGAATTTCACATTCTCTTCGACCGCGTGATAATACGTTTCATAGGATGTCAGTTTTGGGTCCTGGCTCTTCTGAGTTCCGCATCCGCAAAGGACGCAGCTGAGCACAAGAAGACACATCAGCAATACTTTCCGCATAGAGTACCTCTTAGCGATTATACACCAAATCACTGCTTTTTTTCACTGTATAAAGCAAGAAAGCGACAGTTTCAGCAGACTGCCGCTTTACAGTATATCAGAATGTAACGACGAAGTAATTCTTCTTACCCTTTTTGATAATGGAAAATTCCTGACTGACAGCGTCTTCCTTTTTCAGAACACTTTCCAGAGAAACGACTTTTTCGCCGTTGACGCTGACTGCACCCTGCTGGATCAGCTTTCTGGCATCCCCTTTGGATTTGCTGATGCCGGATGCGACAAGCGCGTCGATCACGAGCGTTCCGTCTTCGATCTGTGTTTTCTTCGCGTCAGCGAGACCTTCCTTCATCTCTTCCGGAGTCAGATCCATGATGTTTCCGGAGAAGAATGTAGATGTGATGCGGATCGCTTTTTCCAGACCTTCTTTGCCGTGCACGAGCTCTGTCAGCTCTTCCGCCAGTGCCTTCTGGCCGGCTCTTTCTTCTGGATGCTCCGCTGTCTTCTGGGCAAGCATTTCAATTTCCTCGACCGGTCTCAGGCTCAGTCTCTTCAGGTAGTCGACGATATCGGCATCCGGAGTATTGACCCAGAACTGGTAGAATTCATATGCATTCGTTCTTGCCGGATCCAGCCAGATATTCTTTCCTTCGGACTTGCCGAACTTGGAACCGTCGCTTCTGGTGATCAGCGGTGATGTAATGCCGAACACTTCAGCATCTTCACCTTCCATCTTGCGGATCAGTTCAGTGCCGGATGTCAGGTTGCCCCACTGGTCGCTTCCGCCGATCTGGATCTGACAGTTGTACTTCTGGTACAGCTTGAGCCAGTCGATCGCCTGCAGGATCGTATAGCTGAATTCCGTGTAGGAGATACCGGTATCCAGTCTCTTTTTAATGGTGTCTTTCTGGAGCATGTAGGAAACATTGAACAGTTTTCCGAAGTCTCTCAGGAAGTCGAGCAGCGACATGCCGCCGAGCCAGTTGTTGTTGTTTTCCATGATGGCCGCATTGGCGCCTTCAAATTTCAGGAACTTCGCAAGCTGGGTGCGGATGCAGTCAGCGTTGTGAAGCACTTCTTCATGGGTCAGAAGCTTGCGCTCCGTTGTGGGTCTGGGGTCGCCGATCATGCCGGTAAAACCGCCGCAGAGAGCGATCGGTGTATGGCCCTGATTCTGGTATCTTCTCAGCAGGATGATCTGCTGCAGATGTCCGACGTGCAGACTGTCAGCTGTCGGGTCAAATCCGCAGTAAATGACCGTAGGCTTCTTCAGCTGTTCATTCAGTCCTTCCGGATCCGTGCAGTCTTTGACAAGGCCTCTCCATTTCAGTTCTTCAATAAAATTCATCTTATCCTCCCTGGACGCATATATAAAAGGCGTCCTTTCATCTAAGGACGCCTCAGCGCGGTACCACCTTAGTTCATGCAGTCTGGCTGCATGCCCTCATCTCTGCCTTTAACGCAGGCGCTCACGTCCTGCCTTTTCAGCAGGAAGCTCCCAGGTGTATTCACTTGCCTTCACGCCGTTCCCTTTCACCAGCCGGGACGTCTCTTGCGCAGCATTCAGACAGTTACTTGTCCTGTTCATCGCAAGAGTGATTTTAGCATGAATAAGCAGTTTGTCAATCTCTGGTTGTCTGTCTCGGAGTAAACAGATAACTCAGTTCGATCACTTTGTCAGACTCATCTTCGTTCTGCAGCATCTTCGTCATGACGCGCATGGAAACAGCGCCGAGATCATACGAAGGAATGGAGAAACTGGAGATCTGGGGACGCATCATGGAGTTGTACTTTGTGTCGATCACACAGGCAACTTCCATGTCTTCCGGGATCCTGATGTCATTTTCTCTTGCCGCATTCACGATCGCCATTGCCTGTGAATCACGGTTGCCGATCATCAGATCATATTTATGTTTCTTCAGCCATCTGGAAAGGAATGCATAACTCGTTCTGACTTCTGAAGGGATCTCCAGGAAGCCGTTGAACTTTTTGCCTTTGGCTTTAAACGCTTTTTCTGCGCCTTCGATCATCTGCATGCACGCGTTCTGATTCTTCCGGTCTTCGATGATCGCGATCTTGTCCTTGCCCTCTTCCAGATATTTGGTTGTCAGTTCGAATACTGCTTTGCAGATATCAACATATACGCTGCAGATCCTTTCGCCGCTGATCTTCTGACCGATCACCACGATCGGAATATTGTATCTTGCCAGTGCTTCCAGCTCGGGGATGGCCTGTTTATCGGAGTACAGAACAACACCGTCGACATGGGATTTGATCACTTCTTCAAAAACACTGTTCAGATCGCTGATGCCAGCAGTGATCGTATGCAGCATGATATTGTAGTTATAGATCTTAGCCACATCGATCATGCCGTTGATCACCTGTCCTGTGTAAGTAAAACTTGCTTCAGGAACGACCATGGCAATGGTAGTAGACTTCTGCAGAGCCAGACCCTGGGCAATCGCGTTCGGCTTGTAGCCGAGCTTGTCAACAGCGGCCTGTACACGATCTCTCGTCGGACCTTTTACAACATTGGAACCGTTTATGACACGTGATACCGTAGCAAGTGAAACACCCGCTTCTTTCGCTACATCATATATCGTTACACGTTTCATAAATTATCCCTTACTCTTTATCTTTCGTTTCAGAAGGTTCTTCAGTTTTGACCTCTTCTTTGATCTCTTCAGCAATGTCCTCGACTGCGTCTTCTGCTTTTTTGAACAGTCCGGTAATTGCGTTCTTTGCTTTGCCGGCAAACGCTGCGATGCCTGTCTTTGCCGCTGCGATCTTTTCCTGTACTTCCGGCTTGTTGACGAATTCATCAGCGGATTTCACAAGATTCTTTGTTCCTTCAGAGATCTTTGCGCCTGCCTCTTTCAGAGTCTCAGCAGCTTTAACGCCAGCTTCTGAATTCTTCGCACCGTTGAATGTATCCTTGATCGATCCGGAGAGATGCTTGAAGGCTTCATTTGTCTTCTCGGAAACTTCCTTCACTTTCGGATCAGCTGCGATGCTGCCGATCTTTTCTTTGACTGCCGCCGAAGCGTTCTTAAAGGATTCCGCTGTCTTTTCGGATACTTCCTTGACCTTCGGATCTGCTGCCAGTTCACTGATCTTTGCTTTCGCGTCATCAAAAGCCTTGACTGCATTTTCCTTGATGTAGCTTACGGTATCCTGTTCTTCAGGTTCTTCTGCCGGTTCTTCCTCTGCCGGAGCTTCTGCCGCCGGAGCTTCCTCTGCAGGGGCTTCTTCCTTCGGTTCTTCCTGGATGAAATCAGGAATATCGAGTTCTTCTTCTCCTTCCGGAGCGTCATCCATATCTGCCAGTTCCTGGATCTTTTTCTTCAGATCAGCGACTGTTTTTTCGATGGATTCGATGGGTTCATTTGAATCTTCAAAATTGATTTCTGAAGGCTGTTCATTCTCAAGATTTACATTCTTTTCTTCAGACATTATGCGGATTCTCCTTCCTCAGCCTCAATTGCTTCTTCTTCCTTCTTCAGCTTGTCCTGAACAACCGTTTTCAGATTGTCGATATTCTCACTGGCAAAATCTGCTGCCTTTCCAAAAGCCTCAACAGTTTTGTCATGTACTTTGTCAAGAGAATGACTGTATTTAACAGCGGTATCAAGCGGTGCCTGTACTTTTTCAATGCTCGTATATACCTGCTTTAAAGTCGGGTCAAGTCCTTTAACGGTTGCTGTAATACTTTCGATCAGCTGCCACAGTTTCTTCAGGAATATGCAAAGAAAGATCAGAACGACAGCTCCAAGAATAGGTAAAAGCTGTGTTGAAACGTTCTGCAAGTCTAATAATAATTGGTCCATACTGAAAATCTCCTTCTAAGGAAATTATATGCAAAGCACTATGACGTTTCAAGAATTTTCTGAAAGGGCTTTCATCTTAATGAACACAGAAAAAAAAGAACTGCCTTTCAGACAGTTCCTATAATCTTTCTTTCACCATTTCGGCGAGGCCGTAGATGTCTTTGCTGGACATGAACAGGTATACGCCCGGGTGTCTTTCCGCAAGCAGGTCTGCGCCGTGTTCATCTTCCGGAAGAACGACGGAGCCCGGGATCATATTCGCCAGATACGTGATATCAATATCCGTGCCGTCCTGTTTGTCATCAATGCTGGTGAAATCACACAGGTAGATCTCGTCTGCTTTCATCAGCTGTTTTTTGAAGTCTTCCGCGAAGAACAGGACGCGGGAAGCGCGGTGCGGTTTGAACACTGCGATCAGCTTCCTGCCCGGGAAACGCATTCTTGCCGTATCGATCGTTACGCCGACTTCTGTCGGATGATGCGCATAGTCATCCACAAATACGGAATCACCATGCTCCTCAACGACGAATCTGCGCCTGACGCCGGTAAAGGCGGTGAGACCTTCCTCGATCGTTTCCGGCGGAACATTCTCCAGGATGCCGATGCCGATCACGCCAAGACTGTTCAGCAGCAGATGATGTCCGACAAGCGGTGTGGAGAAATGGTAATAGAAACTGCCGCGGTAATACACGTCAAATTCCATTCCGTCATAACGCTGCACGACGTTGACGGCACGCAGGTCGTTGTTTTCCCCTTCGCCGTACCACATGACATTGCATGCGATCTTCATCTTTCTGGCTTCTTCGTCATCGCCCCAGATCACTGCAGTATTGCTGATCTGCTTTGTGAATTCTTCATAGGCGGAGCGGTAATCATCGCTGTCTTTGAAATAGTCAACATGATCGATGTCAACATTCGTGATGATCGCGTACTCAGGATGATATGCCAGGAAATGCCGGCGGAATTCATCAGATTCCAGACAGAAATACTTCGTGTCCTTTTCCAGATGGCCGCTGCCGTCACCGATCAGCCAGCCTGTCTTGTCAAATTTTGACATCACAGAGGAAAGAAGTCCTGTCGTCGTTGTTTTGCCGTGACTGCCGGCGATGCTGATCAGACGGTACTTTTTCAGAAATTCACCAAGGAATTCATGGTATCTTGCACAGACGCAGGTCGGATTCGATCTGGCTGCGATGACTTCCGGGAAATCTTCCAGGAATGCATTGCCGATGATGACGTGCATATTGTCGCGGATGTTTGCCGGATCAAAATCAACGATCTGAATGCCTCTTTCATGCAGGCCTTCCTCAGTGAAAAAGTGTTTTGATAAATCACTGCCTGAAACAGAAAAACCCAGGTCATGCAGCATGCATGCCAGGGATGCCATTCCTGTTCCTTTGATGCCGATAAAGAAGTATTCCATCATTATTCCTTATCCGTGCTGTCAAGATCCAGAGAAGGTCTTTCAATCACGACAGTCTCATCCTCGTCATCCCAGAGGTTCAGATTCGGAAACAGAGAATCGGTTGCTTCCGGATCCTTCTTTGTTTCTGTATCGATCTCTTCATCTCTTGTTCTGAGAATATCATCCAGGGAGAATTCAGGGATCTCATCTTCCGCAGCTTTCTTTTCCGGAGTGACCATCATCACTTCCTGCTGATTGGATTTTTCGACTGTCTTCTGGATGGAAGAAGGAATATCTTCCTGATTTGTTCCATACATCGGGGAAATGATCGGGCTGACATTTTTATCTGTCTTTGCCTTTTCCTGTTCCGAGATCTTGGATGTTGTCGTTTTCAGGGCGTTCATGTCTTTTTCATCAACACCAAAGATCGGACTGATCACAGGCTGGAACTGGTATGCAGGTTTTATGGACTTTGTTTCCTGCTTTGCCGGCTTTACCGCAGGCTTGGGTGCAGGTTTGGGAGCAGGCTTTGCAGCTTTTCTTTCTGCTGCCACATCGTCGATCGTAATGCCGAGTGCAGACGGCTTGGAAACCGGTGCTGTCTCCTGCGGACGGGGCTGAGAAACTGCAGGTTCACGGAATACAGACTCGCTCTTCGGTGCCTGAGGACGTGCAGACTCAATCACAGGAACCGCCTGTGTGACGTCGATTCTCTGCATTGTTGTCTTCTTTTCCTCAACAGGCTGAGGCTTCTGAACCGGTGCCGGCTGTTCGATCACAGGTGCAGGTTCTTCTTTCTTGACAGGAGCGGGCTCGGGCTTGACTGCGACGGGCTTCTCCTGAACAGGCTGTACTTCTATTTCACCTGTTTCCTCTTCGTCATCGATTTCTTCCTCAAATAATAAGTTCTGTAATTTCTTAAACATAGAATCTCCCTTTCATAAACACACATTACAATTTTATTCTATTTCTTATGTCTTGTTAAGAAGTATTGTATCACTGCACAGTTTCTTCTGTCACACCGGATCATTATTCATCCGGAATACCATAGTCATCCTCTGCCGGTTCATCATCGATCAGGTGATCGACTTTCTCTCCGGCGCTGTTGGCTTCAATGAAGAGTTCTTCGATCGATCCGTTCTCCGGCGCGATGTTTTCAAACAGTGTGATCGTCTCACCCGTGAAGGAAATACTCTCCCGCGTGCTGTACAGACTGAGGATCTGTTCCTCCTCGGGCTTTACTGTCCGGGCGATCTTCAGCATCTCACCGATCAGATCCGGAGCGTCTTCCTTGCGGCAGACCGAACTGAAGTCCATGTATGCAGTTCTTGTTTCGACCAGCACGCCGGCATCAAGACCGCTTACGCGTACGCTGTACGGCTGTCTGATGCCCAGATAGTCTTCATACTGTCCGCTGCTTTCAAGCAGGCTTCTGCCCGCGGAAACAGGCATCAGAACGTCGTTTCCGCCGGAATAATACTTCCGGTTGATGATATCCGGGACCCGCAGGTTCATAACGAACTGGGTACCGTTATAACTGAAGGTATTGCTTGTCGCAGTGGCGTCGATCCGGCCGATGTACGGGGAAACATAATATGCGTAGCTGTCTTTCATGAAGGACGGCTGCTGCAGACCGCAGGAAAGCGCATCGCTGATCTTCTGATCAACAAGCATTCTGAAATCACTGCCGCGCGCCGTACAGCCGCACAGCAGAACTGTGAACAGTGCTGATATCAGTATCCTTCTCATCATCCGGTTCTCCGCTTACATTTTAGCACATCATTTTTCTTTATTGCAGACTGCACAAAGCAGATAAATCGGCTGACCAAGGTCCATAAACCGTCTTTCATACTCTGTTACAGCATCTTCAGGGTGTTCTTTGCGGCGGAAATCAACAGAGAAATCTGTCAGTGTGAAACCATTGTTCAGAAAATACAGCACGGAATCCTCAAAGAGATCCTTGTTGTCTGTCTTCATCCGGATCACTCCGTCATCGGAAAGAAGGCGCTTATACATCTGCAGAAATTTTTCAGAACTCAGTCTTCTCTTGTGCGCGTGCTTTTTCGGCCAGGGGTCAGAAAAGTTCAGGTGGATCACATCGATCTCCTTCTCCGCGAACCATTCTTCCATCATTTCCGCGTGATTGACGATCATCCGTTTGTTATGAAGATCCGGCTCATCCGCTTCCACTGCTTTTCTTGCGGCAACAGCGGCTGCACTGCGGTCTTTTTCAATGCCGACCCACAGTTCTTCCGGATACATCGCAGCCATCTCATTAAGATAGTCGCCCTTGCCGGTCCCGATCTCAACGTGCAGGGTACTGCCGCCGTATACTTCACGCCAGCGCCCCTTCATTTCTGCGGGATCTTCAAAGATATAATCACCATGTTCACTGATCCAGGGATCAGCCCATTTTTTCTTTCTCATTCTCATCGCTGTTACTCCAAAAAGAAGGGCTTGCCGCCCTTCTTCATATCACTGGTTTACTGTTCCTTTTTCTTGAAAACGCGGCGTTCCACATTTCCGGATGCTTCATTGTTCCGGCGCGGACCGTTGTTCTTCGGTCTGAAGGAAGATTCTTTCTTCTTCTCTTCATATCCTTCCGGCTTTTCAAGAAGCTGCTTGGCGGAAACCTTTACCTTGCCGGAATCATCAATGTTGATGACCTTGACACGGATCACATCTCCGACGTTCAGAGCATCCTTGATATTCGGTGTTCTCTCCCAGGAGAGTTCGCTGACATGCAGAAGAGCGTCAGTGCCCGGGAACAGATTGACAAACGCGAAGGATTCACGGATTTCAGTAACAGTTGCATCGTAGATATCGTCGACCTTGGCTTCGCGGATCAGATCGCTGATGATCTGTTTTGCCTTCTGGATGCTTTCCAGATCTGTATGGTAGATAATGCATCTTCCGTCATCATCGATATCGATCTTGACATCGTTGCATTCTTCGATGATCTTGTCGATCTGCTCGCCGCCCTTGCCGATGACAATGCGGATCTTGTCGACAGGGATCATCATCATATCCATCTTCGGAGCCCACTTGGATACCTGCGGTCTCGGTTCGCTGATCGCTGTTTCCATGTTGTCGAGGATCTCCATACGGCCCTTATGAGCCTGGGCCAGAGCTTCTCTGAGGATCTCTTCAGAGATGCCTGTCACCTTGATATCCATCTGCAGCGCGGTGATGCCTTTGCGGGTACCGGCTACCTTGAAGTCCATATCGCCGTAGTGGTCTTCCATACCCTGAATATCTGTCAGGATGGAATATGTATCACCAACTGTGATCAGACCCATAGCGACACCGGCTACCATTGCCTTGATCGGAACGCCGGCAGCCATCAGTGACATTGTTCCGGCACAGATCGAAGCCTGGGAGCTGGATCCGTTGGATTCAAGAACTTCAGCACATGTGCGGATCGCATACGGGAATTCATTTTCATCCGGCAGGACCTGGAGCAGAGCTCTTTCACCAAGCGCTCCGTGGCCGATCTCTCTTCTGCCCGGGCTGCCCATACGGCCTACTTCACCGACGGAGAACGGCGGGAAGTTGTACTGGTGCATGAATCTCTTTTCTGTCTGCGTTGTCAGATCGTCAACGATCTGCGCGTCGCTTAACGGACCAAGGGTCGTGATCGACATGACCTGTGTTTCGCCTCTGGTAAACAGCGCGGAACCATGGGCACGGGGAACCAGATCGACCTGGGAATCCAGCGGACGCAGTTCATCGAGCGCTCTTCCATCCGGACGGATCTTTTCTTCGGAGATCAGTCTGCGTACTTCAGCCGCTTCGACTTCAACACCGTATTCATGAGCCTGTCTGACAGCTTTTGCCTTTGCGGCATCATCTTCCCATTCAAGCTTTGCGGTTTCTTCTTCCATTTCAGCGATCAGGTTGTCGATCGCAGCATATCTTTCCAGTTTGCCCTTGATGGAAACGGCTTCACGGATCCTGTCCGCGCCTTTTTCATCTATCAGCTGTTTGATCACAGGATTGATCTCATAGAGAACGACTTCCATCTTCGGCTTGGCAACTTCAGCGATGATCTCTTCTTCGATCGCGCACAGTTCCTTGATCGCATCATGACCGATCATCAGTGCTTTCAGCATGTCTTCTTCACTGACTTCCTTCGCGCCTGCTTCAACCATGTTGATGGCTGCCTTTGTGCCGGCAACGGTCAGATTGAGTACAGCCTTTTCACTCTGTTCTACTGTCGGGTTGATGACATATTCGCCGTCGACCTTCGCGACCTGCACACCGGCAACCGGTCCGTTGAACGGGATGTCGGATACGCACAGTGCCAGCGAGGAACCGAACAGTGAAACCATTTCACTGCTGCAGTCGGGATCAACTGAGAATACTGTATTGACGACCTGTACTTCGTTGCGGAATCCTTCCGCGAACAGCGGGCGGATCGGTCTGTCGATCAGACGCGCTGTCAGTGTAGCGTGTTCGCTCGGTCTTCCCTCTCTTCTGAGGAATCCGCCGGGGATCTTTCCGGCAGCGTACATTTTTTCCTGATACAGGACAGTCAGCGGAAAGAAATCAGTATCCTTTGCCTGGCTGCTTGCGGTTGCGACTGAAAGGACGACTGTATCGTCATAGCGTACAAGCACGGAGCCGCCTGCCTGTTTTGCGAGTTCGCCGTTTTCCACAGTCAGTGTACGGCCGTGGAAATCCCAGCTTTTCTTAAACTTTTCCATCTTTCTTCTTCTACCTCTTAATATCTAAACGTGTTCACTTTTCACTCTGTATATTCAAACGTACCTATTCTATCACAAGACATTTAGAAAAGAAACAAATAAAAAAGCCCCGGAGGGCTTCCTGTAATTATGCTTCTGTCTTCCAGAGACCATGCAGATTGCAGTATGCATAAACCGCGATCACAGGCTCTTCGGCATAGAAATCAGCTGCCGGTTTGTCACCAGGATTGAGATATGCAATACGGAATCCTGTTTCTGTCTGCAGGGCAATGAATTCGATGTAATGCGCTTCGATCATCGGATGGTCAACTGCTCCGACAGTAACAGTGATCTTGTTTCCTTCTCTTGTTACGACAGGAACATGCTTTTCCTGGGCAGCATCTGTTGTGTTTGCAGTCAGAACTTCCATCGCTTCACCGCAGCATTTTGTCGGGCATGCAGAATCTTTCAGGATCACGGCGATTTTTCCGCACTGAGCACATTTGACAATTTTAAGATTTTCCATAGTTCATCTCCTTGTTACTTCCATTATGATTGATTCCTCATTCTTTTTCAATCATTCCACGCTTTTCAGGCTTTCGACCATCTTGATATTCACAAGCTTCTTCGCCATGAACAGATTGACCAGGAGTCCGAACACGACCGTCAGCACCGTTGCCTGAATGAAGCTCGCCGGCAGGATGCTCCGGCCGAACATGATATAGTCCATTTCCACCATCCGCATGATGTAATGATGCAGAAGATTGCCCAGCGGCAGGCCGGCCAGGGCGCCGATCATCGTCAGGATGTTGTTTTCTTTATAGATATAGTTTCTGACCTCACGCTGACGGAAGCCGAGTACTTTGAGCGTCGCGATCTCACGCTGACGTTCGCTGATATTGACATTGATCAGATTGCCCAGTACGACAAAGGCAAGCGACATGGATGAAATGATCAGCGTCCAGACGATCAGATCCAGGCTCTTTACCATGGTATTGAAGTTGTTCAGAGTCTCATCAAAGAATTCAATTCCGGTCACATGTTCCAGATTGACGATCCGCTCCTGCATCTTTCTGGTGTCTTCCATGTCTGTGCTGATCAGGAAAGTGCATTTATCAGGCATCTTTCCGGTCAGCATCCGGTAATACGCTTCACTGATAAATGCGTAATGACGGATATACATTTCCGTAACAGCCGCGATCTTTACCTCCCGGTAAATACCGTCGGTATCTTCCATCCGGAACGTATCCCCTGCTTTGACTTTCATATTCTCAGACAGTTTCTCGGAAATGATCACACCGTCATCTGACAGAGCCAGTTCTTTCTTTCCGATCCGCGTCCGCAGATCATATGCTTTTGCCAGTTCCGCATTGTCCTTAAAGATCTCTACACTGACGGTCTCACTGAGGGTACTGTCAGGGCCGTATGCCTTGGCGCTGTAGGAATCGCAGCGGACTACACTGCTGATTTCCGGATCCTTCTTCAGGGTCTCCAGCAGAGCTGCTTCTTCCGCAGCCGTCCCTTCCGCGGCAGCCGCGCCGCTGTATCTGTAGATATCATAGAACTGAATATCGACCATGTTGTTGATGGAATCGCGGATCCCGAATCCGGTGACAAGCAGCGCTGTGCATCCGGCAACACCGGACACCGTCATTGCGAACCGTTTCTTGTAGCGGAACAGGTTCCGCAGCGTCACCTTCCAGGTAAATGAGAATCGTTTCCAGAGGAACGTGATCCGTTCAATCAAAAGATTCTTGCCAAGCTTCGGTGCTTTCGGACGCATCAGCTGCGAGGGAACGTCGCCGGTATCGCTGCTGCAGGCATACCAGGTCGTAAACAGCATGGCGGCAAGGAATGTGACTGTTGTAAACGCGACAAGCTTCCACGGCACAAACAGCAGCATATCCGGCAGCACGTACATCATCTTCCATGTGTTGTATATGATGTACGGGAAGATCAGAAGGCCGAGGACCGTTCCGGCTATGGATCCGGTCACGGTCGCCAGTCCTGCGTAGATCAGGTACTTTCCGGCACACTGCATTCTTGTATATCCAAGCGCCCGCAGAATGCCGATCTCGCCTCTCTGCTCATCGACCATGCGCGTCATTGTCGTCAGGCACACCAGGGCAGCGACAAGGATAAAGAAGACCGGGAATACGTTGCCGATCGCTTCCATCTGACTGATCGTATTATCGTATGTAACAGTCGCGTAATGCGACTTACGGTCAAGGACTGTCCATTCCGGATCATCCATATCATCGATCTGCTGTCTGGCGTCTGCCAGTTCCTGTCTGGCTTTTTCAAGCTCTTCCAGACCTTCTTCTTTTGCTTTTTCCAGCTTTTCTCTGCCGTCTGCCAGTTCTTTTTTTGCGTCGCGGATGATCTTTTCGTTTCTTCTGACTTCCTTCCATCCGCTGTCGATCTTCGCGCGGGCTTCTCTGATCTTCCTTTCCAGCGTCTTCAGTCCGTCTTCTGCGGCTTTCCTGCCTTCCTCCAGCTGCTTTCTTGCGTCGTCCAGCTGTTTCTGGCCTTCTTCGATCTGTCTCAGCCCGTCATTGATCTTCTTCAGGGTGTCTTCCAGTTCTTTTTTCTGTTTTTTCAAAGAAGCGATCTCGGAAGGCAGATCCGCAAGATCGATCGTATCGAGCGCTTCCAGGATCAGATCTCCTTCTGTCCCGAGCTCTTCGGCGAGCTGACCGGCTTCATCTGTCATCTCATTGATTTTCCGGATCAGATCACTGACTGTATCTGTATCGCTCATGCCAAGCGCTTCGATCAGCTCCGCACTTTCCGGCATGATCTCTTTCAGTTCTTTCAGAGAGAGATCGGGATCCTGACCGGCAAGCTGTTCTGCGGCATCGTTCATTTTGCTGATCTGTTCACGGGCATTTCTGATCTCTTCCTGTATCGTGTTGTAACGGCTGTACTGTTCTTCCAGTTTTTCCAGTCTCTCATCGATCGTTTTCAGCTGTGCCTGCAGCTCACGGATCTGCTTTTCATAGGGCTCTTTTTCTTTCATCAGCTCTTCCAGCTGTCTGTTCACTTCGTCCCGTTCCGCGTTCAGCTCATCGATCGTTTTCCGGAAGGCTTCCGCCCTGCTTTCACCATCCGCGTCATTCTGAAGAACATCTGTCAGTTTTCTGACAAGGTCTTCGACAGAATCCTTTTCACTCAGTCCCAGCGCAGTCATCAGACTTTTCATCCGGCTGTCTCCGGCAAGTTCGGAAAGCGGCGTATCGCGTGATGTTTTATGCAGATCGCGGATCACCTGCTGGATGGATCGGATATCATCTTCTGACAGATCAAATACGGAACTGGCCGTACGGATCGCCGCCGACAGTTCTTCCAGCATTTTCACTGCGCTGTCAAGCTGGGCAATACCGTCTTTGATCTCAGGGATATGACCGGCTCCTTCTTCTGCTTCTTTTCGGGCACTGTCCAGTTCCTTCTGTGATTTTCTGATCTCCTGATCGCCTCTGCGGATCTCTTCCCGGGCATCTGCGATCTGGGCTTTTCCTTTTTTATATTCACTGTCGACTGTCTTTTCAGAGTCCTTCAGCTGTTTCTTGGCGGCAGCGATCTCCTTTTCACCGTCCCGCAGATCTTTTTCTCCCTGTCTGAGTTCTTTTTCCCCTTTGGCGATCTCTTCATTATATTTCCTGACGCCGTCTTCGTATTCGGCATGTCCTTCGGCATATGCTTCTTCCGCGTCATTTTTCAGTTTCGTATACCGCTGCTTCTGCTGGGATTCTGACAGCGTCTCGACCTTCATCCTGATCTCTTCCGCGTAATCAAAATACGCGTTGGAAAAAGCGTCAAAAGCTTCGCCGTTCTCTGTCAGCAGACTGATCTCCAGATAGCAGTCGCTGTCAAACGCTTCTTCCGGAACATACAGATAAGTACGGATATACTGGTTGCTGAGGGTGCTGTTTTCCTTTGTCAGATTCAGATACAGCGGTGTATCCACGTTTCCGACAACCGTCACTTCCCTGACTTTCAGCATTTCATTTTCACTGCCGTCCGGCATCGTCAGAAGAACTTTGCTGCCGATAGGAAATCCCGGTTCCAGCGTCGTGCCAGCTTCAGCGAGCGCTTCATTCTCATTCAGAGGCATCCTGCCTTCCCGCAGCACAAAACTGTTCAGTGTACTGTCTGAACGGTAGGAATGCACTCTTGTGACAAAGGTCAGATTTTCGCTGCTTCCCATCACGTCAGTAAAGTAGGCTCCTTCGGCGGTCCGGACACCTTCACAGTTTCTCACGGCATTCAGATCATCCTCGTCAAAGCCGTAATTGGAGTAGATCGTGATGTCCTTCATTGCGGTCTGATCCATATACTGATCAACGCTGGCATCCATTACAAGGGACGAAGAGGAAACACCTACAAAAAACGCCACACCTAAAGTCACGATCGCAGTGATCGCGAAAAATCTTCCTTTGGTCTGGCGTATCAGCCGTAATATGTTTTTCAGCAGTGTATGCGGTATTTTCACCATTCGATCTCCGAAATATCAGCCGGATGCTCATTGATCTCTTCACTGACGACCTTGCCGCTTTTGATGCGGAAGACTTTGTCGCCCATCGGACAGATCGCAAGATTATGGGTGATGACAACGACCGTCATGCCGAACTGTTTTGACATGTCCTGCAGCAGCTTCAGGATCTGCTTGCCGGTCACATAGTCAAGCGCTCCGGTCGGTTCGTCACAAAGCAGAAGCTTGGGATTTTTGGCAAGCGCCCTGGCAATGGCAACGCGCTGCTGTTCGCCGCCGGACAGCTGGGACGGAAAGTTGTTCATTCTTTCGCCAAGTCCGACCTGTTCCAGCACTTTACGCGGATCCAGGGGATCCCGGCAGATCTCCGTAGCCAGTTCGACATTCTCCAGGGCAGTCAGATTCTGTACGAGATTATAGAACTGAAACACAAAGCCGATGTCAAAGCGGCGGTAGTCGGTCAGCTGACGTTCGCTCATCTGATCGACCCGCACGCCATCCACAGAAACAATGCCTTCTGAAGCGGTATCCATGCCTCCGAGTATATTGAGAATGGTGCTCTTGCCGGCGCCGCTTGCTCCGGCAACGATCACAAACTGTCCTTTTTCAATGGAAAAATCCACGCCCGCCAGAGCGTGTATGTCTACTTCACCGACGTGATACGTTTTCCTGACTTCCTTAAACTCAATATAGCTCATATTTTCCCATCCGCATCATAATGGATTCATTCTTTAAAAACAATGTCCCAATTCTTAAAAAAAACATATCTTTTCGATATGTTTTCCCTGATTACTTTCTCAGTCCGAGGCTTGTGATCAGATCGCGGTAGCGGTTGATATCCTTCTTCTTGAGGTATTCAAGCATCTGCTTTCTGCGGCCGACCATCTTCAGAAGACCACGGTTGGAGGAATAGTCCTTCTTGTTAGCCTTCATGTGTTCTGTCAGCGCATTGATCTGAGCTGTCAGAAGAGCAACCTGTACTTCAGCGGAACCTGTGTCGCCCTCTTTGCGTCCGTACTGCTTTGTGATTTCAGCAATCTTTTCTTTTGTTAACATTTTTTTCTCCTCTTTCTTTCATGTCATTTCAGACCGAGAGTACCGCTGAGGATGCGAATATCCCAGACTGAAAGCTTATATACAATACCATTTTCCTTTACAGGAATCAAGGGTATTCATGCATTGAGATACATGATCAGACGGTAGATCTCAATGCCGATCCTGATCACCGCAAGAGCGATGCCGCCGCATGCCGCATAGAATTCTTTGTTGCGGACACCTTTCAGCTTCACCATGGCCCCGATGCCGAGACCCAGTGCGATCAGGCCGATGATGCCCATATAGTCCACAAGGATGGACAGGATGCCGAACGCCAGTGAATAATACGCCAGCATCATGATGCCGCTGCGCTCTGCTTTTTTCTTTCTGAAGTTTTCCTGTTTTTCATATTCCTCCATCAGCGCTTTTTTCTCTTCTTCCATCTGAATGGCGCGGGCGCTGCGCGGTTTCTGTTTTGATTTCTTCAGTTTCTGAGCCATAAATGTACCTCACATGTTTCTGATTGTACCATCACGCAATCATGCATTCAATCAAGAAATTCAACAAGCACGCTGTTGAGGATCGCATACCCTCTGGGCGTGCATCTGAGAGATCCGTCCCGGCATTCGATCAGTCCCTTTGCTGTAAGTGACTGTTCCGCTTCACCGTATGCTTCGGAGAATGTGATCCCGAAGCGTTCCCGGAAGACATCCAGAGAGATGCCTTCTTTCAGCCGCAGACCCATCATCAGCGTTTCCATCATCTGATCACGCTCACTCAGCTCTGTCACGGTTTCTCTTCTGCCCGGTTCTTCCAGATATTCTTTCAGATTCTTCGTGATGTCATAGCGGATGCCGTTTTCTTTTCCGCTGGCGCCGCAGGAGATGCCGTAAAAGTCATCATAATGCCAGTACGCCAGATTATGCTGAGACTTTTTTCCCTCTCTTGCGAAATTGGAGATCTCATACTGCTCAAATCCCTGTTCCGCAAGATACCGGCAGATCCATTCATACATATCCGCCTCTGTCTCTTCATCGAGCGGAGCATACCCTTTTCTGCCAAACACAGTGTTTTCTTCAATGGTCAGAGAATACAGCGACAGATGATCCGGTTCAAAGGACAGAGCCGTCCTGACGGATTCCTGCAGGATCTCCATCGTCTGGCCGGGCAGTGAATACATCAGATCCAGCGAGATGTTTCTGATCCCGTGATCTCTCAGCAGATCCATGCAGCTGCGGACATCTTCCGCACTGTGTTTTCGGCCCATCAGCCTGAGCAGTCCGGGATCATGTGACTGAAATCCGATGCTTGCCCGGTTGACGCCATGCGCTTTGAGAAGCGCAGCTTTTTCTTCATCCAGCGTTTCCGGATTGATCTCAGCTGTATATTCCTGAACACCGGATACATACGGATCAAGAAGTTCAAGCAGACGTTCCAGCTGACTGTGCTCCAGACACGTCGGTGTGCCGCCGCCGATATAAACGGTCTTCAGCGCCGGATCGATCTTCCGCATGCGGATCTCTTCCGTCAGAGCGTCCAGCCATCTGCCGGCGTTCTCTCTGCGGTAGACAGTATGCGTAAAATCACAGTAGGCACAGACCGAGCGGCAGAACGGCACATGCAGATACAGACTTTCCGGAGGTCTGTTATTTCGGTTCATCTTCTCTCGAAAGAACCGACATGAATGCTTCCTGGGGGATCACAACAGATCCGACTTCCTTCATGCGCTTCTTTCCCTCTTTCTGCTTTTCCAGCAGTTTCTTCTTACGGGAAATGTCGCCGCCGTAGCACTTCGCAAGAACGTTCTTGCGCAGGGATTTGATATTCGTACGGGCAATGACCTTTCCGCCGATCGCTGCCTGTACAGGGATCTCAAACTGCTGCTTGGGGATCAGTTCCTTCAGACGGATCGTAATGCCGCTGCCTCTTTTGTATGCGTTGCTGCGGTGAACGATCACCGAGAGTGCGTCCACATTCTCGCCGTTCAGCAGGATATCCATTTTGACGAGATCTTCCCGCCGGTAGCCGATCAGCTCATAATCCAGGGACGCATATCCCTTTGTGCAGGATTTCAGACGGTCAAAGAAATCGTAAATGATCTCTGACAGAGGAAGTTCATAGCTGATCATGTTCCGGCCGGCATCAATGACATCCATGGATCTGTAAATGCCGCGTTTGTTCTGGCACAGTTCCATGACGGCACCGATGAATTCTTCCTGGACCATGATATCCGCTTTGACATACGGTTCCTCAACATGATCGATGCGGGTCGCGTCCGGCATTTTCGCCGGGTTGTCGATCGGCACCATGGATCCGTCTTTCAGGTACACATGATAGATGACCGAAGGCGCCGTGCAGATCAGATCCAGATTGTATTCTCTTTCCAGTCTTTCCTGGACGACATCCATATGCAGAAGACCAAGGAATCCGCAGCGGAAACCAAAGCCAAGCGCCTGCGATGTCTCTGCTTCATACTGCAGGGAAGCATCATTGAGCTTCAGCTTGTCGAGCGCTTCATGAAGATCTTCATATTTCGCAGCGTCGCTGGGATACAGACCGCAGTACACCATCGGATTCAGCCTGCGGTAGCCTTCCAGCGGACTGTCAGCCGGACGTTCCGCATTTGTGACTGTATCGCCGACGCGGACATGCTGGATCGATTTGATGCTTGCCGCGAACCAGCCGACGTCGCCCGCTTTCAGCTCACCGACTTTGACTTCCCGGGGATTGCGGATACCGGTCTCCAGAACTTCGTATTTCGCGCCGGTCGCCATGAAAGAGATCTTGTCGCCGGGACGGATCGTTCCCTGTCTGACACGGATCAGAGCGATAATGCCGCGGTACGGATCATAAAACGAGTCAAACACCAGTGCCTGCAGTGGCGCATCCGGATCTCCGGACGGTGCCGGGATCTTATGCACGATCTGTTCCAGTACCTGATGAACGTTTTCACCGGTGCGGGCGCTGATCAGCGGAGCCTCGCTGCAGTCAAGACCAATAATGTCCTCGATCTCATGGATCGTAACATCCGGTCTGGCATTCATCATGTCAACTTTGTTGATGACGGGTACGATCTCAAGATCGTTGTCAAGCGCAAGATAGGTATTCGCAAGCGTCTGTGCCTGAACGCCCTGGGTCGCGTCAACGACAAGGACCGCTCCTTCGCATGCTGCGAGTGAACGGGAAACTTCATAGGTGAAGTCGACATGACCCGGCGTGTCGATCAGATTGAATGTGTAGTCTTCCCCGTCATCCGCATGGTATTTCAGGGAAACAGCATTCAGTTTGATGGTAATGCCCCTCTCTCGTTCCAGGTCCATCTCATCCAGCATCTGCGCTTTCATATCTCTTGTCTGGACAGTATCTGTCATTTCCAGGATCCTGTCCGCAAGTGTCGATTTTCCATGGTCAATATGGGCAATGATGCAGAAATTCCGTATTCTGTTCTGATTCATCTTCTGCTCCTTACTCAAATTGTTTTCCGATCAGGCTTCTGCCGGCACCATTGGCGAACGCGTCCGCGCTCATTCTGTTCTTGCCTTCCATCTGCAGTTCCAGAATGTCCACAAAGCCGCCTTTGCAGGCAATTCTCATGCCGCCGTTCTCAAAGCCTGTTACTGTTCCTGTTTTACAGCTGTGCTCCGCCTCTTCTTTGCGGGCCTTGTAGAATTTGATCCGTTTTCCGTTTACCACACCATAGCTGATCGGCCAGTCGATCAGAGCCCTGATATGGTTATATGCCTGATGAACATCTTCTTCCGCAAAGCGGACCATTTCATCTTCCCGGCTGATATTCGGCGCCAGCACCACTCCTGCTTCATCCTGTTCTGTTCCCGGCAGCTTTCCTTCCAGATACAGAGGCAGGTTCTCTCTGAGCAGCAGAGCCGCGTCTTCTTCCAGAACAAGATTCAGATCTTCCGTCGTCATGTCGGGAAGGATCTCTCTTCTGCAGCAGGCATAGACTTTTCCGGCATCCATTGCTTTCACCATCTGCATCAGGCAGACGCCGGTCTCTTTGTCGCCGTTCATGACTGCTCTGTGCACCGGAGCGCCGCCGCGGTACTTCGGAAGCAGTGAAGGATGTACATTCAGGCATCCGTATTTCGGCGCATTCAGAATGATCTCAGGAACGAACTGACCATACGCGCATGTTACGATCAGCTCCGGTTCAAGTGCCAGTATGCTGTCTGCCTCGGCTCTGAGCTTCACCGGCTGGATCACAGGGATGCCGTATTGTTCTGCCAGAGCATGGACAGGCGTCTTTTCTATCGTATGTCTGCGGCCGACCGGTTTGTCCGGCTGGGAAACGACAGCCGCGATATTCTGACCTTCATCGATCAGTTCCTGCAGGATGCGGCAGGCAAACTGCGGGGTTCCAAAAAAAATAATACGAGGTTTCATTGTTGATCTGCCTCCTTGTCTGTCAGTCATTATACCTTACTATTTCATAATAATCATTGCATTTTATAAGGGTTATTGCTATAATTCCTGTTGCTTGGAAACAAAACAGGAGGTATGTTCATGGCAAATATCAAGTCCCAGAAGAAGCGTGCGCTTACAAATCTGAAGAGACAGAGTGCTAGGACAGGTCAGAAAAGTCAGCTGAAGACAGCCATCAAGAAGGTTCTTGAAGCTGTTGCCGCAAATGACAAAGAAGCTGCTGTCTCTGCATATAATGAAGCAAACAAGGCTCTTGACAAGGCTGTCGCTGCGAATATCAAGAAAGATAACTACGCTGCCCGTCAGAAGTCCAGACTTGCAAAAGCAGTGAATTCCATTCAGTAATCAGTTCATTACTGAAGAATCAGCCGTCATGTGACGGTTTTTTTGTTGCCTCCTGCCAGAGCACGATCCGTTTTCTGACGAAATCCGCCTGAGGAGACGCCGGATTCATCTTTGCCAGGATCTTTTCCTGTGCCGCGATCGTGCGGCGGCAGAAATCAAGATATTCTTCACTTCCTCTTTCCATCAGCAAAGGTCCGCATTCCAGTTCAGTTTCCGTATACGGCGCATGCGGCTCTGTATTGAAGGAAATGATCACATAATCAAATCCCCGGTCTGAAACGAGTGCTTCATCGAGGATCGTAAAGCCATGGGTACTGATCCATTCCCGCATCTCTCTGACGTTGCGGTTGACTTCCACGATGATCTGTTTCAGCATGCCGATCCGTCCGATTGCTTTTTCCAGGATCGCAGCAGCGGTGTAATAGCCCATGCCGGCAATCACAGCGCACTCTGTATCCATCGGCACATTGTCAAAACCATCGGACAGGATGACTTCGATCTGATCCTGCATGCCGGCAGCTGCGATCGTTTTTCTGGCGCTCTTCAGAGGTCCTTCCGCGATATCACATGCGTAGACTTTCGGACAGATCCCTCCGCGCACAAGGGAAACAGGAAGAAGAGCGTGATCGGTGCCGATATCGGCAGCGACCACACCCTTCATTACCATATCAGAGATTTTTTCAAGTCTGATGTTTCTCATTTATCAAAGAAGTCCTTCAGGCGTTTGGAACGGGTAGGATGCTTTAATTTTCTCAGTGCTTTCGCTTCGATCTGACGGATACGCTCTCTTGTGACATTGAATTCTTTGCCGACTTCTTCCAGTGTTCTGGTCCTGCCGTCATACAAGCCGAAGCGCAGACGGAGCACCTTCTCTTCTCTGTCAGTCAGACCGCTGAGCACGTTGTTGATCTCGTCTTTCAGCAGCTGATTGCTGGCATACTGATCCGGACCCATTGCTTCCTTATCTTCAATGAAGTCACCGAGATGTGAATCATCTTCTTCACCGATCGGTGTTTCCAGGGAAACAGGTTCGAGAGCGATCTTCTGGATCTCACGTACTTTCTCCGGAGAAATGCCGTCCATTCTGGCACTGATCTCTTCCGCCGAAGGATCACGGCCGAGTTCCTGAACGAGCTGTCTCTGCACGCGGGTCAGCTTATTGATCGTTTCAACCATATGGACAGGAATACGGATCGTTCTTGCCTGGTCAGCGATCGCACGCGTGATCGCCTGGCGGATCCACCATGTCGCATACGTACTGAACTTGAATCCTTTTCTATAATCGAATTTCTCTACCGCTTTGACCAGACCCATATTGCCTTCCTGGATCAGATCAAGGAACAGCATTCCGCGGCCGACATATTTTTTCGCGATGGAGACAACAAGACGGAGGTTGGAAGAGATCAGAATGCTTCTGGCTTCTTCATCTCCTTCTTCGATCCTTCTCGCGATCTCGGGCTCATCTTCCGGCTTCAGCAGCGGTACGCGGCCGATTTCTTTCAGATACATCTTGACCGGGTCATTGAGCTGAACAGAAGCAGATCTGGTATATGCGTTCAGATCAGGGATCTGATAGGAATCAAATTCTTCTTCATCTTCTGAATCATCAGCGCCGTCAAGATCACCGTTATCATCTATGATATCCAGATCAGATTCATCATCTGTCATCTCTTCGATATCTTCATCTTCCTGGATGCGGATATTCTCATCATTGAACCAGTCCCAGAGAGAATCCATGTCTTCATCAGAAAGATCCAGATGTTCCAGAGCAGCCATAATATCTTTCTGATAGATCATTCCGTCCGCTTTGAAAACATAAATGAATTCTTCCTTCATCTCATCAAGATTCTTCAGAATCTTGTGTTTTCCTTCTTTTTTGTAGACTTCGATCGCTGTCTTTGTCTCTCTGAGGATCGAACGGACAGGAGGAACGAACTCCACTTCTTCCCTGACGCTCACTTCTTCCGTGATTTCCGGTTCTTCTGCAGGCTTGCTTTCTTCCTTCTTCACGGATCTCGCAGCTTTCTTTTTCGTTTCTTTGACAGGTTCTTCAGCCGGCTTCGCTTCCTCAGCGGCCGGTTCAGCTTCTTTTACTTTTTTCTTTGTTTCTTTCTTAGCGGCTTTCGCAGGAGCTTCCTTTTCAGCAGTCTCCTTCTTTGCGGCTGTCTTTTTCGCTGCAGGTTTGGATCCCTCTGCTGTTTCCTTCTTCTTCGCAGATGTTTTTGTTTCTGCTTTCTTCGGTTCTTCAGCAGTCTTTTTCGCAGCAGCCTTTTTCACGGTTTCTTTTTTCGGTTCTTCTTTTGCCGCTTTCTGGTCCGCAGAAGCTTTCTTCGCAGCAGTCTTTTTTACTGCGGGTTCTTCGTTCTTTGCGGCTGTCTTTTTTGTTGTCTTCTTTGTTTCAGCAGCTGTTTCTTTCTTCGCTGCGGAGGCTTTTTCGGCAGTTTTCTTTACTGCCGGTTTCGCTGCGGTCTTCTTTTCCACAGTTTTTGAAGAAGTGCTCTTTGCAGGAGCTTTTCTCTTTGTTTCAGTTTCAGTTGTCTTTTTCTTCATCAATATACCTCCGTAGTTCTCTGATACATGCGCTGTATCTGTTCAGGATCAGTTCCCTGGTCTCCTGATTCAGATCAGCTTTCAACTGTTGTTTGTACGCATCTGCTTCTTTGGTCAGCGATTCGATCTTGACCCTTCTGATGGCTCCGGCCATGATTTTCTCGTCATATGGCTCGGGATCTTCATACGCCAGCTTGCTGATGAGATTTCTGACGTTCTGGTCATCTGCCTCATCCATCAGGGATGAAGGATCCGCTTTCCCTGACCGGTGAACGGCATCAAGTATGATCAGCGCTGTCCGCTGTCTGATACTGTCAGTCAGAAATCCGAGTTCTTCTTCAAATTTCCTGGCTGCCTGGGTGGAATTCATGATCTGTTTCAGGATCATTTCTTCCGCTTTCTGCGTCCCGCTGACGATCGTCACGGAATTCAGCGGCCGCGCTGTCTCCTTGGGCTTCACCGGAGCAGTTTCAAGATGGAATCCGGTCAGGGCGGAAAGTTTTTCCGTGAAATAGCGGCGGTCTATATCATCCTGCAGCTGGCTGATCTCTGACATGACCTTTTCTGCCATTTCTTTTTTTTCAAGATAGCTGTTCAGATTCGTTCTGCTCTCAAAATAGGAGAGTACAAATTCCATCCATGTGATCTCCTGCTTCAGCATTGTCCGCAGAGCTTCCGCTCCCTGATTCCGCAGGATCTCATCCGGATCTAGACCAGTTTTATTCTGAACGATCAGTACTTCACAGCCTTCTTTTCTCAGCATTCCCGCTGCCCGGTATGTTGCCGCCTGGCCGGCATTGTCGCCGTCGTAGCAGAACACGGTTTTCGCCGCCATGTTTCTGAGCAGACGGATCTGATTTTCCGTACAGGATGTACCAAGCGTGCAGACAGCATTCTGAATTCCTGCTCGGTACAGAGCAATCACATCCGTCACGCCTTCGCACACATACACCCTGCCTTCCCGGCGGGCTGCCATCTTGGCGCGGTGATAGTTATAAACGATATCACCTTTGGTAAACAGTTCGGTTTCTGTTGTGTTGATGTATTTGGAAGGATTGGAAGGATCCAGCGTTCTGGCGCTGAAGCCGATCGGATTGCCTGCCGTATCATGGATCGGAAAAGCGATCCGGCCGCTGAAGACATCATGCATGCCGCTTTCTGTCATCCGCCCGAGATTGCAGGAAACGATATCCCTGTCGTCATATCCTTTGGCGTGGAGGAAGCGGTACAGACTGTCTGCCGGCGGATTGTATCCGATCTGGAAGGCGTTCCGGACATCAGCGTTCATCCCTCTTTTTTCCAGATACTCTTTTTCATGCGCCGCGTCCTGCGTATCGATCTGGTACATCATGTAGCGGATCGACTCATTCATGACCTGATACAGCTTTTCGCGGTGCGGATCTTCTTTTTTAACTGCGGCTTCCGGTTCAACAGAGAGCGGATAGCCGACCAGCGAGGCAACTCTTCCGACTGCGGCCGGAAAAGAGATCTTTTCATAGTTCTGCACAAATGTGAAGACATTTCCGCCTGCCCCGCAGACAAAACATTTATAGATCTGTCTGTCAGGATTGAGATTCAGCGAAGGACTGTGGTCATCATGAAACGGACATACAGCTTTGTACGCTTTTCCCTGACGATGGATCTGCAGGTAATGCCCGACGATATCGACGATATCGGCACGCTGCCTGACAGCATTGATTTCTTCTTCGCTGATCCTGACCATTCTATCCTTTCTGAACTCAGAAACGGATCTCTTTGCAGATCTTCGTTCTGACTTCCTCGACGCTCATGCGCTCCTGTTCCATGGAATCACGGTAACGGATCGTTACGGTTCCGTCAGCGAGCGTCTGATCATCTACAGTAATGCAGTACGGTGTTCCGATCTCATCCATGCGGCGGTATCTCTTGCCGATGGAACCGGCTTCGTCATACTGAACAGAGAAATCGTACGAGAGATCTTTATAGATCTCCTGTGCTTTTTCACCATGATCCTTTTTCTTGAGAGGCAGGATCGCAGCCTTGACCGGCGCAAGCACCGGTGAGAAGCGCATGACGATACGCTTGTCTCCGTTTTCAAGCAGTTCTTCATCATAAGCATCCGTGAAGAACATGAATAACAGTCTTTCAACGCCGACTGCCGGTTCAACAACATACGGAATGAACTTCTCGTTTGTTGTCGGATCAAGATAAGTCATATCCTTGCCGGACATTTCAGCATGCTGACTCAGGTCATAATCGGTGCGGTCTGCGATGCCCCAGAGCTCACCCCAGCCCCACGGGAATTTATATTCAATATCCGTTGTTGCCTTGGAATAGAAGCTCAGTTCTTCCTTCTCATGATCGCGGAATCTGAGGTTCTCAGGATTTCCGCCGAGACTCAGGATCCACTCCATGCAGAAGTTGCGCCAGTACGGGAACCAGTCATCATCTGTTCCCGGCGCGCAGAAGAATTCCATTTCCATCTGTTCGAACTCACGGGTACGGAAGATGAAGTTGCCCGGTGTGATCTCATTACGGAAGGATTTGCCGATCTGACCGATTCCGAAAGGCAGCTTCTTGCGATATGCGCGCTGTACATTTTTGAAATCAACGAACATGCCCTGAGCAGTTTCCGGACGCAGGTAGATCGTGTTCTTCGCATCTTCCACTGTTCCCTGGAATGTTTTAAACATCAGATTGAACTGTCTGATCGGAGTGAAGTCATGGGCTCCGCAGTCAGGACAGGGAATATGATTCTCATGAATAAACTGTTCCATCTGCTCGTTGGACCAGCCTTCGCATGTAACAGTTCCTTTAGACCAGTTTTCGATCAGCTGGTCGGCACGGTGACGTGTCTTGCACTGACGGCAGTCCATCAGAGGATCAGAGAATCCCTTCAGATGCCCGGATGCTTCCCATACTTTCGGGTTCATCAGGATCGCTGCCTGTATTTCAACATTGTTGGGATCTTCCTGAATGAATTTCTTCTGCCATGCCCGCTTGATGTTGTCTTTCAGCATGACGCCGTACGGGCCAAAATCCCATGTATTGCTCAGACCGCCATAGATCTCAGAACCCTGAAAAACAAAACCGGTCGTTTTAGCGTGGGATACGATCAAATCAAATGTTTTATCCATATTAAAAACTCCTTCCGTTTTGATACCATAATCTTTCGTAGTATAGCACTTTCAAAATGCTCATTCAATGGACAAGATGCGCTTAAAAAAGGAAAATGAACGGATTTGCATGCCTGTATGAAGACGGATCATTTCCATCAGGATCTCCAGGTCTTCCAGACGCATTCCGCCGGCTTCTTCTGTATATCTGATCTGTCTGAGACCGCCCTTTACCGCCAGCCGGAAACGGCGCAGTCTCGCCGGCGTGCTGGGCGGCACATTGAGCAGAGATGCACAGTCCGCACACAGGAACCCGCCTTCCGCAGCACTGACAGCGGAAACGGTCGTGCTGAAGCAGCGTACGCACTCATCGACGTCCGCCGCAATGCCAAACAGCCCCATCATATCTGACGCATAGAGAAAGAGAACTGTACAGGGATCCTTTCCCTCATTCAGCAGGGTCAGCGCCTGACGGGTCAGACTGTACTGTTCTTCTGATGATTCAGCTTCTTCCTGCATGCAGAAAAGATCGGCGATCTCGCAGACCATTCCCGCTGCGGCAGAAAGATCCAGATCTTCATGAAGCTTCCGGAACAGCTGCACCGTCCGTGCTGTCTTCAGGCGGAACATGGTCCTGCCCTGTTTATGATCATACTGGAACTGTGCTTCCGTAAACGGCAGCACCGATCCGGCATTTTTGCTTGCCATTTTTCTGACGCCGCCCGCAATAAAAGACAGTTTTCCGTATTCCGCGGTCAAAACTGTCAGTATCGCGTCAGCTTCTCTGTAATCGGTCTGTTTCAGAATCAGCGCCGTGACAGAATCATTCATCGAAAAGATCTCCTCCGTACCCGTATTCGCTGATCCTTGCGTCCCTTGAACGCCATTCATCCTCGACCCGTACAAACAGTTCGAGATACACATTCATGCCAAGCAGTTTTTCAATATCTGCCCTGGCCAGGGTGCCGATCTTTTTCAGCATCGTTCCCTGTTTGCCGATCATGATGCCTTTCTGGCTCTGTTTCTCAACCAGGATCACAGCCTGAATATAACAGGCGTTTTTTCTGAATTCCTTGTTTTCGATCTTGACTGCCGCCGCATGGGGAACTTCTTCCTCCGTGCAGGTCAGCACTTTTTCACGGATCAGCTCAGCGATCCGGAAGTTTTCCGCACCGTCGCTGATGATCTCGGCAGGATACAGAAGATCACCTTCCGGCAGATACTTCTTTGTCGTCCGGATCAGGTCATCAAAGGAACGGCCGAACTTTGCAGAAATGGGAAAATACTCCGCAAAATCAAAGCGTGCCTGCCAGGACTGCAGATTGTGCAGGATCTTCGCTCTGTCCATCTTGTCGCATTTATTCAGGATCAGAAAAACCGGCAGCCCGGTATTGGCTACCATCTGCAGAACAAACGCGTCTCCTTTTCCGTAAGGCACCGATCCGTCAACGACCAGATAGATCAGATCCACACCCTGGATCACATCAGCCGCCTGCTTGTTCATGCGTACACCGAGACGATACTGTGCCTTGTGAATGCCCGGCGTATCCGTAAATATGATCTGACTGTCTTCATCCGTTCTGATGCCGCGGATCTCGGAACGCGTCGTCTGGGGACGGTCCGAAACTATTGCGATCTTTTCTTTTACCAGAGCGTTGATCAGCGTGCTTTTTCCGGCGTTCGGTCTTCCGGCCAGCGCCACAAAGCCGCTCCTCATCGGATCACATCCTCCATGCCGAACTGCATCGGCAGAAGTTCACGGATGCAGGTATCCATATTCTCTTTATGATTGCTGAGATAGATCGGCGTATCCTGCTCCAGCAGTTCGCCCAGTACCTGGCGGCAGATCCCGCACGGTCCGGCAAGCCTGTCACCGTCGCTGACGATTGCCAGCGCCTTGATCGTTTCTTTCCGGTAGCCCCGTGAATATGCAGCGAATACAGCGCTTCTTTCCGCACAGTTCGTTGCGCCGTAGGAAGCATTTTCAATATTCGCGCCCCAGAACACCGTACCGTCGCAAGTCAGCACTGCCGCACCGACATGATAATTGGAATACGGCGCATACGCATTTTCCATTGCCTTGAATGCTTCATTTACAAGTTCTTCCCTGTTCATAAAAGTTCCTTTCTCAGCCGATATGATGCAGCAGGATCAGCAGCGCGCAGACCAGCGCAGTCAGGGATGCCATAAGGACTGCTCCGGCTCCCAGATCCTTGATCCTGCGGATCTTTTCATTTTCATTCGCATCGTACAGATCGCAGACCTGTTCAATGCATGTGTTCAGCATCTCCGAGCAGATGACAAGCCCCATGCACACAATGACGACAAGCCATTCCGTCAGGTTCAGCTTCAGGACAAAGCCGGCAGTCAGCGCACAGAATGCCAGTATAAACTGTGTGCGGATACTGTGGTCGCACAGTCCGTCCATCAGTCCCCGGAACGCATTTTCGAATTTATCTTTCATACACGCGGCACGATCGGATCCAGGATCTTATGCTGGAGATCCGTCATGATCTTTTCCTCTTTTTCTGTCATGTGATCATATCCGAGACAGTGCAGAAGACCATGGGCAAACAGGAAACCGATCTCACGTTCATAAGAATGCCCGTATTCTTTTGCCTGTTTCTTCGCATAGTTGATATTGATGAAGATATCACCGAGATCTGTATCTTCTTCCGCAATGAAGCTTTCCGCGTCACGGACAGCAAAACTGATGACATCCGTTGCCCTGTCAATACCGCGGTACTCACGGTTGATCTTGTGGATCGTCACCGAGCGCACAAATGTCACTGAGATCTCCAGATCATCTTCCAGGTCAAGCACTTTTTCGGCATTGCGCGCGATCCTGCGGAACATCTCGTACCATGACAGGATATTTTCATTTGTTCGGTTGATTAATGTAATTTCCATATATTCACCTGCTTCTCCGGCTGCTTCGGAAAGAAGTTTCTTCTGCTTCCTGGCTGTATCTTTCTATGATCTTCTGGACCAGAGGATGCCGGACGACATCATCTGCGCTTAACTGAATGACCGCGATCTCACGGATATCATGCAGGATCCGTGCTGCCTGCACCAGCCCGCTTTCCATTCTCGGATCCAGGTCGATCTGCGTCGTGTCGCCGTTGATCACCATCCGGGAATGGAAGCCGAGTCTTGTCAGGAACATTTTCATCTGAGATGCTGTCGTATTCTGTGCTTCATCGAGGATCACAAAGGAATCATCCAGCGTCCTTCCTCTCATATACGCCAGCGGTGCGACTTCGATCGTTCCTTTTTCCATCAGACGTTCTGTCTGCTCAGCGCCGAGCATATCATGCAGAGCGTCATAGAGCGGCGTCAGATAAGGATCCACTTTTTCTTTCAGATCACCAGGCAGAAAGCCAAGATTTTCGCCAGCTTCCACAGCCGGCCTTGTCAGAACGATCCTCTTGACATCACCTTTTTTGAGCGCCGTAACAGCCCGGATGACAGCCAGGAACGTCTTGCCTGTTCCGGCCGGTCCCAGCGCAAACACGATCGGATTCTGATCCATCGCTTCCACAAATTCATACTGCCCCTTTGTTTTCGGAACGATCGCCTTTCCCGACAGTGTTCTGCCGACGATCGTCTCGTTCATGCGGTCGTAATCGATCGTTTCCCCGCGGCGCATCAGGCGTTCCGCATAAATGATATCCTGCGCAGTGACAGGCTTGCCCCGGGAGGCAAGATGATACATGGCGGTCAGAACACTGCGGATGAGCTTTTCATCTTCTTCCCCGCAGTTCCTGACAAGGAATGTATTATTCCGGTAAGAAATCTCTTTTCCTGTACAGAGAGAAAGCGTCTGGAGATTTCTGTCATTCGGTCCGATCAGAACAGATGCTTCTCCATCTGTCATTTCTTCAATGGTAATTGTTACTGTGTCCAAAATCTGTAATCCTCCGCTCTAATATCATAAAATAATATGAAAAGAAAAAAAAGAAGCGATTGATTCGCTCCTTATTACTTACCTTTTCTTCTGGCCTTGCGTGCAGCTTCGCTCTTCAGCTTTCTCTTGACGCCAGGTTTGACATAGAACTCTCTTTTACGCGCTTCAGCAAGGGTTCCGTTGCGTGATACCTGACGCTTGAAACGGCGCAGTGCATCATCAAGATTCTCATTTTCCTTGACTACGACTCTTGGCATTTTGATACCCCCTTCCTGATTAAGAGCACGTCTATTCTATCAAACTGCAATACAAAATGCAATCAGATTTTTTGTTCTTTTTGCCTTACTGCATCAGGCTGACGCCTCTGCTTGTTCCGATCCTTTCCGCACCTGCTGCGATCATTTCTTCCAGATCTTCTTTCGTTCTGACGCCGCCTGCTGCCTTGACTTTTACATCCGAGCCGACAGTTTCCTTCATCAGTCTGACGTCTGCGGGCGTTGCTCCTCCGGTCGAGAAACCGGTGCTTGTCTTGACAAAGTCAGCACCTGCTGCCTTTACGTCCAGACATGCTCTGACTTTCTCTTCATCTGTCAGCAGACATGTTTCGATGATCACTTTCAGAATGCGGCCTCCGCATGCTTCTTTAATACGGCGGATCTCTTCCGTGACGTATGCGTCATCGCCGTCTTTGAGCCGGCCGATATTGATCACCATATCGATCTCTTCCGCGCCTTTCGCAACAGCATCTTCTGTTTCAAACACCTTTGCCTCGGTCGTCATGGCACCAAGCGGGAAACCAACGACGGTGCAGACTTTGACGTCTGTTCCTTCAAGCAGTTCTCTGGCCAGTGCGATCCAGGATGGATTGATGCAGACAGAAGCGAAATCGTACTCTGCGGCTTCTTTGCAGACCTTTTCAATATCTGCTTTTTTCGCATCTGCCTTCAGGATGGTATGATCGATGTACTTGCTTTTTTTCATGACTATTCATCCTCCGTAAAATAATATTTCTGCAATACTTCATGAACGATCGCGTCATCGCCTTCATATGGTTCACTGCCAAACTCCCGATAAATGTATTTTTCATCTCCTTTGCCGAGCAGAACAACTGTATCATTCGGTTCACCGAGTTCGACTGCCTGCCGTATGGCCGCATATCTGTCCTCAATGATCACATAGTTTGTATTTTTGATCTCCTTCGCGATCTCGCCGGCGATCTTGCGGGGATCTTCTTCCCGCGGATCATCTTCTGTCAGAATGATCATATCGCAGTATTTGTTCAGGATCTTTCCGATCAGCGGACGTCGCGAGGAATCCTTCATGCCGGCACTTCCGGTCACCGTAATGATTCTCTTTCCGCGCGGCGTGATGGCAGCAGCGTACTGCAGCACCTTGTCAATGCCGTCCGGAGTATGCGCGAAGTCAATAATGATGTTGAACGGCTGACCGTCGGTGATCCTCTGCATGCGGCCTTCGATCTGGCTCAGGTCTTTGATCAGCGGCAGCATCTGGCTGATGGAGATGCCTTTGGTATGCAGCGCCGCGATCGCCGCAAGCAGGTTGTAGATATTCAGCTTGGTAACAAGGTTCGTTTCCAGCTCGTATTCCATTTCTGCTGTTTTCAGCGTAAATCTTGTTTTGTCTTTCTGCAGCTGATAGGCAATGACCTGATAATCCGCCGGCGTATCGATCCCGTATGTAATGACATGAGCCTGGGTATTTTCCGTCACCTTGCGGCAGTACGGATCGTCAGCATTGATGACCGCGTAGGCTTCTGGCTTCAGCATGTCAAACAACCGCTTCTTGGCCTGGATGTAATTCGTCATGGTGCCGTGGTATTCCAGATGATCGCTGGTCAGGTTGGTAAAGACAGCAACGTCAAAATCCACGCTGTCGACTCTGCGCTGTTCCAGTCCGACCGAGGATACCTCAAGCGTGCAGGCTTCCATTCCGGCATCGATCATGTCTTTCATAATGCCGTGCAGCGTATCGATATCCGGCGTCGTCATCATCGGCGGAAGCTTGACGCTGCCGTATTCCACTGACATTGTTCCGATGCTGCCGGTCGGATAGAATTCATCCAGGATATCCCGGATGATGCTGGCAACAGAAGATTTGCCGTTGGTGCCGGTAATACCGTACATCAGCATCCTGTGGCTGGGATAATCATAGAATGCGTCCGCAACTTTGTTGAAAACAGAAAGAACATCCTTGACCCGGATATATGTGATATCCGAATGTGTGATCTGGATCTCGTCACTGTAAACGATGACGACGGCTCCGTTGGAGATCGCTTCATCAATAAACTTATGGCCGTCAAACATCATTCCCTTGATGCAGAAAAAGATCGACTGCGGACGTTTCTTCCGGCTGTCGGACATCAGACTTCTGATCTCAATATCAGGTACGTTTTCAAACAGATCATTTAATTTCATAATTCTGCCGCTTCTGCATAAACTGCATCATCTCTGTATTCTCTTATTATACACTCTGCCAGCATGCCGCGGGGATGATTCCCCGGGATTTTCACATACATGTAATGAGAATCGTATCCTTCCGTGTATCCGTTTCTTGACTGTTCAAAAAGAACAGACACTTTTTTTCCGATCCATTGAGAAGCATATTCTTTCGCCAGTTCTCCGGAAAGCTGCAGGCATCTGCCGGCTCTTTCTTTTTTGACTTCCGATGAGACCTGTGCCATTTCCGCTGCCGGTGTTCCCTGACGCATGGAGTACGGGAATACATGCAGAAAAGAGAATCTGCATTTCTTCAGAAACGCGAACGTTTCTTCAAAATCCGCATCTGTCTCCGTCGGGAATCCAGTGATCAGATCACAGGAAACGGCAATGCCGGGGATCTGTTCTCTGATCCATTCAATTTTATCATAGTACTCTGCTGTGGTGTACGGACGGTTCATCAGCGAAAGGATCCGGTCACAGCCGGACTGCAGAGGTATATGCAGATGCTTTGCAATCCTGTCATCCTCTTTCATCAATTCGATGAGTTCGTCTGTGATCTCCGTGATTTCGATCGATGAGATCCGCAGTCTCTGAACAGATGTCTCATTCAGGATCCGCTTCATCAGGGACGCCAGCGTCACGTTGTATTCTTTTCCGTATCTTCCGGTATGGATGCCGGTCAGAACGATCTCATGATACGTCTTTGCAAGAGCAGAAGCTTCCTGTACTGCACGGTCGGGATCCATCGAACGTTCTCTGCCGCGGACATAGGGAATAATGCAGTACGTGCAGAACTGATCGCAGCCGTCCTGGACCTTCAGATATGCTCTGCTTTTCTCATCAGACTGTGCAGATACCATGTTGTCAAAGCACACACTCTGCAGATCGGTATACGCACGGATCTTCTTTCTCTCCCGCATGTATTCTTCCAGATATTCCGGGATCCTGTTTTTGTTTTCCGTTCCGACGATGATCTCCGCATCTTCCAGCATGCCGTCCTGCACCTGCGCATAGCAGCCTGCCATGACCGTTACACAGTCGGGATTCAGCCGTCTGACACGATGCATCATCTTTCTGCTTTTGCCGGCAGCGATGTTCGTGACGGCACATGTAAAGATCAGAGCTGCGTCCGCCGGTTCCGTAAACTGGACCCGCTCCCAGCCGGACTGAACAAGCCGGGCAGCGATGCTCTCTGCTTCATATGCGTTGACTTTGCAGCCAAGATTACAGACACTGAATTTCATAACCATTGATTCTCCGATAATTCACTGATCAAAGCACAGGCTGAGATCGCGGCAGTTTCTGCCCGCAGGATCCTGCTTCCCAGCGTCACTTCGATCAGACCTTCTTTTTTCATCCGTTCCATTTCCTCTTCGGAAAAGCCGCCTTCCGGTCCGATCACGATCAGAAAGGACCTCTGTTTTCCAATCGTCCGGCTCAGCGTACTGCCGCTTCCGTAGGCATTTTCATAGGCAGCCATGCGGCATTCCGCCTCAGTCTTCAGCATCTCTTCAAAAGACACTGCTTCGCTGACTTCCGGGATGATATTGCGCTTGCACTGCTGGGCCGCTTCCCGGACGATGTCTGTGCGGCGCTGCCGGTTCTTTGCGGCTTTCTCTTCTTTAGATCTGACAACACAGCGGCTGGATTCAAACGGAATGATGCGGGTGACGCCCAGCTCGGTCGCCTTCTGCAGGACCAGTTCAAACTTTTCCCGCCGGATCAGCGCCATGGCAAGGATGATCTCTGCCTTGTTCTCATGCGTATTCTGATCTTTTTCCGTCACCATCGCTGTCACTTTGCCGTCTTTCTTTTCCAGCACGCCGAACCAGGCTTCTCCGGAATGGACAAGCCTGACTTTTTCATTGAGCAGACGCGCGACGTTCTCCGCGTGATGAGCCTGTTCTTTTGTCAGTATATAGGGTTCTCCGATCTTCAGCGGAGTCTCACAGAAAAACTGATGCATTGTTTCCCTCCCGTTGATCACTTCTCAAAAAAAACCATCCTTGCGGATGATTTTCATTTTAGCCTTTTCTGAAGAAGCTCGGGATGATGTTGTCCGAAGCGCCTGTATCGAATCCGATCTCGTCTTCGATCTCTTCAACAACATTTGTGTTCTTGGCTACCGGGCTCTTGGACTCTGCCGGACCGTCTGTCTCGAGCATTGTAGGCTTCGGAAGATCAAATCCTGTTGCGATGACGGATACGATGATGGAATCACCGATCTTATCGTTGATCGCGACACCGAAGATGATATCGATATCATTTCCAGCTGCTTCACGGATATAATCAACCGCTTCGCTTGCGTCATAAGCAGACATGCTTGCGCCGCCGGTCACATTGATGATCGCGTTCTTTGCGCCGCTGATCTGTGCTTCCAGAAGCGGAGACTGGATCGCTCTTTCTGCAGCTTCCTTTGCCTTGTCTTCACCGTCAGCCATGCCGATTCCGAACAGAGCGGAACCCTGGCCTTCCATAACGCTCTTGATGTCCGCGAAGTCGAGGTTGATCATTGCCGGTACAGCGATCAGGTCAGTGATCGTCTGAACGCCCTGACGCAGAACGTTGTCAGCTTCTTTGAATGCATCTTCGAACGGAATGTGTCCGATGACTTCCAGAACTTTGTTGTTGGAGATGATGATCAGAGAGTCAACATACTCTTTCAGCTGTTCGAGACCCTGTTCGGCCTGGAACATTCTTCTTCTGCCTTCAAAAGAGAAAGGTTTCGTAACAATACCGACTGTCAGGCAGCCAAGTTCCTTTGCGATCTTTGCGAACAGAGGAGATGCACCTGTACCTGTTCCGCCGCCGAGACCTGCTGTCAGGAAGACCATGTCAGAGCCTTCCATAGCTCTGCGGATCGCGTCTTCGCTCTCTACAGCTGCCTTGCGGCCATTGTCAGGATTTCCGCCAGCTCCAAGACCTTCTTTTCCAAGCTGGATCTTATTCGCAACCGGAGAAACATCCAGTGCCTGCAGATCAGTGTTCGCTACATAGAATTCTACTCCCTGAACACCTTCCTGCACCATGCGGTTGACCGCATTGCTTCCAGCGCCGCCGATTCCGAAAACCTTAATTTTAGCAACCTGGTTGTAAGTTAAGTCTGCCATACGTATTTACCTCTCTCCCACTTATTTTTTTCCTTCCGAGAATAGTCCTTTGAGCAGTTTGTTTGTCAAAGTGTCTTCTTTGCCGCTGTCTGACTTTCTGTCACGATAAGCGACTGCTTTATTAAATGCTTCCATATCAATACTTTCTTCCGCAGGTCCGGTAATCGAAAGTCTGTCGTTGTAAGCATAAAATAAACCAAGGCATGCTGTCAGTCCCGCATTTCTTCCGCCCAGTGTTTCCGGAATATAACACTTCGTTTCTACGCCGAGACGTTTCTGAAGAAGTTCAGCGAGTCCGTCAGTCTCTCCGCCTTCACCCGTAATCATAACAGCAGTTTCGTCAGCTTGCAAGATTGGAACACATGTTTTCTGTATTGCATCAAGCCAGTTTTCCACTGACGGTCTGATACAGTCTACCAGTTCCTGCTCTGTTATAGTTCTTGTTGTACCCCGGTCAGCCCAGATATGGACCGGATTGCTTGAGCAGACATCCTGGTTCAGACGGGCGCTGTATTTCAGCAGTTCAACTGCTGTCGATGATTCGATCCCATATTTATCAGATACCGCAGAGGCCAGTGTTCCAAGTCCAGCCGGAAGCACTGCCGCATTTGTCAGTCTTCCCTTGCGCAGAAGTCCGAGCGTTGTCGCTGTCCGTTCCACCTTCAGCATGACGACCTGATGATTGACAGCCTGTTCAAACAGCGCTGCCTCTTTGCCGACTGCATAAATATCAAGGAAGATATCAATGATCCCGACGCCTGCCTTTTCCACGCACGTTACAAGATCATAGGAGAACTTTCTCTCTGCGCAGAGCAGATCGATGTCTACTGTCAGCTGGGAACATTTTTCACCGATGGGGATCCGTCTGGTGGAAATGCCGTTGACAGTATATCTGACGCAGACTGTCTGGATCAGCGCGTAGCCTTTGCCGATATCATTCGCCTCTGCCTTTTTGATCGCATTTCTGACATCCTGTGTCGTTACCGTTCCGTCGATTCCCTCCACATCTACGGTAGATTTGAAGGAATAACGCTTCATTCTGTACGAAGGCATTGCCAGGATCACGCGCCGGATCTCAGCGCCGATCTTCTCTTTTGCCTCAGACAAAGCGGCTTTGACCGCATTTGTAACGCTTTCGGAATTCACGATTCCGTTATATGAAATACCGTCTGTCGGTACACGTACTACTTTTATAATATTGAATCTGGTATTGAAAAACTCACCGACGATGAGACGCACTTCGTGATCAGAAACTTCAACTGCCGCAAAAATCTGTTTATCGTCCACTGTGCACGCTCCTTTCAGTTAACATGTTGTAATTTTATCATAAATCACAAGTGAATGACAGCCGGAAACAGGAAAATGGATGCATGAGACAGACAGAAACACTGATTTTTCCTTTTATTTTACAGTTGCATTTGATTCTTTATTATGTTAATCTTGATAAGCGATTGTAAGTGAAGGAGGTTATGGTATGTCCAGAGTTTGTGCCGTATCCGGTAAAAAACCTATGTCGGGAAATGCCCGTTCGCATTCCCTGCGTGCTACCCGCCGCAAGTGGAGTCCCAATCTGCAGAAAGTTCATGTGATCATTGATGGCAAGCCCCAGACGATCAAAGTCTCTGCCCGCGCCCTCAGAACCATGAAGGGCAATGCGAAGAAAGCAACCAAGGCTGCAGAATAAGTTTACTGGTAAAAAATAAAGAAGATCTCCGTCAGGAGGTCTTTTTTATGTCGGCGCTTTAAAATTCAGCAGGGTTCGGGATACCCTCTAAAATGAGACGGGGTGGGGTTGCACCTCGTTTTTTTGATTGTTCAGGGATTGCCTATTAAATCTCACAGGGATACCTCGGATCATAAAGAAAACCTCGATGCTAAAATGTGTTTGCTTAGGACTCATTTAACAAGGAGGTTTGCCTTTTATGGCTCAATTTGATTTTAACACGTATGTTCTGAATGTCACCCAGGATCAGATTCAATCTGCGTCTGTCGCTCATGTTGACGACATTATCCAGATCCATATCACGCTCAAGCCAGCTGTCACCTCATGCCCTTACTGCGGCGGACCCGTCAGACTGAAAGAGTATAGTTCCCACTCCTTCAATCATCTTCCCATAGCCGGACATCCTTCTGTCATCGTCTGGAGAAGAAGACGATATGTCTGTAAAGACTGCTGGAAGACCTTCTCTGAACCGAATCCTTTTGGACCGGAGAAGTATCATCAAAGCTATGCAGTCCTCAGTTCCATCGCTGATGACCTTCACAATATCCATCTGTCTTTCAAAGACATTGCTCAGAAGCACAGAGTTTCCGAACCTCTTATCTCTCTTTACGCTGACAGCTTCCTCGCTGTTCCACGCAATACCCTTCCAGAAAGTCTCGGGATCGATGAACTTCATTCCAATATGTCCAAGTATGGCGGATCTTATCTTGCCGTCCTTGTCGACAATGTTCACAGATCTCTCTTAGATATCCTCCCCAACCGTTCAAAACACTCTCTTTCCAAATACTTTGAACTGATTCCACTGGAAGAAAGAAAACGTGTCAGATTCGTTACGATCGATCTATGGCTGCCTTATAAGGATACTGCTCTGAAGTACTTTCCGAACTGCTGTGTCGCAGCGGATCCTTTTCATGTTGTAGAGCACCTTACAGCCGGTTTTACACGTATACGTGTCGATATCATGAACCAATGCGTATACAACAGTCCGGAATACTATCTTCTAAAGAAGTGGCACAAACTCCTGGAGACAGATTATTATCTGGATAACACGCCCAAATACAACAATTACTTCAAACAGAAGATGAACTACAGAGATCTTTACGATATGCTTCTGAGTCTTAATCCCAATCTTTCTCTTGCCTATCACTTGAAAGAGATGTACAGGGACTTCAACAGGACCTGTTCCTTTGAGAACGCTCCCGCTCAGCTGGATCAGCTGATCGATGCCTTTGAAACCGCTGATCTCTACTGCTATGAAGAATTCATTTCGATTCTTAAGAACTGGAGAACAGAGATCATCAATAGTTTTCAGCGGCCGTTTGACAATCGCAAACAGTCCAACGCTCTTACAGAGCACGTCAACTCCCGCTTAAGGGAGCTTATCACAGTCTCAAATGGATTCGCCAATTTTGAGAGGTTTCGGGCCAGAGCCATCTATTGTCTAAACAATCATACGTTTTACACGCTGACAAGCTCCCTGCATTCCAACAAGCGGGAAGGTAAGGCTCGCGGTCCATATAACAAAACTAAAGATGTATCTCTGACTGACGATTCAAACAACAACGTCGACTCCATGGTCGATGACTTTGAAGAATAACATCTGAATACCATGTCCTAAGCACATGAAAAGATGGCTCTATACACCTCTGCTGAGTCTGTACATGCCATCTTTTTTACTTCTTAAGAACCCTGTCGGATTTTGGAGCGTTCTTTCACAAAACCCCGCCGGATTTTAAATCAGGTTTATGTCTCTGCTTTTGATAACAAGCACACGTCCTGCATGAACTGTCAGAATACCTTTTTCCGCCAGGATCTCATTAGATACGGTATACAGATCATCCTGCGTGATGTGCCGCTCCTTAAGCGGATAGCGGAATCCTTCCAGGGAGATCACGGCATCGTATGCGAATACGGAGAAATATTTCCAGTCTCCCTTTTTTATTTCATACGTTCCTTCTGTGTATGCCTGCGCATTGTTCTGGACGTCCTGCAGACTGAGGATACCCGGATATTTCATCAGCAGGCGCAGATTGATGATCGTATGATCCGCCCGGCCGGAAAGATCCGAGCAGATCAGGATCTGATCATATCCTTTCGCCAGCGTTCTCTGTATGGCTGCCTCACTGTCCGTGTCATCCTTGACGGGATTCAGGACGACCGTCTCATCGGAATTGGAACGGATCTTCTCCAGTTCTGCTTCGCTGACCGAATCAAAATCACCGACCGCCAGCTTCAGTCTGATCCCCTTTTCATATGCCAGCAGTGCTCCGCGGTCAGCACCGATATAATCAGCGCTGCACTCCGGGATCACGGAGGCGTTGCCGAGAATGATCACTGCAGGACGCACAGTGATTCCACCGCCCTGCGGATATCATTTTTGAATACATACGAACCGGCAACAAGCACATCGGCTCCCGCTTCCGCGCAGATCTTTGCTGTTTCCCCGTTGACGCCGCCGTCAACTTCGATCACTGCCTGCGATCCGCTTTCCTTCAGCATCGCTTTCAGGTCACTGATCTTCTGTGCAGATTCCGGAATGAATTTCTGTCCGCCGAAACCCGGTTCCACTGACATGATCAGGAACAGATCAAAGTCGTTCAGATACGGACGAAGCGTTTCAACAGGAGTCTTCGGTTTGACGGAAATGCCGGCTTTGCAGCCAAGTTCATGGATGTGCGCAGCCAGTTTTCTGACATCTTCCTCATTTTCAACAGCTTCGATATGGAATGTGATCAGATCAGCTCCGGCTTTCGCAAAGATATCAGAAAAATGCATCGGATCTGTTACCATCAGATGAACGTCCATCACCAGATCAGACATGGCGCGGAATCCTTTCAGGATCTCCGGTCCGAATGTCAGGGATGGCACAAAGTGTCCGTCCATAACGTCAAAGTGGACCCACTGGGCACCGGAGGCGTTCAGTTCATCAACCTGTTCTTTCATCCTGCTGTAATCAAGCGATAATACCGATGGTGCTGCAATCATATATATTTCTCCTTCCTGTCGAGAATGATCTGCAGGATCTGCAGATAGTTGTTATACCTTGTACGGGATATCTTCCCCTCTTCCACTGCCTTCTTGATGCCGCAGCCAGGCTCATTCTGATGAATGCAGTCGTTGAAGCGGCAGGATCCCAGATACGGAACAAAATCAGGAATCAGGGAAGCAAGTTCATATTTGGTAATGCCTGTGAAATCGATCGAGCTGAAGCCCGGCGTATCTGCGACAAGTCCGCCGTCGACTTCATGCAGTTCGTTATGTCTGGTCGTGTGCTTTCCTCTGCCCAGAGCCTTTGAGATCTCCTGAGTCGCAAGCCGGAAGGTCGGATCGAGTGTGTTCAGAAGGCTGCTCTTGCCGGCGCCGCTCTGCCCTGTCAGGACCGAGATCTTGCCTTTCAGGATCCCGGCAAGTTCCGGATCAAGCGTATCCTTGGCTGTTCTCAGCACCGGGATTGCCCCTGCTTCATATTCGCGGATCGCCGCTTCTGTTTCCGGCGGTATGCCGAGGTCGCATTTGGTCACGATCAGGACCGGAGATACATCCGCAAAGCGGATCAGAACGCTGAGACGGTCGATCAGAGCCGTACTGAAATCAGGATCTTTAACGCTCATGACGATCAGCGCCTGGTCGACGTTGGCAACAGCTGGACGAATCAGACGGCTGTGACGCGGCAGGATCTTTGATACCGCATAGACGCCGTCCGTTTCCTCTGCTTCCACCAGATCACCCGCGACCGGACGATCCTGGCGCCGCACCTTTCCCATCATGGACGCAACGACCCGGCTGCCGTCTTCCAGCTGAAGCGTATAATCTTTTGAAACGATCTTGACAATTCTTGCTTTCATCATTTCCTCTGATCAGTAATAGTAAAGCACTACAAAGTTGGTTTCTTTCTGTGTATAGACGCTGCCCGGACCCGGATCACTGCGAATCACGACGCCGACCTGCAGAAGGTCGATCTGTTCCTGGCTCATCTGTGAGATATCGATATTGCTGGTATGTACAGTGACTTTCATTGCTTCCAGTTCTGCGACCGCAGCATCGATCTGTTTTCCGATAATATGTTCCGGGATCGTGATCGTCGGATACGGCGCGTAGACCAGCGTGATCTGACCGGCGCTTTCCGGATCAAACAGAGTGCCCGACATTAAGTGTTCCTGACGGATGATCCTGCCGGGTTCAACTGTCTCGCTCATTTCCTCGACGACCGTCACTTTGACGAACGGATAACGTTTACTTATGTAGACTTCCGCTTCCTGAATATTCATGTCGGAGGCGGCAAAGTCTTCAATGTACACACCAATGCCGGAAGAGACTGTGACATTGATCCTGGATTCTGCTTCGACAACAGTACCGGCAGCCGGTTCAACAGAAATGATCTTTCCCTTTTCCGTTGAAACGGTCAGCTTGTATGAAATATCCTGGGAATCCAGCACAAGGTCTTCCTTTTCAAGGATCTCTCTTGCTTCAACGATCGTCAGTCCTTCAAGGTTCGGGACCTCCACCATCTTTGGTCCGAACCGGATCACGCCCATTGAAACAAGTGCGATCAGCAGAGCCGCCGCAGAAACAAGCGCCACCACAAGGACCATGAGCTTTGTCATCTTTCCGTCATCTGTCTTCCCGCCTGTCTTTCCGGTTCTGACCGTATGCGTACGGGTTGTCGGTTTTGCCTTGACAGATGTGGTCTTCTCCGTTTCCGGTTTTGTTTCTTTCGGCTCTTCCGGTGTCAGGACCAGTTTCTTTTCATCACGTCTTTCTTCCTTCAGACAGGTGGAAAGATCACGCCACATCTCGTCGCAGCTCTTGTAGCGCATTGCCGGATTCTTGGCAGATGCCCGGGTGATGATGTTTTCCACTGACTGCGGCAGATCCGGATTCATTTCCCGGACAGAAGGAATTGTTTCCTTCATGTGCTTTAGCGCGACCTGAACAGCCTGATCAGCCTTGAACGGCACGTCTCCCGTCAGCATCTCATACATGACGACGCCAAGCGCGTAGATATCGGACTGCGGCGAAGCGGGTTCGCCTTTGGCAAGTTCCGGCGCAAGATAGTGCACGCTGCCCATAACATTGTTCGCCTGCGTCAGCTGCATGCTGCCTTTGGCGGTCGCGATGCCGAAGTCAAGGATCTTCACGGACCCGTCTGCCTTGACGATCACGTTCTGCGGCTTCAGATCACGGTGAATGATGCCGCGGCTGTGCGCTTCCGCAACGGCGCTTGTCAGCTGCTTCATGATGTCCACCGCTTCTTCCGGAAGCAGCGGTCCTCTGGCCTTGATGACCTGCTTCAGGGTCCGGCCGGGAACATATTCCATCACGATATAATGGTGTCCTTTATAATCGCCGACATCGTAGATCTCGACGATATTGGGATGGGCGAGCGCTGTCGCTGCCTGTGCTTCCCGCTCAAAGCGGAGAATGCTGACAGCATCGGTGCTCAGATCCGCGCGCAGGATCTTGATCGCGACTTCGCGGTTCAGGATCGTATCGACAGCCCGGAAAACATCCGCCATTCCGCCCTGTCCGATATGCTGGACGACTTCATACCGGTTGGCGATCACATTTTTACGTTTGCCCGTCGTCATTCCGGTCTCCTTTCCAGCTCGATCAGAATGACCGTAACATTGTCGTATCCGCCGGCATCCAGAGCAGACCGCATCAGCCGTCTTGCCCGCAGAGCCGGATCGGTATCACAGTCAAGCACGATATCGCGGATCTTTTCTTCACTGACATAGCCGTGCAGTCCGTCGCTGCAAAGAAGCAGTCCGTCGATCTGTTCCTGATGAAAATCGATATCGCTGCGCACGCTTTCCCAGACGCCGAGCGCGTTGGTCAGAACATTTCTGCGGGGGAATGTTTTTGCTTCCTCCATCGTCAGCTCGCCGTGCAGCAGCATGTCGTTGACCAGTGTATGGTCCATGGTCACCTGGACCAGGCGGCCGTCATAATTCCACGTATAGGCGCGGCTGTCACCGATATTCACAATGAACACGCCCATCTTTGTGATGATCGCGCCGCACAGCGTGGTCCCCATTCCCTTCAGAGCGGGATGGCCTGATCCATATTCATAGATCAGTGTATTCGCAGCGGAAACATGCCGGCGGACCCACTCCTTGACTTCTGCAGGAGAAGAAAAACCATCATTTTCGCTGAATGCCTTGGAGAAATGGGAAACAGCCAGCCGGCTGGCAATATCACCGCCGCTGTTGCCTCCGATCCCGTCCGCAACAATGGCAAAAACGTCATCTGCCCCGTTGGAGGCAATGACGTAGCTGTCCTGATTGTTTTTCCGTATTTTTCCTTTATCCGTTATTCCGTAATATTTCATTCACTGTTTTTCGCTTTCTCATGCTTTGCCCGCAGCTGGCCGCAGGCAGCGTCGATATCCTCGCCGTGTTTGGACCGCAGTGTAGCCTTCACACCGTTTTTCATCAGGATATCATAAAAGTGCAGCGCTTTTTTCTCATCGGCAGTCCGGTACCCGTTCTCATCGACCTGGTTGTAGGGAATCAGATTAACATAGGCATTCATTCCCCTGATCAGATCAGCCAGTTCTTTCGCATGTGCATCTGTATCATTGACACCGGCAAGAAGAATGTATTCAAATGTGATCCGGCGGTGGTTGTCCGTACTGTATCTCTTCAGAGAAGCCATCAGCTCATCCAGCGGATACGCCCTGTCCACCGGCATCAGCTTCCGCCGCAGCTCATCATTCGGCGCATGCAGCGAGATCGCCAGATTGAACTGATAATGTCCGGCTGCGAACGCATCGATCTTCGGCACGATGCCGCAGGTCGAGATCGTAATATGTCTTGCCCCGATCGCCAGTCCGTGATCGCTGTTGACTGTGGAACAGAACCGCATGACATTTTCATAATTGTCAAACGGCTCACCGGTTCCCATGATCACGATATTGTCTACTCTGCCGCCGGTCTCATCCAGCATCTTCTGCACATACATGACTTCGCCGGTCATTTCGCCGGACGTCAGATCACGCTGCTTTTTCAGCAGACCGGACGCGCAGAACGTGCATCCCATGTTGCAGCCGATCTGTGACGACACACAGAGAGAGTCGCCGAAATGGAAATGCATCAGCACTGCTTCAACAGAAGAACCGTCGGTCATTTCAAACAGGAACTTGACTGTCCCGTCACGGGCAGTCTGCCGGTCAATTTCCTTCAGCGGCATCAGGATAAATTCTTTTTCCAGTGTCTCGATCAGAGAAGCAGGCAGATCACTCATCATCCGGAAGGAGTCTGCGCGCTTTTTGTAGATCCACGAAAAAAGCTGTCTGGCACGATACGGTTTCTGACCGTGTTCCTGCATCCAGACTTCTATATCTTTCAAATCAAGGTCATATATCGTTCGCATAAACAGTATTCTATCATAGCCTCGTATACTTTTGGGGTCTCATTTTCTCCGCAGCTTCGCGGCAAAGAACCCGTCAGCATCATCTTCAAACGGAAACAGGGTCTTCATTTCCAGCAGTTCATACTCCGTATGATCTTCAAGGAACCGCCTGATCTGCCCGTCGTTTTCTTTTTTATTCAGCGTGCATGTGCTGTAAACCAGGATGCCGCCTTCTTTCAGGGCTGCTGCATTAGCATCAAGAATCTGTTTCTGAAGGATCACGATCGCATCGATATCTTCCGGTTTCAGATGCCATCTGATCTCCGGCTTATGCCGCAGGTCGCCGAGTCCGGAACAGGGAGCGTCGATCAGGATCCGGTCAAACTGTTTCTCCTGATGCCGGGGTTCAGCCGCGTCCGCGCAGACTGCTTCCGCGATATGCACGCCGGTCAGTTCCATCTGCCGGCGGATCAGTCCGGTACGGGCTTCATACAGCTCCTGCGCGATGATGCTTCCTTGATCATGCATCAGACAGGCGATCTGCTGCGTCTTCGTGCCCGGTGCGGCACAGGCGTCCAGTACGTGCATCCCTGCTTCCGGGGCAAGCATTCTGACGACTTCCTGCGAATGCAGATCCTGAATCAGGACTCTGCCCTCCCGGAATGCGTCTGTTTTCTGCAGGCTGCCGCTGTAGCGGAATGCCGTATCATTGACAAACGTATACGCCGGATCATTTTCGAATTCACTCCGGTCTGCTTTCAGTGTATTGACGCGGCCGGAAATGACGCCTCTTTTCTGCATGCTTTCAGCGATCTGCCGCATCGTCTCTTCGCCGTAATGTGCTTTCCACAGTCCAAGGATCCACTGCGGCATGCTGAAGCGGATGCTGAGATCCTCAGGGATCTGAAGGCCCCTGCCCTGCACTTTGCGCAGGATCGCATTAACGAATTTCCTCTCTCTGGCAGGTGCCAGACTGACACCTTCGCTGACTGCCGCATATGCCGGAACACCATCCAGGAAGAACAGCTGATAGATCGTCATGTCGATCAGCAGCGCAGTCCGCAGTTTTGTCTTTCCGGCGTCCTGACGCCACTGTGCTTCCAGCAGAGAATAATTCCGGATCGTTCCGTAAACGACTTCACTGGCAAAAGCCATGTCGGTGTTTTCCGGCGCACTGCGCATCAAAAGAGAGGCATAGCCGTCTCTCGCAAATACTTTTTCCAGTGTGTCAAGAATATACTTTCTGCTCATCATTCAAGATAGATCGGATTGATATCGATCTTCAGTCCTTTCAAATTCAGCTCTGTCGTCTGCAGGAAATCACTGACAGCCCGTCTCATCTCATCCAGGTTCTTTCCCTTCAGCAGGATCCGGCAGCGGGTCAGATCATTGATCTTTACAAGTGAACTGACGCCGATGATCTTCAGATCTCCGCGGATCTCCTGCTTCATGCGGACAGCGGTCTTTTCTGTCGCCGCAGCATCCCTGCCGGTCAGCGTCAGTGCGATCATATATGTATAAGGCGGATATTGTCCAGCCCTTCTGAACTGCATTTCATTCTGAAAAAAAGACAGATAGTCATGTTTCGCGGCGCTCTGCACTGCGTAATGACCGGGATCAAAGACCTGGAAAACGACTTCCCCGTTCTTTTCTCCCCTGCCGCTGCGGCCGCCGGCCTGCATCAGCAGATCAAAGGTCGTTTCACAGCTGCGGAAATCCGTACGCCGCAGTCCCTCATCTCCGCTGATGACGCCGACCAGCGTCACGTCCGGATAATCCAGGCCTTTGGCGATCATCTGGGTCCCCAGCAGGATATCTGCCTCGTGTCTGCCGAACGCCTCCAGGATTGCGGCGTGGCTGTTCTTTCTGCCGGTCGTATCAGCGTCCATACGCAGGATCCTGACGTCGCCGAAGACGCTGAGCACTTCTTCTTCCAGCTTCTGCGTTCCGTAGCCGAACGTCGTAAAGCCCGCCGTACTGCCGCAGGACGGACAGACAGCAGGAAGCAGTCTCTCCGTACCGCAGGTATGGCATTTCAGCCTTCTGATATCACGATGCCAGCTCATGGAAAGATCGCAGTGCGGACACATCAGCGGCTCCTCGCAGGAACGGCAGTACAGTCTGCTGCTGTAGCCTCTGCGGTTGAGCAGAAGGATACACTGTTCATGCTTCGCCAGACGCTGTGCCATTTTCTCCTTCAGAACATCGGAAAGAATACCGGATCCCCCGCGGCGCATGGCATCGCGCATGGAAACAACAGTCACCGGCGCAAACGTCCCGTTTACCCGTTCTTTCAGTTCAACAAGATGATACACATTTTTCAGGCCCCGTGCATAGCTTTCCAGCGCCGGCGTCGCAGAGCCGAGAATCACTTTGCAGGAATGATATTTTCCCCGCTGGATCGCGATATCTCGGCAGTGGTAGGACGGCTGGCTGTCCTGTTTATAGGAGGAATCATGTTCTTCATCCATCACGATCAGACCAAGCGAGGCAAACGGCAGAAAGACAGCGCTTCTGGTTCCGACAACAACGGAAGCTCTGCCGGTTCTGACAAGCCGGTACTGTTCATATTTTTCCTGGTCATTGAGACCGCTGTGATAAATAGCCAGATGCTCGCCGAAGCGGACAGACACCCGGCGGATCATCTGCGGCGTCAGGGCAATTTCAGGAACCAGGATCAGAACCTGTTTTCCTTCCGCCAGCGCGCGGGCAGCCAGCTGCAGATAGATCTCTGTTTTTCCGGAGCCGGTCACGCCTCTGAGCAGCCAGACCGGATCATCCGACGACAGGATCTCATCCATGACTTTCTGCTGGGCTGCATTCAGCAGCAGAGGGTCTTCCGCCGCAGCTGCCGATACGATCTCTTCCGCCCGCTCCAGTTCAAAGACTTCCAGCGCGCCATTCTGTACAAGCTTTGCGGCCTGATTGGGAAATGCCCTGCGCAGATCGCTGTAGCGGACTGTTTCATGATCTCTGACATATGTCCAGGCTGCCAGCTGTTTCGGCGTCAGCCGCACTTCCAGGCTGCTGAGTCTGACCCACTTTTCCATCACGATGCTTTTCCGGCCGGAAACCGGTTTGACTTTCGCCGGCAGCATCGTCTGGAAACAGGCGATCGCCGTGGAAAG
>JAILCN010000118.1 GCA_024680365.1 Solobacterium sp.
AATATAGGTTTCTCAGCTCTTTTTTCAAAGTACGCGCTGAAAGCATTGGAAAGATTCCTCAATGAAGACTGCAGGGCTGTGGATTCAGCTTCCTTCAGCCATGGAAGTACTTTCTTGAGTTCAGTCATATTCTTACAGCAGGAATTGTATGACATGCCTTTGCCTGTATGTCTGTATACTGTATCCCATGTATTGAGATAGAGGTTATAGATATAGCGGCAAGAACCGATCGTCTTTACAGCGTATGATGTCTGTTCATGATTGAGATACAATCTGCATCTGTCAGCGATCATCTGTTTCTTCATATCCGCAATATAGCATTTCCCAAAACAAATGCAAGAGCCAACAATCTGGGAGGCAAAAAAAGTTCACAGCGGATTCATCCCCGCTCTATTGAGAACGGGGTCTTCTCCGTGGAGAGGATAAAGGTGAAAAGAACATCATCGATGTCAATGAATTCAAACGTCAGAAAGAAAGGAAGCTGTCTCTGAAGCAGTCTTGAGGCTGTTGCCCAAAGGAACCATATTTCCAGCGGCACATGCGTGTTCCAATGTTTTTTCTGTATCAACACAAGAACCAGAACTGACAAGACAGCGATCCCTGCATATGCAGTATATTCAAATGAATCCGGTGCTTCCTGGAATGACATTCCGCTGATCAGCAGACAGACCAGCACAGCTGCACTGAAAAATGACCGGCTGGAAAAAAGCTCATGGTTCATTGCTCAATATCCTTTCTTTCTATGTTTCTTTCGTCTGAAGCTCCTTCATGTTCAGACCCGTTTCTGCTAAGCAGATGATCTGAAAGTTCTTCTCTGCAGTGAAGCATTTACAATGGTAGATAATTTGTTTACAAAGTCAACAGAGTTTGTTCGAATGGTAGGGTTTTGTGTTTGAATCGCAGTTTTTATGACTGTTGTATCAAGTACAATGATAGGGAAAGGATGATTGTTACAGAATGGAAAATCTGTTTGACATATTTGAAGCATTTCTGCTGGGAATGTTTGCCTGCCGATTCATTGATCTGAAGGGAAATGTAAAATGCTTCTTTCTGACGGTTTATACAGGCTGCGCATCCCTGTTCCTGTATCTTGCCAATACGGTATATTTTCATAATGGCTTTGCCCTCATGCCGTTGTTTCTGATCACTTTCCTGTTTCTGGTCCTGTTTGAAGATCCTTCAGATCGATGCAGTACAGTCTGGAATTATACGTTTTCGATGGTGATGGGAATCGTGTACCAGCTCTCCGTTGAGTTTATGATGATGGTCTCAAAACTGGCGTATCAGATGACTCCTGCGGAAGCACTGAATACACATCCGTATTACCGTCTGTGCCTATGTGTCCCTGTTTTTGTGCCGGCTATGGTCAGCGTATGCAGGACTTCTGAGAAATACAAAAAGCTTCGTTCCAGGTATGACAGTATGTTTGCGGTCTGTTTTACATCCCTGTATATGGCAATTGTACTGATCCAGGATGGAGTTATGGTTGAAAAGAATCTCTTTGCGCTTCCATTCGTTGTGAATATTCTTCTTGGCGTGACTGCATGGATCGTTTTTGTCATGTATTACAAAGCAGTGGATGATGCTGAAAAGGATCTTGGAAACAGGATGCTGTATACAGAGATGAAAGCAGTTCAGAACAATACGGAGCTGTTCCGGAAAAACGAAGAAAATCTCCGTATTTTAAAACATGATCTGATCAATCGGATGACGATCCTCAAGGGCTGCCTTCAGGCAGGAGAAACTGACCGGTGCCTTGCACTGATTAATGAACATCTGACAGACCTGCAGGAAACCACACTTGTTTTCCGGACAGGATTTACAGCTGTCGACGCTGTACTGAGCGCGAAAAAGGAAACGGCTGACAGGAAAAAGATCAGGATGACGGTCAGAACGGAAATAACAGATCTTTCTGAAGAAGCGGAAGAAGATATTGCCGTGATGACCGGGAATCTGCTGGACAACGCAATCGAAAACATTGATCCCGCAAAACCGGTGATTTCACTGCTCATACGCCAGCAGGATCACATCAGTATTACGGTCAAAAACAATACCGGGAATAAAGATCCGGCAATACGGACAAAAAAAGAAGGCGAATTCCATGGACTGGGACTTCGCTCCGTTCAATATCTGTCACAGAAATACCATGGACAGCTTTATACAGATCTTTCAGATGGGATTTTCTTTGCGGAAGTGATCCTCAGAGACGTTCCTTCCGCAGGACAATGAATTTTGCCAGTACAGCTTTTCTGCGGTATCTGCTGATTTCCAGCGGTTTTTCGACACCGGACATGTAAATATCGTTTTTGTCGATCATTACTGCATGCGTCATATTCACAAAGCAGGATCTGTTGACATATACAAAAATCTCAGGATCCATCTTTTCATAGACGGATTCCAGAGTTCCGGATACAGGAATGCTGCTGTCTTTTGTGTGCAGGCATACCCTTCTGCCGATCATGTCACAGAAGAGAATATCATTCTGTGCGATACTGACGGCAGACTGTTGATCCTGAAAGGTGACAGTGGTCATGAGCTGCAGTTCCCTGCGGATCTTCTGAAGAATACGCGGCAGTTCTTCCAGAAGCCGATCTTTTTCGATAAAACCGATGACACTCATGCCGAAGGAACGGAATACATATTCCGGATGGCTGGTCACAAAGATGACCGGAATATTGATTCCGGCAGCGTGCATCTGTTCCATGAGTCCGATTCCATTGAGAGGCTCCATTTCAATATCCAGAAATGCAGCATCAAAAGCGGAAGCATCATTCAGAAAAAGCCGGGCATCAGAAAAACAGTCCAGCTCATCAGAACTGCTGAGCAGAGATGATATCACAGAACGGAATTCTTCCTGAAACGGCAGGCTGTCATCGATACAGGCAATATGCATACCGTATTATTATGGTAGAAAAAGTCATGTAATGTCAAATCGCTCAACTGAAGCCTGCGGGAAGACAGTTCAACAAAATTGCGGTAAGATAAGGTGCATGAAGAAACCTGAGTACACATACTGGAGCGGACTGATCATCTTCCTGATGAGTCTGGCCATACAATACCTTGTCGGATACAGAAAGCTGTGTCTTTATGTGATCATGGCCGCAGCTGTGCTGGGCTTAGGCCTGTCTGTCTGGAAGAAGTCTGAGAATCAGACTGTGCAGAAGATCCGGATGATCTATCCGGCTGTGCTCATTCTGCTTTGCCTGGCGGATCTGCTTATGCACAGGGAATTCCTGTTCTTCTTCGTGCACCTTTGCGCATTCGCTGCCGGACTGTTTGAAAACGTCTGGCTGCTGATCAGAAACAGAGAAGTCTGGAAAAAAGCGTTTCCCGGTGAACATGTGAAGTATGTGTTCCGCTGTGTTCTGATCGTTCTGACTGGTGCTGTCTATGTCATTCTGAATGTGATGAACAATGATCCGGCAAAGGCAGTCAGGCGCATGCAGGAAGCCGGCGTAAATACAATGGAATATCCTGCTCAGACCGAAACCGTATTTAACAAGCTGTACCGGATGGAAAAGGATATCGTTTACGGAACAGAGTATCCCAACAGTACCTTTGATCTGATCTATCCGGAAGAAGGAAATAACGGGCTTGTGATCTGGATGCATGGCGGCGGACATATCGGCGGCGACAAAGCAGCGGAAGACAACAGCACCGCGCTGTATAAAAACTGTCTGTGGGAAGGATGGGCTGTCGCGTCTGTCAACTACGCCCTTGCCCCGGAATATGCGTATCCTGTTCCTCTGAAGCAGTTTGATTTGTTCATGCAGTATATTACAAATCATTACCTGGAACTGGGGATCAATCTGAAACGGGTCTTCTTTGCCGGGACCGGTGCAGGTGCAGAGATCCTGACGCAGTATGCTGCGGCATCGCTGTATCCGGAATACGCAGAGCTGACGGGTTTCGAGCCCGAAATACAGAAGATCCCCTGCGGCATGTATCTGGCCAGCGGACTGTATGCCCCGGCATACGGCGCTGAGACAGGCCTGTTCCTGACGGACTATCCGGCATACCAGCAGCTGCGTACCTATTACGGAAAGAAAGATCTGCCTTTGAATCAGACAGCACTGAACGCGGATGTGTTCCCATACATCAGAAAAGGTTTCCCGCCGGTCCTGTTATCCGACGGCAACACCGGAACCTATACATCCCAGGCGCACCGCATGAAGGAAGTGCTGGAAAAAGCAGGTTCTCTGTATGAAGCACTGATCTTTGATGAAAACAAGGACAACAAAGATCTCATTTACATGAGCTTTGACGTTCAGTACAACACCTACGCAAACGCTGTCCACGGACGGCTGATGAAATTCCTGGAAACACTCAGTACCAAATAAGCAGATGATGTCTGCTTTTTTTACGCAAAACGTGTGATATCCATTACAATTGTCTCAGAAGAACCAAAAGAAACAGATCATTGAGAAAGAAGAGGAAGAGAAAGATGAGTTTTCCAAAGAATTTTTTCTGGGGCGGCGCGATTGCCGCAAACCAGGCGGAAGGTGCTTACAATGAAGACGGCAAGGGACTGACAATGTCTGACTTCACGACCGGAGGCACAGTGGACAGAAGAAGGGCAGTGACGTACAAAACACCAGAGGGAAACATTGTACGGGTTGAACGCTTCGGTCCGATATCCGGCGAGGTCCCGGAAGGAGCTGAGCTGTACATCGATCCCAATGAATATTATCCAAGCCATGAAGCCGTTGATCATTATCACCGGTTCAAAGAAGATATCAGACTGTTTGGTGAAATGGGAATGAAGATGTTCCGCATGTCCATTGCCTGGAGCCGGATCTATCCAAACGTAAATGATGAAACACCGAATCAGAAGGGCCTGGATCATTACCGGGAGGTATTTGAAGAATGCCGCAAGTACGGCATTGAACCGCTGGTCACCATTCATCACTTTGATGATCCGCTGGCAGTGGATACTGTTTACGGCGGCTGGGAAAACAGAGAGCTGATCCATCAGTTTGAGCGTTACGCGAAGACGATCGGTGAAGCATACAAAGGCCTGGTAAAATACTGGCTGACATTCAATGAGATCAACACCAACATGCCCAGAATTTTCCCGGGCATGGACGGCAGTAAAATAGACGGCGCGAAGTGCTACCGTCAGCTGCACAACAAGTTCCTGGCAAGCGCTGCTGCGGTCAAAGTCCTGCATGAGATCGATCCGGAAAACAAAGTCGGCTGCATGATCCTGGGCGGCGCGTTCTCCAACTACCCGTATACATGCAATCCGGATGACGTGATCGCGGCAATGGAAGCCAATCAGAACGGCTGGTACTGTCCGGATGTACAGATCCTCGGCAGATATCCGGCATATGCGAAGCGCATGTGGAGTGAATACAATTTCGAGCTGGAAGTCAGCGAAGAAGATGCGAAGCTGCTGAAAGAAGGCCATGTGGACTTCATGAGCTATTCCTACTATCACAGCGGCGTTGCGACCGCAAAGCCTGTGAAGGCAGAAGCCGGCGGCAACCTGATGCACGGCGCAAAGAATCCGTATCTGAAATATTCCGCATGGAACTGGAGCATTGATGCTCAGGGTCTCAGATGGACGCTGAATGAATGCGAATCGCGTTATCACTGCCCGGTGATCATCGTAGAAAACGGACTCGGAGCGATCGATGTGAAAGAAGAAGACGGCAGCGTGCATGACGACTACCGCATTGACTACATGAGAGAACATGTGATCCAGATGGACCTTGCTCTTTAGGATGGCGTTGATCTGATCGGCTATACGACATGGGGATGCATTGACATTGTCTCTGCCGGCACCGGTGAAATGAAAAAGAGATATGGCTACATCTATGTTGATAAGGACAATGACGGAAAGGGAACGCTGGACAGAAGTCTGAAAGATTCTTATTTCTGGTATAAAAAAGTCATCGCCTCAAACGGCAATGACCTTGATTGATCTTATGATCCCGCTGCGGCGGGGTCTTTTTTAACAGCCGGCTTCTTCGTATGCAGCATTCCCGTGAACCAGTGTGTCCACATGCTGAGAATGATGATCACCGCTGCCTGCAGGAGATAGTGCCAGAAGGCAGAGCTTAAGCCCTTGCTGCCAAAGACGACAAGAACAGGATACTGCCAGAGATAGATCTCATAGCTGTATTTGCTGAAGAACGCGAACGGTTCTTTGTCCAGATACACACCAATTGGATTCCTGTCATCACACAGCAGCCAGACAGCAGCCAGACATGCAAACGCGTAGAGGACCATGCCGATGTGATACACGAACTTCATCTGTCCGTCGACCTTGAGATAGATCAGAATGGTGACAGCTGTAAACAGGACAAGATAAGAAACGGACAATGCCGGGCGGATATGAACATGTTTTGTCTCCTGCGCGAAGGCTCTTCCTGCCCAGGCACCCAGCAGAAGCGCGTGGATGCGTGATAATGTACCGTAGTACAGCATCGTTGTGGTAAGAGAAGGAACAAAGGACAGCACCGGCATAATGAACAGAGAAACAATGGTAATGATGCCAAGCAGGTCTTTCTTTGTATACTTCTTTGTGAGGTTAGACAGCCACGGCCACAGCAGCTCAAACTGGATCAAGATCGCAATATACCAGAGATGGGTAAAGGCAGAGTTGGCAGCCAGATTCGCGAAGTAATCCGCGCTCTGAGTGATCTGCCAGTAGTTGTTGTAGCCAAACACAACGCTGGCGATTTCCTGATATGCCTTGGCCAGACGATAGCGGTCAGTGAGGGCAACGGCTTCGATCGATACAAACAGCATGATGATGAGTGCCGGATAGATCCTCTTAAGACGTTTCAGGTAATAGGGAAGCACCTGGATCTCTTCTTCTGAGTCTGTCGAATACGCGGTGAGAAAGCCGCTGATCACAAAGAAGAGAATGACGCCGAAGTAACCGCCGGGCACTGCCTGGGGAAACATATGGAACAGCAGAACACCGAACAGGGCAAGCGTGCGCAGCGCATTCAGGCCGCGGATCTGTTTTCTCCTGCTCATGATCCTTTGTTCTCCTTGTACTGGGATGTCAGCACGCATTCCGTGATCCTTTGACGGATCAGTTCGGCATATGCCGCGGAACCTTTGTCAGTGGGATGCAGGCGGTCAGGCAGCACGTATTCTTTCCGGTTGGCCAGAGCCAGCGTTTCCCAGTCGATTATGAACGCGTTGTCATATTTCTCTGTCAGAGCAGTCATCTTTTCATTGGAGTCATTCGCGACGCCGTACGTGGTGATCCAGAACGTCGGCTTGCCGCCGCAGTGTGATACCAGATCTTCCAGATCGTCTTCCTTGATGATGCAGTTGGTGCCAAGTGAGAAGACAATGACATCACCCAGTGTGCCTTTTTCCTCCAGTTCCTGGAGTACTTTCTTTCCCTGGTAGATGGTGCGTCCGTATTTGGCGTCAAAGTAGCCGTGCGGGAATGTCTTGTATAATGCGTTGGTCGCCGCCAGCATGACGGAATCACCGATGCCGGTGACCTGCAGTTCTGCCGCGTCATCATAGACAAGCAGGGGATTCTTCGCGATCTCTTCTTCCAGCGCTTTCCGGCGGGCAAGTTCTTCTTCCTGTTTGATCCGCTGACGTTCCGCTTCTTCCTGCTGTTTCTTCAGCATCTCTTCGATCTCCTTCGCTTCAACAGCAGCGATCGGCGGAACCGTGATAAAACTATAGACACCCATAACAAAAACACCAGCCATGAAGACGGTGAAAAGAAGGGTAAGCAGCGGAATGACTTTGATTTTTCTGACTGATTTCTTCTTCGATTTATCCTGCATAAACAAATTATAGCGATATACAGTTGGATATCCAAGCAAAAGAAAGC
>JAILCN010000185.1 GCA_024680365.1 Solobacterium sp.
GTACGCCATCTGTCCGCAAATCTTTCCAGTCTCAAAGCAGCTGATTTTGCCGCAAAGCTGAGCGGTCTGTTTCAGAAAAACGGAGACAGTGAAGATACGACTTTGACGCTGTGCAGGATCCGTCTGCCGATTGCCGGCAATCCGCTTCTGACTGCCCTGATGAAGCTTGATCTGCACATTCTCGCATCAGGAAAGGCGGAGTGCGTACTGACGCAGGAATGTGAAGCGGGCTTTGAATCAAGACACGGAAAGGTCAGAATGATCCGTTCATTTGATCATGATGAGAAAGCAGCAGTACACGCTGATACAAAAACGACCGCTGACATCAGGGTCTCTCTTGATCTTGTCCGAAAAGCGCTGATGGATATCACGGTCAATGCCGGTGTAAAGGCATCGTGTGATACAGTCCTTCATCTCTATGACAATGAGACTTCCCGTACCTCCGGTACTGCAGTGCCGCCGGATTTCGCAGCAGAAGCTGCGGAAAGCAATCCGGATGTTCTGGTCTGCGCGGATCTGAAGGGAAACTGGATCCTCGATGTTCTGGTCAACTCGTCGTCCACTGCTGCCGGCATGCTGGGATTAAGCGGAAAAGTGTCGCTTCTCAATGAGAAGAACAATACACTGATCCCGTCTTTATGCGGACACTTTGAAAACGGACATAAAGTATCTCACTGTACAAGACACGACAGGATCGTCCTGCAGGATCCGGAAGAGATCCAGGTGAGCGATAAAATCAGACTTTCCTCATATGCACTGATCCTGATGAAAGGGGAGACAAAGGAAATCGTGATCAAAGGCCTTCCGGAAGGATACAGTACAGATGATCTGGAATTCATCTCTTCTGATCCGTCCGTCGCCGCGGCTGACAGCAGCGGCATCCTTTATGGAACAGGCAGCGGCAGTGCAAAGATCACAGTGCGGACAGCTGATCAGATGCATGCGTCGTATCTGAGCGTGATCACAGTTGAGACAGCCGGATGATCGTCAGGATCCTGGAAAACGGGACCGGCCGGGATGTGATCATCACTTCTGCCAGCGGTCAGACAGAACTGCTCGGATCCCGTATTACTTTTTCTCTGTTTCATGACGCGTGGCTGATCCGCTGCGCCAACGGGATCGACATATCCGATCATTCTCCGGTAAAAGAAAACAGAGAACTGACTGCCTTTACTGAAGACGGCAGAGAGGCTGTTCTGCAGATCTTCCCGGAAGCGGAAGGGTATGCCTGCTATGAAAGGTATTCTGCCGAAGGTCCTGTTTTTCTGACTGCCGGCGGATCAGGAACAGTTCTTTTGTCAGAATGTCAGTCTGAAGAATATCTGTTTTGTTTTGACAGCAAAACGATGACAGTAAACATTCAGACTGACGGGATCACCTGCGGCGGGAAACTGGTCAGAGGAAACATTCCGGCTGAAAGCGGAGAATGTCTTCAGTATGGTCTTCTGAAACTCATTCTTTTTCCCTCGTTTCTTTCTGTTAACCGCATAAGGAATGTTCAGATCTTTCTGAAACCGTTCATAAAGAATATCTGCGGCCGGCTCCCTGATCAGGACCTGTACAGATTTGCAAGAGACTACCGGCAGTTTGCGTCATCCCGTCTGGATCTCAGACTCAGGGATTACAGTGATGAAGAAGCACATGACATCAGACCGCCGATTTATTCCGCCGGCCCGCAGATCTCCCTTTCTGCCGTTATGCTTTCTGCCGGGCTTCTAAACGGATGGCGGTATTACACAGAAGGGAGGACAGTGATCGAGATCCTGCCCTCTCTTCTCATTCCATTCGCGTTTTTTGTTTCACTTCTGATCTGGACGCCGCTGCAGAACCGGTATGAGAAAAAGCGGGCGCTGAGCATGCAGAAGAAAAAAGAAAATGCATTCCTGGAAGACATCAGCCGGTGCCGGGAACAGATCCGTTCGTTTTATGAAGCATATACAGAAAAAACAGATGCTATGATCCCATCCCTGAACGAACTCTGTCGCAGTCTTTCGGTCCATGATACGTTGTATCATCAGCGGACAGATGGCCTGTATCTGCGGGCAGGAAACGGCGTCTGCCGCAGTCTGAATATTGAAACCGGCCGCATTACAACCAGCTCAGAGACGATTCACAGCAGTCTGTCGGGATTGCATCAGTATGCGGAAACAGTGCGTATTCCATATGTATATGCGCTTGCTGAATACAGGTGCATAAAAGCTTCCGGCAGTACTTCATATATCTTTTATCTGCTTATGCAGATGATCCTGTTTCATGATCCGCAGGTATTTCAATATGCGCTCTTTACTGACACTCAGACACTGGAAAACAACCGCTGGCTTCTGCAGATCGGGCATCTGCGCTCGAATACAGAAAGAAGGATCTTTCTGAATGAGGAACGGGATCAGATAAGTTCCGATATCATCCGGATCCATCTGAAGATCGACTCTGGCACTTCTGTCATCGAGATCTGCAGAGAGCAGGATCAGCCTGGTCTGATCCTCTGTGAAACAGACGGTAAGATCGAAGTCACAGATTACCGGAACAATCAGAAATATGATCTGGAAGAGCAGCACAATTCCTGTTTCTGCATGCCGCTGATCATGCAGGGCATCCGCCTGGTTCATTTCGAAAACACAGAAAAAATAATTCATTTCTCTGATCTGCATGATTACACTGATCCGGAAAAGATCAGAGAGAACTGGCAGAGGAATTCGGTCAGTGAAGGGATACAGGCTCTGATCGGTACTGATGGAAACAAGCCGCTGATCCTGGATCTTCATGAAAAAGGAAACGGACCGCATGGTCTGATCGCCGGAACGACCGGCAGCGGAAAAACGGAGCTGCTTCTGACAATGATCCTTTCTCTGTCACTGCGGTATTCACCGCAGAGCCTGCAGTTTATCATCATTGATTTTAAGGGCGGCGGTCTGCTCAATACGCTGCAGAAAAAGAACTGTGTTCTGCCTCACCTGGCAGGAAGGCTTACCGATCTGGAAGAAAATGACAGGATCCGGGTGATAAGTTTTCTCCGTCTGGAATGTCAGCGCCGAGAAAAGCTGCTGCAGCAGATGAGCATAGAAGCGGAAAAAGGGATCAGCGATGTTTCCGCGTACCGCAGGTGTCTGCCGTATCATCCCGCATTTGAAGAAATCTCTGAACTCGTGATACTGGTCGATGAATTCGCCCAGCTGAAGAATGAATGCGCAGAGTTTCTGCATCAGCTGATCAGCATCTCCCGGATCGGCAGAAGTCTCGGCATTCATCTGATCCTTTCGACTCAGAAACCAGGCGGGATCGTGACGGATCAGATCTGGGCCAATTCCCGCTTCAAGATCTGCATGAAAGTCATGGAGGAACAGGATTCGCTGGAAGTCCTCCGCAGCCGGGAGGCAGCCAGCCTGAAATATCCGGGAGAACTGATCCTGCTGTGTGATGATCTGTGTCAGAAAGGCAGAGCGTTCTATACCGGAGGACAGAAAGAAGGACAGAAAATGTCTGTTGAACTGCTCGATGAGAAACTGCAAGCTGTGTTCTGTGCCAAAGAAAACAGACCGAACGAAACAGAGTCTGAAATGATCATGAAAAACCTGTATGAAGCAGCAGGAAGAAGAGAATACAGATCTCTCTGGCCTCAGGCTCTGAACGTACTGTATGCCGATGATATGCCGTTTGTGCCATATCGGATCGGTGTGATCGACGACTATGAAAGAAACAGGTATGAAGATCTGCAGGCAGACGGTGCATTACGGGTCAGTCTGGTCCTTGCCGGACGTGAGGAGGAACGGAGAAGATTTACCGGATCACTGCGCGCTGTCCTGGAAAGATCAATGAAGCAGGAAGATCTTTACGCAGAAGACCTGGACAGCTTCGGAACGTCTGCTTCAAAACGGATCCTGATGATCTCAGACAGTACAGAGTTCTTTTCAAAACCTCAGCAGTGTGATGATCTCTGTGAGATCATCAGCCGGGGAAACGCGGAAGACTCTTTCTGGATCATAACTGCATATGCCGGCAGCGTCCCGTACAGGATCAGGAACTGTGCTGACAGGCTGCTGGTCTTAAGCGGTACTTCCGTAAGTGAGGCAATGACTTTTCTGCAGATCCATCATCCTGTCAGGCTGCCGCACAAAGCAGGCGGGATCGTCAGTGACGGAAGGATCCGGGAATTCCGGTATCTGCTTGCTGGAGGTACAGAAAAAGATGGATCGTGAACAGGAACTGTTCCGGATCCATCTGATCTTTCCCCAGGCGGATCTTGTTTTTGAATGCCGGTTTTCAGCGCAGATGTCACTGCGGCAGATGCTGCAGAAGCTCGTTCTGATCCTGCCTCCGGAATGCCTTCAGCGCTGTGCGCCGGACGGAAAAGTGCGTCTGATCCAGGTTTATACAGGCGCAGAAGCAGATATGGATGTCTCTGCCGGCAGTCTGAATCTGCATGACGATGACGTGTTCTTTGTTATCTGAAACGGGTGCGAAACGTGCAGCTGCGGCAGAGATGCTCCGTCAGCTTCCGGTTCATAATGCCTTCGGCAAACTTCCTGTACCGTTCGCCGGAAAGAATACTGCTGAGCGGTTCCTGCAGGATGTTGCCGAACGCGATCACACCGTCACAATCCAGGCAGCACGGAACAACAGTTCCGTCGCTGAGTACGGCAAGCTGTTCGATCCCGCCGAGACAGTAACCGGAATCACTTTGTTCCGGTTCATCGGGATCCGGCCAGTCAAAACTGTTCGCATATGTCACATATACGCCGGGCATGATCGAAAGACTGTTTTTCCTTCCTGCCGGCTGAAATTCACAATGTTCTTCGATCCGGGCAAATGCTTTTCGGATGACCGGTTCTTCTGACTGGTCATCACGCCAGAAACGAAGCTCCATGAACGGCCGTTTCTGCTTTGAAGCAGTGCTGCACAGAGCAAGAACGGTGTCCATGTATGAATCTATATCGGTGTTCTGAAAGGCAAGGCTCTGAAGCGATACGGAGAGCTTTCTGAGGCTGCAGTGCGAAAGCAGGTCCGGAAAGCGGTTCAGCAGTGAGCCGTTCGTCACCAGCTGCACCTGCATGCCGGAAGCGTCGCAGAGATCCATGATCCTGCTGAATGCAGGATGAAGCAGAGGTTCGCCCTGTACATGCAGATAAATATAATCTGTATATTCTCTTACCTGCCGGATGATCTGTTCAAATTCCTGCAGGGAAAGAGAGCGGGGCGGCTTTCTGCTTTTCCTGCAGAAAGAGCAGCGCAGATTGCACAGATTCGTGATTTCAATATAGATACGCTTGATCATAGTCGTTTCAGGGAATTCCTTCCGGATGATTTGCATTATATCATGCAATTGATATAATAGCCTTTGGATTTATGGATGCTGTAATTCTGTTAAACAAACCTGCTGGAATGACATCGTTTGATGCTGTCAGAAAATGCCGCCGGATCTTCTCTGAGAAGAAGGCGGGACATACCGGGACACTGGATCCGGAAGCTTCGGGACTGATGATCATCCTGCTCGGCAAATATACGAAATATCTTCCTTTCTGCGTAAAAGATCACAAACAGTATCACGCAGAGTTTTTGCTTGGAAAGAAGACAGATACGGAAGATGTCTGGGGCACTGTCACAGAGGAAAAACCGTACGGAATGCATGAACAGAGAGAACTGGATGAGATCTCAGAACAGATGACCGGAAAGATCATGCAGGTTCCCCCGATGTACTCAGCGATCAAAAAGGACGGCAGAAAACTGTATGAATATGCCCGCAGGGGGATCACCATCGAAAGAGAAGCCAGAGAGATCACCGTGTTTTCCCTGCAGACTTCCCATATTGAAGACAACCGGTATGCCATGGATGCGTCTGTTTCTTCCGGTACCTATATCAGGACGCTGATCACGGATTACGCCGCAAAAATGAATGAACTTGCGGCTATGAGCAGTCTGGTCCGTACCGGGATCGAACATATCACGCTTGCGGACTCATGTACGTTTGAAGATCTGGAAAACGGCAGGGGACTGGCTGATCCGGCGGTCGTTCTGGACCGAAGCTTTGATTTTCTTGAGACGGACGATCCTGCAGCAGTCAGAAACGGCAGAAAGCTGAAGATCGATCATCCCAACCCGCACCTGTTTCTGACTGAAAACGGGCTGATCCTGGCTGCCTATGAGCGGCAGGAGGACGGTCTGTACCACTGCATGCGGGGACTGCTGTGATCAGAGAAACAGATCGCGAGCAAAATACTGCCATCTTTGATATGATTGTATAAAGAAAGAAAATATGGTTTCCTGAAGAAATCATGCACAGGACACATCAATGCGCGTAATCACCATCAGTACCTCTTCAACATTAAAATACAATAAGCCGATGTGTGCCTGTATCGGCTATTTTGACGGAATGCATCTCGGCCATCAGAAACTTGTCCGGGAAACCGTAAAAATGGCGAAAGAAAAGGCATGTGAAAGCGCACTGATCACATTTGATCCGGATCCCCGCGTGATCCTCCAGGGGAAGGCCAGTATCAGGCATATTACGACCATCCGGCAGAGAATGAACAGAGCTGTCAGCATGGGCATCACCAATATCGTGATCCTGCAGTTCTCCAGAGAAATGAGTCAGCTGCCGCCGGAAGCGTTTGTAAAAGATATTTTGGGCCAGCTCAATCTTAAGGGCATGGTCTGCGGATTTGATTTCCGCTTTGGGTACAGAGGAAGCGGAGATGCCGCGAAACTGAAAGAAATTGCCGGATTTGATGTCGTGACCGTCGATCCTGTAAAAGATGAAAACGGCAAGATCTCCAGTACAAGGATCTGTGAACTGATCCGCTGCGGAGATATGCTGCCGGTAAGAAAAATGCTGGGTGAATGGTTCCAGATCGAAGGAACAGTGATCCACGGGCGCCATCAGGGCACTGGCATCGGGTTTCCGACTGCGAATGTAAAGTATTCCGAAGAATCACTTCTGCCCAGGACCGGCGTCTACGCAGGGTATGCTCTGGTCGGCGGCAGGAACTATAAAGCGATGATCAATGTCGGTCATAATCCGACATTCAACTATAAAGAACGCATCTCGGTCGAGGCACATCTGATCGGCTGCGACAGGAATCTGTACGGCAAACACATCATACTGTCGTTTGCGGTTTTCCTCAGGGATGAAAAACAGTTCCGCACAAAGGACAATCTGATCATGCAGCTGGAACAGGATGTCAGAAATACAGAAAAGGTACTTCAGGAAATATGAAAGAAGAATTTCTGAAACAGATGCAGGAAATGCTGAAGGACGAATATCCGGCGTATCTGGAATCTCTTTCCTCTGAGCCGCTGCACGGTCTTCGCATCAATCTGCTGAAATCAGACGAACAGGAGGTCCGCCGTCTGACCGGACTGGATCTGCAGTCTTCCGTTTTCTGCGATAACGGATTCCTGTTTGATAAAACACCGGGCTTTGGATTTTCTCCGGCTTTCCGCAGCGGCATCGTTTACCTGCAGGAGCCAAGCGCGTCAGCTGCTGTGACCGTGCTGAGACCGGAAAAAGGACTGAAGATCCTGGATCTGTGCGCCGCACCCGGATCAAAAACGACCCAGATTGCCGAACGGATGGGGCATACTGGATTTCTCGCGGCAAATGAATATGTTCATAAAAGAAGTCTGATCCTGCAGGAAAACGTCATCAATAACGGGACAGCGAACTGTATGATCCTGAATGCAGATACTTCAGATGTGGCAGATGCCTTTCATGATTTTTTTGACATGGTCCTGTGCGACGCTCCGTGCTCCGGAGAGGGGATGTTCCGCAAGAATGAGGATGCGGTCAGCGAATGGTCTATCGCGAATGTGAAGGCCTGTGCAGCGCGTCAGGCGGAGATCCTGCACAATGCCTGGCGCTGTCTGAAGAAAGACGGAATTCTGGTCTATTCCACGTGCACTTTTAACACCTGTGAAAATGAGGAGACCGTCCGTGCCTTCCTGGCTTCCCATCCTGACATGAAGACTGTTCCTGCTTCTGTTCCGTTTGGAAGAAAAGGATTCGGGATCGAAGAAGCGGTCAGGATCTTTCCAATGGACGGCGGCGAAGGACATTTTATCTGCCGGATGCAGAAGTGCGGCGGCAGTGAAAGCGAACCGGGACGCATCAAGGGTACGCCCATCCCGGCAGCGCTGAAAAAAGAGATCCATTCTCTTCTTGAAAAAGAGTATCCGTACTATCTTCTGAAGGACGGCCGTCTGTACGGGGGATGCGCGCCTTTCTATGCCGCCGGAAAATGCCGGATCATTTCGCATCAGGTGTTTCTCGGTGAATGGAACGGCACCCGTTTTGAACCGTCGCATCACCTGTTTCTTTCAGCCTTTGCGCCGGCTAAGCTGAAATATGAAATGAATGAAGAAGAAACAAGCCGGTATTTATGGGGAGAACAGCTGCCATACAGCGGAGCAAAAGGCTATTACAGCATGTGCTGGAACGGTCATCCGCTGGGCGGCGCCAAATGTGACGGAAAATATCTGAAAAACAGATATCCGAAATATCTTCGTCTGAGAGCGAGGTGAAAACAATGCAGCTGGATCTGTTTCACTTTATCCAGGAAACTGTTGATTATTACATGAACAATATGCCGTCATACCAGTATGCGGAAAGTCAGCTGAAGCGGGCGTTTCAGCAGATCTTTGATACGTCGAGAGAAGATGTTGTCGCTCTGAGCAGCCGCATCAAGACAGTTGCGAGTCTGAAGGAAAAGCTGATCAGAAATGAATTTTACCTGCAGTATGACAACGGTCCGGAAGCGATCGAGCATCTTTCTGATCTGATCGGCATTACCATCCAGTGCAGATTTATCCGCAATGAAGCGGAACTGTACAACGATCTCTTCAGGATCTTTACGGAAACGGTCACCGGATTCAGTGTCTGCCGTACATATGCCGGCATCTATCTGAACCTGCGAATGCCGCAGCCGCAGATCCAGAGAAACGGATTTACAATTTACCGGATCGACGGATATTATCTGCACAATACGATGAAGATCAACTTCGAACTGCAGATCAAATCCATGGTCCATACCTTCTGGAGCGAGATCGAGCATGAAGTCGTCTATAAAAACCCCGACTTCGTCATGTATGACAATTTCAATCGGAATATGCTCGGTGCCATCCGCGATAATCTGGATGTCGTAGACAGACAGCTTGAGATCATGTATCAGGAGATCTCCTACCAGTCAAAAAGGGCGCAGATCGGCATGGACGCAGAAGGTTTCAAAACATTTGTATCCCGCAGCGTCAATGAGCTTGTCAACCGCAAGATGAAAGAATCGATCGGATTCGCGACCGACTTCAAGAAATGCAGTTCCATCATCGCCCAGTATATCTACATCACTGACTTCATCAACGGGGAGAACAACCGCGACCGGATGATCGAATATCTGGAACTGCTGTCGCTGCTTTCGGCAGGCGATCTTGATTTCACTGAAGAGATCGTGACCGGCATTCCGTATTCAAGCAGGGATCCGTTCTGTGATATCCTGGGAAAATTCTTTGAGAAAAAGCTGAATACGGATTTCCGCTTTCATGTCTTCTTTGTCATGCTGTTTGCGCTGCGCAGCGGGACTGTGACAACGAATCTGGATGAATTCTGCCGGTTTATCCGCTCGCTTCTGATCCCGAAAAAATGGTTCGGGAACTGCTTTGCGTCCTTTTCAGAAAGCAGAAGAAACGAGATCAAAACAAAACTTTCCGAGATACTCGCCGAAGCGATGGCAGACAACGGCAATATCCGTATCCTGTTCGAAGACAACCTGTATCAGTGCATGCAGCTGTTCCGTGATTATCTGAACAGACTGGAGAAAAAATACTCTGATCATCAGGATGAACTGGACCTTGAAAACGTTGCCCGTGACCTGTATCATCAGATATCCATTTTACTGAACTGAAAAACTGATATAATAGATTTGAATTTAAAGGAGAATGTTATGGCTCAGGATTATGTAATGCTGAATGAAGAAAAAGACGACAGTATGATTGCAATCAACAAATCTGTATTCAAGGCAATCACTGAGATCAGTATTGATGATATAGAAAATGCTGTCAGGCTTCCCGATACCAGATTTGCGAAACCGCTGAGTGTGAAGGTCGAAAACAACAAGCTTCTGATCTCTGCGGACATCAAGATCAAGTATGGCGCAAACGTCAACGCAACATGTGAACTCGTACAGAACCGCATCTATGAAAACGTTCTGCTGATGACAGGATTCAAGGCTTCTGACATCACTGTGAACGTTATTGGGTTTGAGATCTGAGGTACATGATATAAATTGTTTTTTGGCTGAAAAAAACGATTGACATATAACTGAATCAGTAGTTTAATAAATAAGCGATTTGAAGACGGAAAGAAGAAGCACCGCTTCTCACCCGAAGTCCGAAGGACCTGGGTAGAATGCCGAATGAAAGATACTTGGAGTTCATTTTGGCAGGTGCAGTTTCTGTACCTGTTTTTCAATTCAGGGAGGTTTGCTTGGGAAAGATTAAGAATAACAAAAACAAAAAGAAGGAACCGACAGATCTTGTTAATGAAGACATCCATTTCAAAGAGGTTCTCGTCATTGGCCCGAAGGGTGAGCAGCTTGGCGTTATGATGCGCCGGGAAGCGATCGAAAAGGCTTACGAACAGAATATGGATCTTCTCTGTGTGGCTCCGAACGCTCAGCCGCCTGTATGCAAGATCATTGACTACGGCCGGTATCGTTTTGAAGAGCAGAAAAAAGCAAGAGAAGCGAAGAAAAACCAGCATGTGACTGAGATCAAGGCGCTGCGTGTTTCTCCTGTCATCGATCAGAATGACTTTGACACAAAGATGAGAAAAGCGCGCGAGTGGATCGAGGATAACCAGAAGGTACGCATTGATATGCGGTTCCGCGGCAGAATGATCACACGTCAGGAAGTCGGTAGGGAAGTTATCAATAAATTTACGGAGCAGATTTCCGATATTGCGGATGTAGCCAAGGCGCCGGGCATGGAAGGAAATACCATGTCTGTGATCTACGCGCCTAAAAAAGGCAGTAAGTAAAGGAGAGAGACATGAAAGCAAAAGCAAAGAAGCCGTCGAAGATCAAGATGAAGACAAAAAAGACCTTCGCAAAGCGCAGCAAGCTGACAGGCACTGGCAAGCTGAAGGTTCAGCACAACTATGTATCACATTTCGCAGCAAACAAGAGTCACAAACAGAAGATGCACCTCAGAAAGGCTACAACAGCGAATTCTGCAGATATGAAGCGTGACAGCCAGCTGCTGCAGGGATAAGGGAGGTAACAACGGATGAGAGTAAAAGGATCTACACCTACGCGCAACAGACGCAAGAAGGTATTAAAGCTCGCGAAGGGTTACTTCGGAAGCAAACACGCACTGTACAGAACTGCTCATGAGCAGGTCATGCATTCCCTCAAGTATTCCTATATCGGAAGAAAACAGACAAAGCGTGAAATGCGCAAACTCTGGATCGCTCGTATCAACGCAGCATGCAGAATGTACGATCTGAGCTACAGCAAGTTCATGCACGGTCTGAAGCTTGCAAACATCACCATGAACCGCAAAATGCTGTCCGAAGTTGCTATTCACGACGAAGCAGCGTTCAAGGATCTCGTTGACATTGCAAAGAAACAGCTCGAAGCATAAACTTCAAGTTGCATTATCCAATCTGTTATAGTAATATAAACAGGCACGAAGGAGCTGATCCTTCGTATGCGGCGCGTTGGTGAAGCGGCTTAACACACCGCCCTCTCAAGGCGGCATTCACGGGTTCGAATCCCGTACGCGTCACTGTCTAAAATGCACTGAAAAGTGCATTTTTTTAAAGAAATAACCTGGCAGGTGAACTATGAAATTTATTGAAAATGTCGATCCGGAAAGATACCGCGCGTTTGCTTCGCAGTGCCGGATCAATCACTATGTAAAAATGCCCGAATACATTGAAGCGATGAAACCCGGTTTTTTTGCCGGTGATCTTCTCGGTGTTGAAGATGATGACGGAAACCTCATCGCCTCTGCTCTGATGGTCCACAGAAAGAATACGAAGCCCAGTCTGCAGTATTCCTACATTCCCCGCGGCTTTAATCTGAATGACATCAACGACCGGGAACTGATCCGTTTCTTCGGAAAAGAACTTGGTGAATTTGCCAGAAGGAAAGGGTCTGTCTTCCTCAGAATGGATCCTGATATTGCCCGTGTGGAGCATGAAAAAAACGGCAGGATCAAAGAAGGCGGATTTGACCATGAATATATCCGCGAGATCCTGGAAGAATGCGGCTACGATCATCTGGGATACCCGTACGGCTACGGCATCACCTGGCTGCACAGATATACGATGCAGCTGGATCTTGACAGGCCGTGGAAAGAAATCAAAAAGGGCATCAAGAGATGCAGTCAGTATCTTTCCAAGAATGAACTGAGAGCTGTAAAAGTCAGAGAAGGCACCAGAGAAGAACTGAATATTCTCGCCGACAGTCAGGATCAGCTTTCCCATAAGCTCGGCTTCAAGCCGCGCACTGCCGCTTACTGGGAAAAGTTCTGGAATGCGTACGGCGACGCGGTGCATTACTATGTCGTCACAGTCAATTTTCATCAGGCAGTTCTGAATATGGAAAAGAAGATCCGGGAAGATGAAGACCATCTGAAGATCATGAAAGATGAAAACAAGATGGAGCCGATCCGGAAGAATATACAGGCGATGAAGGCTGAGATCGAAGAGATCCGTTCCATGGATCTGGATAAAGATGAAGATGTCCCGTTCGGCGCAAAATTCATCATCATGATCGGCGGTCATGTCTGGAACATGAATATGTATACAAGAAAAACACCGCTGTATAACTTCCGCTGTGCGTTTGCGCTGCATATGTACGCCCTTGAACATCTGTATCAGGAAGGCGCGAAGCTCTATGACTTTGAAGGCATCTCCGGTTCCCTGGATCCGAAAGACCCGTACTACGGAATGTTTGATTTCAAGCGGAGCTTCGGCGGAGAGTTCATTGAATATCTGGGTGAGTTTGACTATGTATGTGACAGGAAGAGATACCGTCTCTGGAAGCTGTCTTCAAAGGCAAAATCATCTCTGCGCCATACCGTGAATTACATCTTCCATCATAAAACTGAATCCGAAAACTAAACTAAACTCGCTAAGGTTTGTCAATCTCAAATTCACTAAAGATTAATGCGCATTATGAAAATCCGTTCTGTACAGGACGGTTTTCTTTTCGGGCTGGTTGTAATGATCATTTATTCAGACCTGTAGGCTTCCATTGATC
>JAILCN010000002.1 GCA_024680365.1 Solobacterium sp.
CGGATAGATGCGCAGGATCGTATCGCACAGCGCATCACAGCGCTTCAGGATCTCATCCTTGTTCCAGTTCTTCTTTTTCAGGATATTCGTATTCATCCGGATATGAAGCGTTTTGGAAAGTACCTTCTTCTTGAAGGCAAAGTCCTCATTGCCCATCCGGGAGTTGTCATACTGCGCGCACAGTGTCAGGTTGCCGATCAGGTTCGCGTAGAATGTGTATTCGTCCTCGTCCTTTGTGCCGGATACATTCTTCCACCACTTGTTGGGATTCTGCGGCATGATATGCTCGATGTTCAGATCGGATGTATCGACCGCCGCGCTGGCACCGAACATTTCGATCCTCTCCAGCACCGGTCTCAGGCAGGAAAGTGAATACGCATTGATCTCTTTCAGCTGGATGCGCAGCTGGTCGTCCGTCGGCATCGCCAGGGATTTGCCGCGGTTGTAAGTGATCAGATTGATCTTGGTCAGCGACAGGATATCCTGCTTGCGGTTGGTCCGGTTGGCGCTGAGAACGCTTCTTAACAGCGTCGGGAAGTATCTGCTCAGGGCACTGGTATCATTGCCGCAGAGTGCTCTTCTCATCATGTAGGAATCGATCAGACGGATCTCCGCCACAAGTGTCTGGGCACTGATCTGTCCTTCTTCAAACAGATGCATCATCTCCATCAGGAACGGTGCCGGCATTCGCGAATCGCTTCTGCGGAAATCACGCAGCGCTTTCTCGACCGCTTCGTTCTCTGCCGGTCCTTCATAGATGTCATAGTAATACCGGCAGTAGCTGTTGATCTCTCTCAGCTTTTCCTCAGTTGTGCCCTGCTGTTTCTCCCAGAAATTCTTGAAGCCTTCATAGACGTCTCTTCTGTTGAGCAGATCGTACGTCTTCGCGGCAAGATAGAAGCGGAAGAATTCTTCCAGCTTTCTGCTTTCCGGGAAACGTTCTTCCAGCGGTTCCCAGTACATCTTGTAATATCGTTCCTGCACTTCGTCCGTATGATTCATCAGGACGTAGTTGCGGATCAGATCCGCGGATGTAAGAGGAGCACCTGCCGAGTTGATCGATTCAAAGATCTGCTGGGCATTGTCTGTTTCCGAAAGCGGGAATTCCAGGATATCCACCCTGCTCAAAGTATCCAGGATCTCCAGGGGACGGTAGCGCTTCGCCATCTCGCTGATCCTTCTGTAAATATAATCGTAATTCCGGTAAACGCCGGATTCTTTTTCCTTCCGCGTCAGTTCTTTCGCGCTTCCGTAGACAAGACGGGCGTATACATCATCCGTCGATACCGCGGGCTTCAGACGCAGGCTTCCTTCGCTGACAGTATGACGGTTGTACATGTAGTAGTCTTCGATCATGCCGGCAGTTTCTTTATCTTTCTTTTCTTCCGCCACTCTCTTCAGGGCAAGAAGGAAAATGAACGCGGTCGTCAGACGCTGCTGGCCGTCAACGATCTGAAGCTGACGGAACATCGTGCTGATGCGGGTCTCCATATAAATGATGATGCCAAGGAAGTGATTCCGGTGATGGTCTTCCAGCAGCGACTGAAGATCGTTCATCAGTCTCGCTGTTTCTTTCTCCGGATTCCATGTGTAGTTTCTCTGATATACAGGGATCACGAACTGCGACCCCATTGTCGTCTTGATAAAGTCAGAAATGCTTGTTCTCACAGGCTGTCTCAGCATTCAATCCCTCCTTTCATTTTTAATCATAAAAATCAACTCATAGATTATAACATGAAAGGATCAGCCCATTCGAAAGATCGCACATCTTTTTCATTTTTTTGTAAAATAATGGTTGTCTTCAGAATATGTTTATGCTATTATTCATAAGCACATGGCGCGTTGGTGAAGTGGCTTAACACACCGCCCTTTCACGGCGGCATTCACGGGTTCGAATCCCGTACGCGTCACGTTTTTATTTCTAGGGGCATCGTACAATGGTAGTACATCGGTCTCCAAAACCGCTGATGGGAGTTCGATTCTCTCTGCCCCTGCCTCAAAACCTCTTCTGCAAAGGAGAGGTTTTTTGGTTTTCCATTTATGTCTGATATATAATCTTCTCAGTAAACCCGGCTTTGAGGAGGAACAGTATGGATCATGATCTTACAAAAGGCAATATTCTGCAGCAGCTGATCCATTTTTCCATTCCGCTGATATTGGGAAATCTTTTTCAGCTGTCCTACAACATGGTCGACACCATTGTCATCGGACGCTTCGCGGGCAGCACGGCGCTGGCGGCAGTCGGCACGTGCGATCAGGTGATGAACCTGCTGATCCTGGGCGTATCCGGCATCTGCATCGGTGCTTCCGTGCTGATGGGCAACTTCTACGGAGCCGGAAACAAAGACAAGCTTCTGGAAGAGATGAAGACGCTGGTCTTCATCGGACTGCTGTTCTCCCTTGTCGTGATGGCCGCCGGCATCCCGCTGACAGGCACCATCTTCCGCCTGATGCAGGTCAAACCGGAAATGATGGCGGAAGCGACATTGTATCTGCGCGTCATCTTCGCCGGCATGCCGCTGACCTGCCTGTACAATATCTATGCCGCAGCCCTGCGCAGCATCGGGGATTCCAAAACGCCGATCCGCTATCTGATGATCAGCTGCATGATCAACATCACGATGGATCTCATCCTGGTGGTCTGTTTCCATCTGAGCGTCCTTGGCGCAGCGCTGGCGACCGTGATCGCCCAGGGATGCAGTGCCCTGCTCTGTATTTATTATGTAGACAGAAATGTTCCCCTGCTGCGGATCGACTGGTGCAGTCTGCGGATCGACCGTTCCCTCGCCGGACAGACCCTGTCCTACGGCGGCATGACTGCCCTGCAGCAGTGCAGCCAGCCGATCGGCAATCTCATCATTCAAAGCAGCGTCAACGCGCTGGGCGTATCCGCCGCGGCAGCCTTCAGCGCCGTGCGCAAGATCGAGGACATCGGACTTCTGCCCGGCCGCAGCATCTCCACTGGCATCACAGCGTTCACCGCGCAGAACAAAGGTGCCCGCAATGAAGAACGCATCCAGCGGGGCTTTACGCTAGCGATGCGCCTGGAAGTCGCTGCCGGCTTTCTGATGTGCGCCGTCATTCTGCTGCTGCGCCTGCCGCTGATGTCCATGTTCACGCAGGATGAAGTGATCATCGCGGATGGTGTCCGGTATTTCAATCTGATCGGCTTCTGCTACGCGCTGCCCTGCATCACCAACGGTCTGCAGGGATACTTCCGCGGCATCGGAAAAATGAAAGTCACCCTGCTGGGAACTCTGACACAGATCAGCGTGCGCGTCATCGCGACGCTGCTTCTGACGCCTGTCATGGGCATCTCCGGCGTCGGTCTGGCGTGTGTGCTGGGCTGGACGGCGATGATCGCCTGGCAGCTTCCCCTGCAGATGCACATTCAGAAGAATGGTGTTCTGGAACAGCCGGTTAATTGAAAGGATATGTAAAATGAAACGCATTACATTCAGGTATCACCCGAATCTGTACA
>JAILCN010000154.1 GCA_024680365.1 Solobacterium sp.
TGAACTCAAGTTCACAGCTGATGTCATGGAGAAAAACGTCTTCATTGCCCAGCGGCAGCTCAACCGTGATCTGCTCGTTCTCTTCAAAGAAACAGGCATCGAGATCCCGTTCCCGCAGGTCGTTGTCCATCAGGGAGAATAAGCATTCCAAAGGCGCTGAAAAGCGTCTTTTCTTTCACAAAAAAAGAGACCGCAGTCTCTTCAGAGGAATTCATACAGGCCGTCATAGAGGGCATGGATCGTCTTTTCGTAATCCGTGTCGTTGACGCCGATGATGATATTCAGTTCGCTGCATCCGGCATCGATCATCCGGACGTTGATGCCTGCTTCGGCAATGCTCTGCAGGACTCTTGCGGCAACACCGACGTTGGCATCGATGCCTTCGCCGACGACCGCGACAAGTGCCATGCCGTCTTCAATAAAGATTCGGTCAGGATGCAGAGCCGCGTCGATCTCCATGATCAGTTCATTGCGGCAGGATTCCATGAACAGTGTTTCACAGATCACTGACATGATATCGATCGAAGTCGGCGTATGTTCATAGGAAATGCCGTGCTTCGCGAAAATATCGAGCACTTTCGCGCCGAAGCCGATCTGGGTATTCATCAGGGCTTTTTCGATCTGCAGGTTGGAGAAGCCCTTTTTGCCGGCAATGCCTGTTACCGGATGCTTTTCCCGTTCGACCGGATAGTTTGCAACGATCATCGTTCCTTCTTCTTCCGGCGCCATGGTATTGCGGATACAGATCGGAATACCGGTTTTTTTCAGCGGGAAGACAGCTTCCTCGTGCATGACAGAAGCGCCCATGTAGGAAAGCTCGCGCAGTTCCCGGTAACTGATCCAGCGGACGGTCTTCGCGTCTTTGATGACCCGGGGATCCGCGCTTTTGACACCGCTGACATCCGTCCAGTTCTCATACAGATCCACGCGCATGCCGCGGGCGATCACTGATCCTGTGACGTCAGAGCCGCCTCTGGTAAAGGTCTTGACTTCCCCGTCCGGCCCTCTTCCGTAAAAGCCCGGTATGACCGCGTGATCAAGATCTTTCAGCATCGCGTACACATTGTCGTATGTCTCTTCGGCAAGCGTGCCGTTTTCCTGAAAGACGATCATCTTTTCCGCGTCTGCGAACGGCCATCCCAGATAACACGCGAAGATCTTTGCGCAAAGGTATTCTCCCCTGCTGATCAGCCATTCCAGGGGAACATTCTCTTTCAGCTTCCGGCGGATCACCGCAAGCTCTCCCGCCAGATCAAACGAGATCCCGAGATCACATACGATCTCCTGGAAGCGGCTGCTGATCTTCTCCAGAGTTTCTCCGTTATCTTTTCCGCTGTATTTTTCCGCATACAGGCGGTACAGCAGATCGGTCACCTTCTCATCTCCCGCGAACCGTTTTCCCGGTGCGGACACGACGACGTACCGGCGGGCAGGATCACTGCGCAGGATCTTTTCACATTTTCTCATCATGGCGGCATCAGCCATCGAAGTGCCGCCGAATTTCACAGTTTTAAGCATGTTGACATTCCGTCTTTCTAACGTGGGAAATGATACACTGCGAAAAAAAGGCTGTCAACGAAGCAGACCAGAAAAAAGAAGCAGTTTACACTGCTTCAGGGTAATAGTTTTCTTCCGACAGTCTGCGGAAATAGTATGTCACTTCCATCACGCATGTTGCCATCCAGCCGACGGGATAGCCGAAGCCGACGATACCCGGGGTATTGAGGATGAAGCGTGTCATGATGAACAGATATGCCTGACGTACTGCAACGAAGCCGATCAGCATGATCACCATCGGCGCTCTTGAATCGCCGCGTCCTCTCAGCGCGCCGGCCAGAACATGGTTGATGCAGTTGAACAGCAGGAAGAAGACGTTCAGCCTGAGGAACATGGCACCGAAGTCAATGACCTCTTTGTCCTGGGTAAACAGACTGACGGATGCCGGGGCAAACAGCCAGATCAGCGACGCGATCACAGCCGTGATGCTGACGGTCATCAGGATCGCCGTCTTGGTGCCTTCCCTGACCCGCTTCATCTTGTTCGCGCCGATGTTCTGGGAAACGAACGTCGTCGCCGCCAGGGCCATACTGTTCATCGGCAGCATGATAAACATGTCGATCTTGTTGTAGCAGCTCCAGCCAGCCATG
>JAILCN010000177.1 GCA_024680365.1 Solobacterium sp.
CCCTCAACATTGTTCAGCAGCCAGCGGAGTTTTGTCCCGGAGAAATACGGGTCGAAGACGAGACCTGTCTTATGATAGGCTTCGTCGGCGATGTTTGGATACTTCTCCATGAGTTCCGCTTTCATATCAGCGGTTCGCCGGCACTGCCAGACGATGGCGTGATAAACAGGCTGGCCGGTCCTGCGGTCCCAGAGAACAACGGTTTCGCGCTGATTGGTGATGCCGATGGCGGCGATATCGTCATATGCCGCGCCGGCTTCCTTCATCGCTTCACGGGCAACAGCAAGCTGGGTCTGCCAGATCTCGTTGGCATCGTGTTCCACCCAGCCGGGTTTCGGATAGTATTGGGTAAACTCTTTCTGGGCGATCGAGCACATTTCGCCCTTTTCATTGAAAAGAATGCATCTGCTGCTGGTAGTGCCAGCATCCAACGCCATGATATATTTTGCCATTACAAGCGCCTTTTTCTGAAACCTGTGACTTCCGGTCACAGGTTGACTGTTATTTTTATTATATTCCCATTACACAGGTTTTAAAAATTTTTCATCGGGACAGAAGGGACAGACCCCTTTGACTCAATTTTGAGTCAAAGGGGTCTGTCCCTTCTGTCTCACCCTTTCACAGCTCGCCGAGCATTTTGTCCGGATTTTCCGCCGCGCGGACATTGCCGAACGCTTTCACGATCCTTCCCTCTTCATCGATCAGGTAAGTCGTGCGGATGACTCCCATGGTGACCTTCCCATAGTTCATCTTTTCCTTCCATACGTCATAGGCCTGATGGACATTCTTTTCGGGATCGGACAGCAGCGTAAAGGGCAGGCCGTACTTCTCCTCAAATTTCTTATGGGAAGCCACACTGTCCCTGCTCACGCCCAGGACTACAGCGCCTTTTTCCCGGAACTGCGGATAAAGTTCACCGAATCCGCAGGCCTGTTTGGTGCATCCGGACGTCATGTCCTTCGGATAAAAATAAAGGATAACCTTCTGTCCTCTGTAGTCAGACAGGGACCGCATCTCTCCGTTCTGGTCCGGAAGTGTGAATTCCGGAGCGATGGTTCCGATCTCCAGCATTTTGTTGTTGCTCCTTGTTTTTTTATCAATTATAACCTTTGCTTCTGCTGCATGACTTCAAATAAAACCTGTTTGACGATGGATATATCACTGAATGTGTTTTTTACATCATTTACGTCATCGGGAAACGGTATGAAAGGCGGGCTTTTCGTATATTGACAATTCACATATAACCTTTAAAATTATATTTATACAATAATGTTTCCCTGCGGAAACATTCAGAAAAAAAGAGGATGAAATGGATAAAGGTGTCAGAATCGCGATCATCGGCGGAGGTCCCGCCGGACTGTCTGCAGGTATGTATCTGGAGCAGAAAGGCTATGAAAATTATGTGATCTATGAAAAGACGGATCATGTCGGAGGAAAATGCCATTCTCCTCATATGAACGGCAAGCGTTATGAGATGGGCGCCATCATGGGTGTGCCTTCTTACTATGCCGTGCATGATGTGGAGGTTTTCGCGGGCGTATCCCATGCGGACGGGCCGAAGCTGCACCGCACCTATCGCCTGCCCAACGGGAAAGTTGATACCCGTTTTGACAAGAAACTGTTCAACCTTCCCCACCTGCTCAAGCTCAAGAGTCAGATCAAGAAATTCGGGGAGATCCTTGAGACCAAATATAAGGGTTATGATATCTGCGGCCACCGCGGCGTCAGCGAAGGCCGTTATGAAGGCTATGCCGTCACTCCGGGCCGCGAACCGGTCTCCGGTGTCAATCCCAACCTGAAAGACCTCGCACTTCCTTTCAAAAAGTTCGTTGAACTGAACAAAGTCCCGCTGGTCCAGGAGATCTGGGTCCAGCCTTTCACTTCCTTCGGTTACGGGTATTTCGATGAGATCCCGGCTGCTTATGTGCTGAAATACCTCGACTTCCAGACCATGATGAACTTCGTCAATGTCAACCTGTGGACCTGGAAGGAAGGTACCCAGAGCATCTATGAAGCCCTGAACCGCAAGCTGAAGCATCCCGCAGTCCTGAACAGCAAAATCTCAAAGATCGTCCGCGGGGACAAAGTCACGATCACCGTCAACGGGAAAGAAGAAGTATTTGACAAGCTGATCATCACTGCGCCGCTGCAGGTCGGGACCATTAATAACCCCGTGGCACAGGGCCTGGATTCTTACCTGGATGTGACCGATAAAGAACGGGAGCTTTTCTCAAAGATCGATTACGAACGCTACGACACGATGGCTTTTATCACAAAAGAAGAAGCATATCCGGATGCCTCTTTCTATGTGGTGGACAACATGACACCCGAGACACTCGGGCATGGCATGGTCTTCTATATGCGCTGGGCCAACGAACCGGATCAGCCGCTGGTTTCTTACGTTCTCCGCAAGCATAAGAATGAAAGCGAAAGCGTCGAAGCTTATAAAGCCCGCCCCGAGCTGGATTACGGAAAGACGCAGCGGACGGTCCTGGAAGACCTTGACAAACTGGGCATCGCCCCTGTGAAGGAAGACGGAAAAGACAAGATCGTCTACGAAATGCAGTCTTACTATTTCCCGCATATATTCTCCGAAGATTACGCTGACGGCTGGTATGAAAAGGTCGAAGGAATGCAGGGAGATAATAACACCTATTACGCCGGTGAGATCATGTCTTTCGGGGATATGGATGAGACTGTCGAATATTCCCGTGACCTGGTGGAACGGTTCTTTAACTGAAGAGTGAAGACTGAAGGGTGAAAAAGAAAAATAAGGATGGCGGCTCTGCTGCCTTCCTGTTTTCATTTTTCATCCTTTATCTGTCGAAGGAGCCGACGGAAAACGGTTTTTACCGGCTCTGAATCAGACTGAAAAGCATCACCAAAGACTGCGGTCTTTACAAAATGGATGGGAAAATGAAATGTTTTGAGGATTCCTACGATGTCATTGTGATCGGCGGAGCGCTGGCGGGGCTGGCCTCGGCGCTGACACTTGCCAATAAGGGGAAGAAAGTTCTTGTACTGGAGCAGCATAACCTGCCGGGCGGTGTGGCGACTTCTTTTGTCCGCGGCGGGATCGAGATGGAAGCGACACTGCATGAAATGATGTCGATCGGACCGAAGGAATGCCCGCTGAAGATCCGCAATTTCTTTGACGAGATGGGTGTTGATATCGAATGGCTGCGCGTCCCGGATGCTTACCGCTTTGTGGATGGCGTTACGGGTGTGAATGTCCTGGTCCATCCCGGTACGCACGGGGATTTTGAGACCCCCGCGAAGGAGATCGCGGAAGCTGCCGGTGATCCGGACGGGAGCCTGTACGGCAAGGTCCTGGATCTGCTCAACCTCTGTCACCGGGTCTACAATTCCGTAAATATCCTCTCGGTGACTCATATGTCGAAGCTTCAGATGCTGCTGAAGCATCCGGACTTTGTCAAGACTGCCGGTTACAGCGCCAAAGAAGTCATCGACACCTTTAACCTGCCTCAAAAAGCAGTGGATATCCTTTCCGCTTACTGGATCTATGTGGGCGATACGCTGGATAATCTTCCTTTCACGATCTGGGCGGTGCTGATGGCTGATTATCTCGGCTATGGTTCCTATGTGCCGAAGAAGTTCTCCCATGAAATGTCTCTGAAGATGGCTGAACGGGCCATGGAAATGGGCGCTCAGGTCGAATTCGGTGTCAGGGTGAACAAGATCCTGGTGAAAAACGGCCATGTGTCGGGCGTGCGGCTGGAAAACGGTGAGGAGATCAATTCCCGTTATGTGGTATGTTCCGCTTATCCGGACAAGGCATACACACAGATGATCGAACCGCTCAGCGCGGTGCCGGCAGGCGCGGTCAAATTTGTCAACGCAAAGACCCTCGGGCTCACCTGTTTTTCCGTTGTCCTTTTACTGGACAGCGACCCCGAAACACTCGGCATCAAAGACTATTCCACCTTCTATGCGGCAAAGGGGATGGACATGGACCGGATCTTCAGCGAATCCGCTTCAGACGGCCCGTATAACTACATCACTTCGATCTGTACGAATCTTGCCAATCCCGATGCCACACCGAAAGGAACCTGTATTTATTCCATTACAATGCTTCCGCGTCCGGAGGGCTGGCTGGGTGTCACCGAAGAAAATTATGAGGAACTGAAACGCAAAAACGCTGAATATTTCATCGATATGGAATCCAAACGGCTGGGTGTCAGTCTGAAGGATCATATCCTTGAGATCGTTATTGAATCTCCGGTCACGATCGCCCATTATACCGGGGCATACCGCGGTTCCATTTACGGATACATGCACACGATGGACGACCATATCGTCGCCCGCCTGCAGATGAGCGATCAGGAAAACTACATTCAGGGGCTTTGCTTTGCCGGAGAGCACCAGATATCCGGTAACGGGGTGGGACCCGAGGTCACAAACGGAAGGAAGGGTGCCAAGATCATCCTGGATATGATGGAAGAAGATGAAAGGGGGGCGAAATGAAAATAAAGGGCTTTTTGAAAGATGTCAGCGGCGCTTCCCGTGTTACGAAGCGAAGGCAGGCTGTTTATGACAGCGCATCCGATAAACCCGCCCCTTACGATCCCATCGGAGCTGTCGCGAAAGCGCTGCATCCGGGGCTGGCGGAATTGCGGGTCGAAAGCGTCCGTCCCGCGAGCAAAACAGCGAAGACCATCCGCTTTACATCTTCTTCGCATCTGCCGTATTTCCGGGCAGGACAGTTTCTGACACTGGTGATCCGGAAAGACGGCGGCCGCATCACCCGCCCCTATTCGATCTCCAGCGCTCCTTTCGAAACGAAAAGGGCGGATCCTTATGTTGAGATCACTGTCCGCAAACCGAAAGCGGACGGGTTCATCGCGGATTATCTTTATGATGAGGTGAAACCCGGTGATATTTTTGAAGGTGAAGTAGGGCTCGGAGAGTTCCATCATGACAGTATCCGGGACAGCCGGAATGTTGTCGCTATTGCGGGCGGCAGCGGGATCACCCCTTTTGTCTCCATGGCGAAGGAGATCAGGAACGGGCGTGAGGATTTCAATCTGACGATCCTTTATGGCTCGGTATCTGAAGATGACATTGTCCTGAAGGAAGAGATGGAAGCCTGTGCCTGTGATAAAGTCAGGATCGTCCATGTCCTCAGCGGGGAAAATCCCGGCTGGACAGGTGAAAAGGGCTTTATCAGTGCCGGGATCATCAAAAAATATTCCGCTCCGGATACCACGTATTTCATCTGCGGACCGCAGGTGATGTATGATTTTATCAGCGGAGAACTGGCAAAGCTTGATATCCCGAAACGCCGCATCCGGTTTGAAGTTTTCGGACAGGTCCGGGATATCACAAAATTTGAGGGATTCCCTACCGAAAAGAAGGATGATGTTTACAGTCTTACAGTCCGGATCGGCATTTCCGAGACTGTCATCCCCGCTAAAGCAAGCGAATCCCTTGCTGTGGCACTGGAGCGTGCGGGGCTGAAGATCCATACAGCCTGCCGCAGCGGTTCCTGCGGCTTTTGCCGCACTAAAGTGCTGGACGGTCCTTATTACGTCTGCCCGCAGAACGACGGCCGCAGAGGCGCTGATAAGGATTTCAATTATGTCCATGCCTGTTCCACGTATCCCCTGGGGGATATGACCATCAGGATCAATATTTGATATGGTGCAGAGATTCAATTCATTCAGGGAACTGTTCGCAGGGCAGAAAGCTGACAACACTGCTTTCGAGTTTTTTGAAGGAGATACCCGGAAGCAGCTCAGCTATGGCGAAGTTCTGGAAATGATCAGCGCTTATCCGGTCCCCGAAGAAAAGGTGATCGGCGTTTTCTGTGATAATTCGATCCTTTCGCTGCTCACCGTTTTCGCGCTCGCCGGAAAAAGGCAGCTGGTGCTGCTGAACCCGATGGATGAGCCGCGGGTGCTGGCAGCAGAGATCAAAGCCGCCCATGTTTCAAAGATCATCGGACAGGGACCGGAGGATTTTGAACCTCCGGCGCCCGCGCGGACGGATGTGGATACTGCTGACATTCTGTTTTTCACCAGCGGTACCACCGCGCAGAACAAAGCTGTTGTCCTGGATCAGAAGCGGCTGTGCTCATCCGCATGGAACGGCGGAAGTCTCCTTCCGCTTTCGGAAACAGACAGGCTGCTGAGCGTTTTGCCGCATTCCCATGTCTTCGGTTTTGTCTGTTCCCTCCTCTGGCCGCTGTCCTTCGGGGCAAAGGTTGCCCTGGGCAGGGGGCTGAAACGGATCTTTATGGATTTCAGCGAATTCAGGCCGACAGCCGTGAGCCTTGTTCCTGAAATGGCGGCATTCCTCGCCTTCAGAAAGCTTTTCAATCCGGAACTGAAGCTGATCCTGATCGGAGCCGGCCCCTGCAGCGATCAGGTGCTGGGCGTGATCCGTGAGATGGGGATCCGGGTCTCTTATGGCTACGGGCTGACGGAATCCAGCTCCGGGATCGCGCTTTCGCTCGGGGACGATCCCCGCGCGATGACAGTCTGTCCGGATTACGAAGCGGCCATTGAAGACGACGGGGAGATCAGTGTCGTATGCAGTACGACCCTTATGAAAGGCTATTATGAAGATGAAGCCTCGACCCGTGAGGTGCTCCGGGAAAACAAGCTTTACACCGGGGATCTCGGCAGGCTGGAAGGCGGAAAACTTTTCATCACCGGCAGAAAAAAGGACATTCTGGTCCTTTCGGACGGGACAAAGGTATTTCTTCCGGAGTATGAAGGAAGGCTCAGAGGAATTCTCGGTCCGGACAGTGATTTTGCCGTGGTCCAGATGAAGAGCGGCGCGCTCGCGCTGGCTGCTGCGAAACCGGATAAAGCTGAAGGCGCAGTCGATTTCTTCAACGCGGGGTATCCCCGGGGACAGCGGATTTCAAAGATCATTTATATGGATGAACTGCCGAAAACAAGTACCGGAAAGATCCGCCGGTATGATATCGACACAGGAGAATAAACATGCAGAGAGAAGAGATCGCCGAAAAAGTCCGGACGCTGATCCGCAATAACCAGCCGGGGTTTGAAGATGCCGATATTCAGGATGATACCCGCATCAATACAGATGCGGGCTTTGATTCCATGACTTTCGTTTACATCATGTGCAAGATCGAAGGAGAGTTCGGTATCTCCATCCCCCACCGCAAATGGGATAAGCTGGTCACTTTCGGCGATGTGGTCGATACGATCGAAAAAGAACTGAAGAAAAAGACAGCCTGAGACAGGTTTCAGAAGGCAGTAAGCAGCGATCTCATTCCGGAATCTTTATGTGCAGCGAATTTCGAAAAACCATGCGGCTGAAAGCGGAACATGTGGACTGTTTCCGCAGGCTGAGGCTGTCTGTGCTGATGCGCCTTTTTCAGGAATGCTGCATTGCCCATACCGAAGAGCTTGGAATGGGACGCGCCAAAACCCTGGATCGGGGGCTCCTTTGGGTCATCAATACCGAAACCATCGAAGTTGACCGCCTGCCGGAATATGACGAGGAGATCACGCTGATCTGCCGTCCGGGAAAGACCCTGCATTATTTCTTCCCACGGCAGATGACGGTCCTGGATAAGGCCGGAAAGGAGCTCATCCGCGTCGGCGCGCTGTGGTCCCTGATCAGTGAGCAGACCCGGCAGCTGGCCGATCCGGGTGAGGCAGGCATTATCATAAACGGCGAAAACCGCCCCGGCGATATTCAGCCCGCGCTTTCGCTGCGGGAGACCGAACTGCCTTTTACTGCTTCGGCAGCCGCTTCCTGGTCCCGTGTGGATATCAACGGACATGTGAACAATGCCGCCTGTATGGATATGGCGCTGGATCTGCTGGGGTTTGAGGAGCTGGAAAAACTGCGTGTTTCAAAGGTTCGCTGCCTGTTTCGAAAAGAGATCCCCGCGGGTACGGTTTTCGGGCTGAAGTGGGGAAAATCTGACGGCGCATGGCGGTTCCGGAGCGAATACTTCATCATCGAGATGGATGCATGAAGGGGACGGAACCGGAAAATTTTTATGTGATAAGATTAATTTGTAAGAAAACCATCAGGAGGAAAAATACTGTATGATCCCGGAAAAATATAAGAATTACATGTATAACGAGAATGACTTCTTCAATGAAGGATTTTACGTACAGGATTCCGAAAAGGACGAGCTGGTAAAAAAACTCGCCTGCATGATCACGGACGATATCAGTATTCGCAGCCCGAAGCAGGTCACATCGGATCTGCCGGATTACTGGATCCTGGACCGCCTCCTGACAAAAGATGAAGTTAAATTCATGCTCTCCTTCAAAAAGAAGCGCACCGTTAAACTGACCGCGGCGGAGCTTGGGGAACGCAATGGCATATCCGCGGAGGAAGCCGACCGGATCGCATTTCACATTTGCGAGATCGGCCTGATGGAGTTTGACCGGGAAAATGAAGCCCGGGAACGGCAGTACTTCATCCCGAAGTGGGTCGTGGGTTCCGGCGAATATATGATGATGACATCCCGCCTGCTGAAGGACCATCTGGAGGTGGCGACGTTCTTCAATCACGCCTCCAGCTATCCGGTGGGCAAGGTTGCCCGCTTTGTTCCCCCGGGAGGCGGCGGACTCGGGATGCATGTGATCCCGGTGGAAAAGGCCATCGAGCATGAAAACAAGTCCGTCAGCGTGGAGCACCTTTCCCACTGGCTGAAAAAATACGATAAATTCTGCGTTGATGTCTGTTCCTGCCGGCGTCAGCAGGCCATGCGCGGCGAAGGTGTAGGTGATATCGAAGGTTATATGTGCCTGGCGGTAGGTGATATGGCCGAATATCTGGTGGAAACACATAAGGACGCCCGCTACATCACCTATGATGAGGTCATGGAGATCCTGGGACGAGCCGAGAAGAAGGGCTATGTGCATCAGATCACCAACCTGGACGGGGAGGACAAGATCGTCGGTATCTGCAACTGCTCTCCGGGAACCTGCAACGCGATCAGGACTTCCCAGCTCTTCAACACCCCGAACATGTCCGCTTCCGCGTACCGGGCTCATGTGGACCGCGATAAATGTGTTGCCTGCGGCAAATGTGTGGAAGTCTGTCCGGTCGGCGCGGCAAAACTCGGCCAGAAACTCTGCACAAAAGACGGCAAAGTGGTCCAGTACAAACTGACGGAGCTCCCGAATGCGAAAAAATGGGGACCGGATAAATGGAATAAGAATTACCGGGATGATGCCAAGCTCAATGTTTATGAAAAGGGGACGGCTCCCTGTAAGACTGCCTGTCCCGCACATCTGGCGGTTCAGGGCTATATCCATATGGCGTCGGAAGGCCGATATCTTGACGCGCTGAAGCTGATCAAACAGGATAACCCGCTGCCCGCGGTCTGCGGCGCGATCTGCAACCGCCGGTGTGAGGAACGCTGCACCCGCGGCACCATCGACCAGCCGGTAGCTATCGATGAGATCAAGAAATTCATCGCTGCCCAGGAGCTTAACGCGGAGACACGCTATATTCCCGAATGCTATAACGATGTGGGCGAACAGTGGGATGATTATAAGATCGCGGTGATCGGTTCCGGCCCTGCCGGACTCTCGGCTGCCTATTACCTGCGGACGCAGGGCTATCCGGTCACGGTCTTTGAGAAAGAAGAACAGCCGGGCGGAATGCTGATGTACGGCATCCCGAACTTCCGTCTGGAAAAGAAAGTCATCGAAGCGGAGATCGATGTCATCCGCGCGATGGGCGCTGAGATCCGCTGCGGCGTGGAAGTCGGCAAAGACGTTACCATCCAGCAGCTCAGAGAACAGGGCTACAAGGCATTCTATGTCGCGATCGGCATGCAGGCTGGAAGAAAGGCCGGCATCCCGAACGAAGAATACGCGATGAGCGGCGTAGACTTCCTGCGCGAAGCCAACAAGACAATGGGCAGGATCCTGAACGGCAAGGCTGTCGTCATCGGCGGCGGCAACGTTGCGATCGACGCGGCGAGGACCGCTCTGCGTGCCGGCGCTTCCAGTGTTGAGATGTACTGTCTGGAAGGACCGGATGAAATGCCGGCTGCCCAGGATGAAATTAAAGAATCCCTGGAAGAAGGCATCACGATCAAGAACTGCTGGGGTCCGAAAGAAGTCATCGTCAAAGACGGCAAGGTCACCGGCATCGTCATGAAGCAGTGCGTCCAGGTCTACGACAAGGCTGGAAAGTTCGCCCCTGTCTATGATGAAACAGAACTGAAGACAGTTGAATGCGAGCATGTGATCCTCTCCATCGGTCAGGCACCGGTCTGGGGCGATCTGCTCAAAGACACAGCTGTTGAACTGCGCGGCAACGGAACAGCCGTCGCTGATCCCATCACTCTGCAGACAGGCGAAAAAGACATCTTCGTCGGCGGCGACATCAACCACGGCGCGAAGTTCGCGATCGACGCGATCGCTGACGGCCGCGAAGGCATGGTCTCCATCAACCGCTTCGTCCACTACGGCCAGAGCCTGACGATCGGCAGAGACCTGCGGAAATTCACGGAATTCGACCGTGACGACATCAATGTCGAGACATATGACAACGCGAAGCGTCAGGTCCCGGGCATGAAGCCGGGCGACGCGGCACACACCTATGAAGATCTGCGTCTTGCCTTCAATGAAGAACAGATCAAGGCAGAAGCTTCCAGATGTCTGCACTGCGGTGCGTCCTATGTCGATGTCAACCGCTGCATCGGATGCGGTCTGTGTACGACAAGATGTGAATTTGACGCGATCCATCTCAGCCGCGACATTCCGGACGGTTCCAGAATGTACACCGCTGAAAACGGCAAGCTCAAAGCGATCCTGCCGTACATGGCAAAGCGCGGTGTGAAGATCCTGACAAACAAGATCAAGAATAAAGAATAAAAGTGAGCGGATCAGATGATCCGCTCATTCTTCTTCTGCTTCGATTTCTTTGATGGTGCATTCATTGCCGTAAAGGAGGTAGGTATGCTCGCTTCTGCAGTAGGGGCAGATTCTTCCGTACTTTACGGTTTCATATTCCTGCCGGCAGTCTTCGCACCAGGTGACAGCGGGAATGATCTCCAGCTTCAGCTCTGCTTCTTTCAGAAGAGGATGCTTTACTTTGAAATAATTCCAGCAGTCAATGAAGTAATCCGTGATGATGCCGGAGACTTCGCCGATCTCAAGCGTGACGGAACCGATCTTTGTCAGATGGTTTTCTTCCGCCAGCTCATCGAGCGTTTTCGCGACGTGGGTGACGATGCTGAGTTCATGCATGATTACTGACCGTTCCACTCCTTTGTTTCTCTGCTGAGCCATTCTTCCCAGGATTCCATGCCTTCACCGGTCTTTGCGGAAAGGGGGAAGATCTGAATGTCCGGATTGAGGAATCGTGCCCGTTCCATGCATTTGTTCAAATCGAAGTTGAAATAAGGAAGGGCGTCGATCTTGGAGATGATCAGCACATCGCTGTTCTGAAACATCAGCGGATATTTCAGCGGCTTGTCATCGCCTTCGGGAACACTGAGGATCATGACTTTCTTTACCGCCCCGGTATCATATTCCGCCGGGCAGATCAGATTGCCGATGTTCTCCAGGAACACGATGTCGGTATCATCATATCCCATTTCTTCCAGACCTGTTTTTGTCATGCCGGCATCCATGTGGCACATGCCGTCGGTATGCACCTGGATGGACTTCGCGCCGAGCGCTTCGATGCGTTCCGCGTCAACAGAAGCGTCGATGTCCGCTTCCAGGACCGCGATCCTGTATCTGTCTTTCAGATCTTTGATGGTGCGGCTGAGGAAGGTTGTCTTGCCGGAGCCGGCAGCCGACATCAGGTTGATCAGAAAGACTTTGTTTTCTTTCAGAACCTGACGCAGTCTTTCCGCGTCTTTGTCATTGGATTCCGTGACTGACTTATGCAGTTCGATGACTTTCATTTCAGCTGTTCCTCCATTCCGCGATCTTTTCTTCCAGCCAGTCTGTCCACTGATCCATGCCGCTGCCGTGCAGGGCGCTGACAGGGATGATCTGGATCTTTGGGTTTCTGCCCAGGGCATTCTGCCGGAAGGCTTCCTCATTGAAATCGAAGATCTCTTTTGTATCGATCTTGTTCAGGATGCAGCAGTCGCTGACCTGAAACATCAGCGGATACTTGAGCGGCTTATCGTCGCCTTCAGGAACGCTGAGGATCATCACGCGTACCGCTGAGCCAACATCAAATTCGGCCGGGCAGACAAGGTTGCCGATATTCTCGAGGAAGACAAGATCCAGATCTTCAATGCCGAATGCTTCCAGACCTCGGGCAGTCATGTCGGCATCCATGTGGCACAAGCCGCCGGAATGCAGCTGGATGACTCTGACACCTTCTTCACTGATCGTCTTCGCATCGACGTCGGAATCCGCGTCCGCTTCCATGACTCCGATCTTATATCTGTCTTTCAGACGACGGATCGTCTGGACAAGAACGGAAGTCTTGCCGGCACCGGGCGAACCCATAAGATTGACAAAAAAGATATTCTTTTCTTTCATATACCGGCGTGTTTTCTCTGCCGCGGCGTCATTGTCGGCCAGAACACGCTCTTTTGTTTCAATGATATCGTACATAACAGGTTCCTTTCACAACAATGTAATCATACCACAGCCCCGGCCGTTTTCTTCATCAGGCATCTTTCATCCTGTTCGGAAAGTACTGTGAAGCCGCGCTTTGCGTAGAAGTCAAACGCGCCTGTATTGTACCGGAACACATGCAGGATCAGAACGGGAAAGTGATTCTTCACAGCGTATGAGACCGCTTCTTCCAGCAGGGCAGTGCCCGTTCCTGTTCCTCTGTGTTTTTCATCCACACAGAAATCATCCAGATACAGATATGCGTCCTGACCTCTGTGTTTCTTTTCAATCGAAAGAAAACCCGTCACATGATCATTTTCTTCAGACACCAGGATCAGCGCGTCATCTGCTGCCAGCCGGGCTTCCAGGAAGCCGTCTTCATAACCGCTGACCTGGATATCATGATTACCTGTTTTCAGAGATTCAATATGTCTGAGCATCTGTATGAACAGCTGACTGATCTCCGGGACATCTTTGTACTGCGCTTTTCGTATCTTCATGTGTCTGTTCTCCTGATTTCATGATACGCTTGAAGCAGAGGTGAGAAAAGATGATGTGGTTTGGAAAGAAGAAACAGAAACAGACACTGACATACGACAAGGAACATGAAAGACCTGTGATCCGCTCCAGCATCTGCACCGGGGAAGCGGTCGCCGGTTTCCAGAATCTGAAGTCAAAGCATTTCACGGAAGTGATGCTGATCAATGATAAGGCGGATCTCGAGGAATTCATGGAAAAATACGGGATTGAGGAAACACCGGAAACGATCTACTGACAGGCGGAAATGCCTGTTTTTCTTATATCTGCAGCAAAAAAAATATGGATCGCGGGGATCCATATTTTTGAAGGTGATTTATGCGCCGATCCAGTTGCCGCCTTCGACATGGATCGTCTGGCCAGTGATCCATCTGCTGTCATCAGAGACCAGGAATACGATTGCCGGAGTAGCGTCTTCATATGCCATGCCCATGCGCTTCATGGCGTTGTTTGACATGCTTGCTTTCAGGTACTCAGCAACTTCAGGCGGAGACTGGTCGATTCCGGCAAGGAAGCGATCGGTCGCAACGTTCGGGCAGATGCAGTTGACGCGGATGTTGAACTGACCCCATTCTCTTGCGGCAACGCGGGAAAGCGCGCGGATCGCTTCTTTTTCCGCGGCATATGCCGCAAATCCTTCCATTCCTTCAACACCGCCGATCGAGCCGTAATTCAGTATTGCTCCGCCGCTGTCTTTCATATACGGAAAGCACAGCTGCATCATGTGCCATGTCCCATACAGACCGCTGTGAAGCGCTTCTTCAAGGTCTTCGATCGTATGCTCGATGAACGGATGGGGAGCGCTGATCGTTGAAGCATTGTTGCACAGCACGTCGATGTGTCCGTATTTATCCGCCACTGCCCCGACAAATGCTTTCAGCTGTTCATAGTCGGAAACATCTGCTTTCACAGCGAGCACTTCGGCTCCTCTCTGTTCACAGAGTTCCTTTGTCGCGTTGAGTCTTTCCTCGTTTCTTGCGCAGATGCACACAATGGCGCCTTCTTCCGCAAAACGGATGGCTGTCTGTTTGCCGAGACCTCCGCTTGCGCCGGTCACGATACAGACTTTATGATCTAATTTTCCCATGTAACAAACCTCCTGACTGTTTGTGCTTTCTGTCTTCAATATAGTTACAATTCGATGTTCTGTATTACAGGATATTGATAATTATTATAAAATATTGATATGACAAGAGAATTGAACCAGCCAAATCAGATATTTGCGTCTTTCGATGAAGATCCCGGCTTCCAGTGGACTGTTGATCATCTCCAGGTACTCAATGACCTGATGTCCTGTGTCAGAGAGGGAGATATGAACGGAATGAATCAGCTGATCAGCCTCAATGCGCTGAAGCTGGATCTCAAAGAGGATCATGAACTCAGACTTGCGGAGGATGAGCTGAGGCATGTCAAGAATCTGGTGATCATTCTGATCCAGATGCTGTCGATCGCTGCCCGCAGCGGGGGACTGCCGGAAATGATGAGTCTGCGGCTGAAAGAACAATATATCCGCAAGCTTGAAAATCTGAGTGATGTCCGGGATGTCACTGAATTTGCGGATACTGTCAAAACAGATTTCTGCAGATATGTGCACGATCTTCGTTCGCCAAGAGTTTACAGCATGCGGACCCAGAAGATCATTGATCACATTGATCAGTGCTGTACACGGAAGATCACCCTGCAGGAACTGGCAGATCTTGCCGGAGTCTCGAAAGAACACCTGACAAGGATCTTCCGGACTGAACTGGGCATGACGCCGGGCGAATATATCCGCAGGCGCAGAGTCAGGATCGCCATGCAGATGCTGGAACAGACAGATCTCAGCATTTCCAGGATCTCTGAGTTTCTGGCGTTCAGCTCACAGCCGTATTTCCAGAAAGTATTCAAAGAAGAAACCGGCGTCACACCGCTGGCATTCCGGAAACATCCGGATCAGAAGAACATTGTATGACAGGCAGAAACGCCTGTTATTCTTTCGGAGTATTGCATTATTGCATTTAATGCATTATACTAAGTAATGCAAGGAGGGCAAAAGTAATGCTGCTGACATTTGACTTCTCCAGTCCGGTACCGATCTATATGCAGATCCGCAATCAGATCGTGATCGGAATCGCGGAAGATAAACTCAAACCGGGAGAGAAGCTCCCGACGATCCGCGCGCTTGCGGAAGAGAGCGGCATCAACATGATGACGGTCTCCAAGGCATATCAGCTTCTGAAACAGGAAGGCTACATTGTCACCGACAGGCGCAGCGGAGCAGTTGTCGCAAAGGCCGGAAAGACAGCGGCGAAGCCGGAAACGATCGACGCTCTGCGTCTCAATCTGTCTGAACTGCGGCTGTCCGGCATGAATAAAGAAGAGATCCTGGCATTATGTGCCAGACTCTATGAAGAAGGTGAAACAAAATGATGAAATATGTACTCTGGCTTTCAACGATCTGGATCACGCCGCTGATGTCGTGGATGCTGATCAATGAAGCGAAATTCAAAAAGAATATCGCCGTCGGCGTCACGCTTCCCGGTGAAGCGCATGAAGATCCTGAAGTCGTGCAGATCATACAGACGTTCATCAGGAATTCGTGGATCGTATGCGCAGCGGTGACGGTGATCGCGCTGCTGGCCATGTTTACGATCCCTGCATCCCTGCAGATGACGCTCTGGGCAGTGTGGCTGATGTTTGTGATCATTGTCCCGTATATTCCGTATGTACGTGCCAACGGGAAACTGAAAGAGCTCAAGACAAAGAGGGGATGGGTTCAGAAAAAACAGACTGTGACAGTTGATACATCTGCCGTTTCCTCTGAGAAATGGCTTTCCCCGCTGCTGTTTGTGCCGCCGGTGATCATCGCTCTCGTCCCGATGTTCTTTGACAGAGACATGGCGGTCATGTATGTGACGATGGCTTCCTGCTGCGTGCTGTTCTTCTTCAGTTACCGCTATCTCTACCGCAACAAGGCAGAGATGGTCGACCGGAATTCGGAACTGACAAAAGCACTGACGCAGATCCGCAGATATACATGGGGAAAGATGTGGATCGTCTCATCCTATATCATGGCGCTCTACAGCATTGCCATGTGGATCTCGACAAAGCATTTCATGGCTGCCATGGGGCTGACGCTGCTCATTACGGTTCTGCTGTGTGTGTTCGCGTTCCGTCTGGAATTCAGGCTGCGCGGTCTGCAGGAGAGACTGACAAAAAACAGCGGCACAGACTGGTATGTCGATGACGACGATCACTGGCTGGGCGGCATCATTTACTGGAATCCGGATGATGACAGACTGATCATCAACCAGCGTGTCGGCATGAATTCCACCTTCAACCTGGCAAAGCCTGCCGGCAAGGTGCTTGCGGCGTTCCTGGTCCTGACGCTGATGGGGCTGCCGTTCCTGGGCACTTACCTGGACTATGCCGGCAGGAAAGAGATCACGGTAACACTGAACGATCAGACAGTCACGGCGCAGGCAGGCAGAACAAACTATTCTGTCACGCTTTCGGACATTGAGAATGTGGAGCTGCTGGAACAGCTGCCGGACGATCTGCAGAGAAGAGTAGGCACCGGTCTGGAAACTCTCTATGAAGGAAGATTCCGTTCCACATATACCGGTGATGTGACAGTTCTGCTGGATCCGGGCAAAGGACCGTTCCTGCTGATCCGCACGGAAGAGAAAACATATCTGTTCGGTGTAAGAGAACAGGGTGAAATACAGAAACTGTACGAACAGATCAGAAAATAATAAGGAGCTTACTATGAAAACAGAATTCATCAAAATCGGAGAGGGAAGTGAATTCCCCCTGAACGGAAAACTCGTTCTTCCTTCTGACACATCGGAAAGAGTTCCGGCTGTTGTCTTTGTGCACGGCTCCGGTTCTTCCAATATGGACGAGAAGGTACTG
>JAILCN010000180.1 GCA_024680365.1 Solobacterium sp.
GCAGGTTTCGATCTCATCCCCTTCGTCCTTTCGCATCAGACCATGATCGATGAAAAGGCAGATCAGCCGGTCACCGATCGCTTCGTGGATCAGCGCGGCACAGACTGCAGAATCGACGCCGCCGGAAAGACCGAGCAGCACATGAGAATCTCCGACCTGATCACGGATCCGGGTTACAGCCTCTGCCCGGAATCCCTTCATTGTCCAGTCGCCCATTACGCCGCAGATGTCAAACAGAAAACGCTGCAGCATAGATGATCCGTTTTCGGTATGATGAACTTCCGGATGAAACTGAAGACCGTAAAGCCTTTTTTCCTCATTCCAGATACCGGCAGACGGACAGTGATCCGTTTCAGCACAGCTGTGAAATCCTGTTGGAATTTCCCGGACATAATCCCCGTGGCTCATCCAGGTGATCCCCTCCTCCGGCAGGTCGCGGAAAAGAGGACAGTCTGTCTTGAAATGCGTCAGGGTCCGTCCGTACTCACGCCCGTCGTTTTCTTCAGCCGCCGCGACAACGCCGCCGCACAGTTTCATCATCAGCTGACAGCCGTAGCAGATGCCCAGGACCGGTACGGATCCGTTCAGCAGAGCGGGGTCCATTGTCGGAGCCCCTTCTTCATAAACGCTGGATGGTCCGCCGGAAAGGATAATGCCGGACGGCTTTTTTTCAGTTATGACTTCAGCAGGAGTCTTCCAGGAAAAGACTTCACAGTAGACATGACATTCGCGGACTTTCCGGGCAATGACCTGACTGTACTGACCGCCGAAATCAATGATCGCTATCATTTCGTTCATATCAAAACCTCCTTCAGATCAGGTTGGTATAGCCCATCATCCATTCGTCTGCTTCCCGGGCACATTCAAGACCTTCTCTGATTGCCCAGACAACAAGAGAAGCTCCTCTGTGCATGTCACCGCAGCTGAAAATCCCATTCACGTTTGTCAGATAGCTTCCTTCTTCGGAAGCAACGGTATTTCGTGCTGTCAGTTCAATGCCGGCGGAAACCGGCAGCTCTGTTTCACATCCGATAAAGCCGGCAGCGATGATCAGCAGATCACATGGGAGGATCTGTCTCTCCCCGCTGATGACAGGCCTGCCTTCTTCAAAGTGAATTGAGGCTGTCTCAACTGCTTTCAGTATTCCGTCCTCACTGATCAGAGCCGTCAGCGTTGTTGACCAGATGCGGGGATCCTGACCAAAGACATGGATCGCTTCTTCCTGACCGTAATCGGTCTTCAGAACTTTCGGCCACTGCGGCCATGGATTGTCTTCTCTTCTTTCCTGCGGCGGCGAAGGCATCATTTCGATCTGAACCACAGATGCGCATTTCTGCCTGACAGCGGTTGCCAGACAGTCATTGCCGGTATCCCCGCCGCCCAGGATCACCACATTTTTTCCTTCGGCGCTGACTTCCGGCAGATCAGGAAGGTGTCTTGTTGTTTCAGACAGATATTCAACTGCTTTGATAACGCCGCGTGTGCTCTCAATTCCTTCGACGGCAGGCATCCTGGCTTTGGAAGCACCGCAGGCAAGGATCACAGCGTCATAGGATTCCTGAAGCCTGGCAAGAGATATATCCCTGCCGACCTCTGTGCCTGTTCTGAATTCCACGCCTTCTTTTTCCATCAGAGCGATCCTGCGTTCTACAACACTTTTGTCAAGTTTCATATTTGGGATCCCGAACATCAGCAGCCCGCCTGGTTTTTCGTTTCTTTCAAAAACTGTGACCTGATGACCTCTGATGTTCAGGCGGTATGCCGCCGCCAGTCCGGAAGGACCGCTTCCGATCACAGCCACTTTCTTTCCCGAGCGCACAGGGATGTCAGCAGGCTTGATCAGATTCTGCGAAAATCCGGTTTCGCAAAGCCAGCGTTCGTTGTCACGGACAGTCACCGGATCGCCGTCATATCCGTTGATGCATGCCTTTTCACACAATGCAGGACAGACACGGCCGGTGAATTCAGGAAACGGGTTTGTTTTCAGCAGTCTTCTTAATGCGTGCTCATCATTTCCCCGGTAGATCTGATCGTTCCATTCCGGTATCAGGTTATGAAGCGGACAGCCGGTCACCATACCATTCAGGCGGATGGCAGACTGGCAGTACGGAACGCCGCAGTTCATGCAGCGGGCAGCCTGTTTCCGTCTCTCTTCCGTTTTGGAACTCAGCCGGATCTCGCGATAATCATTGATCCTTTCGGCGCATGCGCGCTCACTGTCTTCTCTTCTTGAATAAAGAAGAAATCCGTCCGGTCTTCCCATCATGCACCTCCATGCGCCTGGCTCAGCTCACTGAAGGCTGCCATTTCGGCATTCTCCCTGCTGATGCCCTGCTCTTCGTAATATGAAATTCTCTCAACGATTGCCTGGTAAGGCGCCGCAATAATTTTCTTGAAGTGCGGCAGCCAGTCTTCTTCATTGTCCAGGATCTTCTTTGCCTTGGGGGATCCTGTTTCCCTGTAGTAGTCTTCAAGGATCTCTCTGAGCTGATGAATATCGTATTTGTCAGTAACTTCTTTCAGAACCAGAGAGCCGGAACTGATCTGACGGTAAAGACTGTGGTGTTCATCCAGCACATATGCGATTCCTCCGCTCATGCCGGCTGCGAAGTTCTTTCCGGTCCTGCCGAGAATAACAGCGACACCGCCGGTCATATATTCAAGACCATGTTCGCCGCATCCTTCACAGACAGCCCTGGCACCGCTGTTCCGGACACAGAAACGCTCACCGGTTATACCGGCAAAATACGCTGTTCCTGCCGTTGCGCCATACAGGGCAACATTGCCGGCAATGATGTTCTGATCCCACTCAAACCGGGCTTTCTCCCTGGGTACAATTACGATTTTTCCGCCTGAGAGTCCTTTGCCCACATAGTCATTGGCATCGCCGTGCAGACGCAGGGTCAGTCCTTCAGGTATAAAGGCGCCAAATGACTGGCCGGCAGATCCGGTGCAGCTGACGATCCAGGAATCTTCCCGTTCCTTTTCCCTTCGGGTCCTGATCATTTCCGAGCCAAGCAGAGTTCCGACTGTTCTGTC
>JAILCN010000189.1 GCA_024680365.1 Solobacterium sp.
GGACGCAATATGGTCCAAGGAGACGTACGTCACACCAATGCCATCCCATTCTAACAGTTTCAACAATGAGAGGATGTAGTCCTGGCTGGCTGTCAGGTATTACACCCTGTACCTATATAGTAGGAGGAGATTCCGCAGGACTCGCGGTACGGCAGTGTGGAGACCTGCCGTAATGCCTGTGCCGTAAACCCGGCACTGCGCGAGTGAACGCATTGAGGATTCAGCGTTCACAGAGTCAGAGATCATGGCAGCTTTAACCCTTAAAAATATCAAGAAGATTTATCCCTTCAGCGGTGACGAACAGAAGAAAAAGAAAAAGAAGAAAGACGATGAGCCTGAAAAGAAACAGGTGAATCTGCAGATCACAGATGAAGGCGTAGTCGCGGTACAGGAATTCTCTCTTGACATCAAAGATAAAGAATTCATTGTCCTGGTCGGACCATCCGGATGCGGAAAGTCTACGACTCTGCGCATGATCGCCGGTCTGGAAGAGATCTCCGGCGGCGAACTGTATATCGGCGACAGACTGGTCAATGACATCGCTCCGAAAGACCGCGATATCGCGATGGTTTTCCAGAACTATGCTCTGTATCCTCACATGACAGTCTACGATAACCTGGCGTTTGCCCTGAAGCTGCGCAAGGTCCCGAAAGATGAAATTGATGTGAAAGTGCGTGAAGCTGCTGCGGCCCTTGATATCACAGCGTATCTTGCCCGCAAGCCGAAGGCTCTCTCGGGCGGCCAGAGACAGCGTGTCGCGATCGGACGGGCAATCGTCCGTTCCCCGCAGGCCATGTTAATGGATGAGCCGCTTTCCAACCTTGACGCGAAACTGAGAAATCAGATGAGAGCTGAGATCATCAAGCTCCGCAAACAGATCGATACAACATTTATCTATGTTACCCACGACCAGACCGAAGCCATGACGCTCGGTGACCGGATCGTCATCATGAAAGACGGCTTCATTCAGCAGATCGGCACTCCGCAGGATGTATTCAATCACCCGCATAATCTGTTCGTTGCGACATTTATCGGAACTCCCCAGATGAACCTGTTTGAAAAAGCCGAACTGATCAGAGAAGGAAACAGATACTGGGTAAAACTCGGCAATTATAAAGTTGAGCTTTCAAAAGAAAAGCAGGAAAGACTCGCCGGAAACAACGTACAGTCGCAGACCGTTACCCTTGGCGTCCGTCCTGAACATATCACCCTTGATCCGGACGGGATCGCGGCAAAAGTAGACGTATCAGAAATGATGGGATCTTCGATCCATCTTCATGTCGAAGCAATGGGCAAGGATGTTGTGATCGTAGTCTCCACCCTGAATATGACGGAAAAAGAAGTCCGCAGCCTGAACATCGGAGCAGAAGTGGGATTTGCCTTCCCCGGCAGCGTCTGCCACCTGTTCTCTAATGAAACAGGCATCAATCTTGAAACAGAATAAAGAATCAGAACGAACGGCTGAATTACAGCCCATGAAGTGAAGCGGACAGCGGCAGACTGCTTCACTGCCCTGCAGCACAGATATTTGTCATAACGCAACGAGTCAGATGATGAATTGTTTGTGCTGCTTTTTTTGCGGAAAATTATGACGGAAAGGAATAAGAAAGATGATTTCAGTCAGTGAATTAAAGGATCAGATCAAAGAAAAAGGATTTCTGGAAAAGATGTCCTGGCTGTACTGCTGTGATGAAACAGAAGCACGGAATCATACTGAAAGATACCTCCATGTGTTGGAAGGGCTGAAAGAAACATTCGGCAGACATGAATGCGCAGCTTTGTTCAGTGCGCCGGGAAGAACGGAAATCGGCGGCAACCATACCGATCACCAGCATGGCTGTGTTGTGGCAGGCAGCGTGAATATCGACATGATTGCGGCAACCGGCCCGAACGCGTGCGGAAAGATCAGACTGAAGAGCGAAGGCTATGAGCCCTGTGAAGTCTCTCTGGATGATCTGGAGAAAAAGCCGGAAGAAGAAGGCACAAGCGTTTCCATCCTGCGCGGAACATGCAGAGCATTTGCGGAACGGGGAGCGAATCTGAGCGGTCTGGATCTGTATGTGACGTCCAATGTGCCCGGCGGCAGCGGTATTTCATCAAGTGCCGCATTTGAGACACTGCTCGGCACTGTGATCAATGAGCTTTTTATGAAGGAAAACAAGGCTGATTCCATCGAGATCGCGAAGATCGGACAGCGTGTCGAAAATGAATACTTCGGAAAACCCTGCGGACTGATGGACCAGATGGCTTCCAGCGTCGGCGGCGTCATTGCGATCGACTTCAAAGATCCTTCTTCACCTGTGGTAAAGAAGATCGGATTTGATCTGAAAAAGGCAGGACTCGCGTTATGCATTATCAACTCCGGCGCGGATCATTCTGA
>JAILCN010000200.1 GCA_024680365.1 Solobacterium sp.
TCAGGTTCTTCTGTTTCCGGTATTTCTTTCCGTTCTTCATTGACTGTTTCTGCCGGGGAGATCACTTCAGGAGTTTCTTCCTCAGGCAGTTCTGTATTTTCAGGTTCTTCTTCCGGCACCGCAGGCGTCACTTCCTGTACAGGCTCGCTGCCTGATGCCAGTTTCAGGCCGAACTTCTTATTCTTTCCTTTGCGGAATTTTCCTTTCTTGGACATGTTTTCCCTCCCTATGCATTTTCATACAGCAGATGGTACAGGGCACCGATCAGATTCGCGTCGTTGCCGAATCTGCACACTTCCGCTTTCGGAAGCGGCAGGATCGTTCCGGCACGGAAGTCCGGATTGTACGACGGGATCTCGCTGATGCTCTGACGAAGTGATTCAATGAGTTTCGGCTGAACGGAAATGCCGCCGCCGATGCAGAACAGATCCAGATCAAGCAGAATGTTGACGCTGAAGATCTGCATTGCCAGCCGGTCTGTGTATTCTTTCAGAGCAGCCAGAGCGTCCGCGTCGCCTTCATTGATGCGGCGGAATGCTTCTTTGCCGCTGAGTGATTCAACAGGTTCGCCGGTTCTGGCTGCGATCCTGCGCAGCAGACCATACGTGCCCAGTTCACACCAGTAGCTTTTACTGATGTCCGGCTCATTGATATTCGTACACATGCAGGAGAATTCTCCGGCAAAGAAATCATTTCCTCTGCGCAGCTTTCCGTCCAGGATCAGTCCGCCGCCGACCGCTGTTCCGATGACAACGACAGCGCCGTTCTCATGTCCCTTCAGGCTGCCCTTCCAGTATTCCGCAAGCGCCGCGCACTTGCCGTCATTCTCCACTGATGCCGGTACGCCGAAGCGTTCTTCCAGGATCTCCTTCACATTGCACATGCGCAGGCAGTGGAATGCGCCGATCACCCGGATCACACCGTTCACGGAGTCGATGATGCCCGGTGCTGATACAGCGATGCCGGCATACCTGCCTTCATACGGCTTCTGCAGCGAATCCAGCAGGTCAAAGAACTCTTCCCGGGAAGCATCGCGCTTCGGAGAAGGCACGCTGCCCTTTTCCAGGATCTCAGCGTCTTCACTGACCACTGCGTATTTAATGGCTGTTCCGCCGATATCAAATACAAGGTAATTCTTCATCATGAATCTCCTTTATCTATTGTAGCATATTCTTTCCTGTATGCCCTCTTCTGTACCAACACGAATTGCGACACACAGGCATATTTGTATAATATCTTCACTTTTTCTTAAGGTATTTTCTGTTGTACTTTTCTTTATGAAAATTATAATAGATTCGAGGTAATTAATAATGACTTACTTTAGGAAAAAATATCCTGTGATATTCAGAACATTACTGATGACTGCCATCTTTTTCTTTTATGAGGCGGTTCTCAGAGCATATACATCGTCGGAAAGCCTGTTTCCCTGGCTGAAATACTCTCTGCTGTTTTCGCTGGTCTACGGTGCGATCACTGCCGTACTCACCGATCTGCTGCCGGGAAAATGGGGGCGGCGCGTGCGTCTGCTGATCACAGCTGCTGTTCCGGTACTGTTCCTGATCAGCTTCTTCGTCTTCAAACAGTTCAAGGTATTCTATGACCTGACAACGATGACAGCCGGCGCCGGCGACGCGCTCGGCCAGTTCCAGAGCAACGTCGTTGAACTGCTGACAAGCTATGAAGGCATCACGATCATCCTGCTGTGCACGATCCCGTTCCTGGTATATCTGGGCTGGCTCGATGAACTGGATCCGCCGTATGAATCTTCCCTGACAGTCAAAGGCATCTCGATCGCCGCGGCTGCTGCCTGCACAGCACTGACCATCCTTGGTGTCAGAGCAGACAAGACATACGGTCCGGCATACGCAAGTGAATATAACTACCAGAGTGCTGTTTCCTACTTCGGTCTGATGACAGCGATGCGTCTGGATACGATGAACCACGACAACAGCGAAGAAGGCGGTGAATTCGAACCTGTCATACCGGAAAAGACAGCACCTCCGGTACCGACACCGACGCCTGAGATCATCTGGCCGAAAAACATGATGAACATCGACTTCACCGCGCTTGCGTCAAAGGCAGATGACAAGCTGAAAAAGCTGGACGCCTACTGTGCGACCCAGGAACCGACGTCACAGAACAAATACACAGGTCTGTTCAAGGGCAAGAACCTGATCATGATCACTGCTGAAGCGTTTACCAAAGAAGTGATCAGTCCGGAACTGACGCCGACCCTGTATCGCCTTTCCACAAAAGGCTTCGTCTTCAATGATTACATTCAGCCCGCCAGCGCAGGAACGACCGGCGGTGAATACCAGATCATCTTCGGCGCCATGCCGACATCGGGCGGAAAGTCCTTCAAAAACATGGCTACGAGGAACAATTACATGACAATGGGTTCCCAGCTGAACCGTCTCGGCTACAACGGCTGGGCATTCCACAACAACAGCTATACGTTCTATTCCCGCAACAAGACCCATGTCAATCTTGGTTACTCCAACGGATTCATGGGCTATGGAAACGGAATGGAAAAGTATGTCACGAAAGTATGGCCGGAAAGTGACCTGGAAATGATGGAAGGAACTGTCCCGATGTATATCGATCAGGCTCCCTTCAACATCTATTACATGTCAGTCTCCGGACACAACAACTATTCCGTCAAGAGCAACGCGATGACAAAGAAGAACTGGGACCGTGTGCAGGGCCTCCCCTACTCCGATCCGGTCAAGAGCTACATCGCAGCCAACCTGGAACTGGAAGACGCCCTGGCATACCTTGTCAGAACGCTGGAAGAGAAAGGCATCGCGGACGACACTGTGATCGTTCTCTCCGCCGACCACTTCCCGTACGGACTGGATGATGACTCCGCCAAGCTTCCGTATGTATCCGAACTGTACGGATACAATGTCAAAAACCTGATGCAGAGAGACCACAACGCGCTGATCATGTGGTCCGGATGCCTGGAAAAAGAAGAGCCTTTCGTCATCGACACACCGGTCTTCTCGCTCGATATCCTTCCGACGCTTTCCAACCTGTTCGGAACAGAATTTGATTCCCGTCTGTTTGTCGGACGTGACATCTTCTCGGAGAAAGCGCCGCTCGTCTACAACATGAACTATGACTGGAAGACAGATCTTGGCACCTACATCGGCAAGAAGTTCACCCCGTATGATCCAAACGCCGTGATCCCGGACGGCTACGTTGAACAGATCAAAGCAGAGGTCCGCAACCGGATCCGCTACTGTCAGCTATACAACCAGACAGATTTCTTCGCCCATATCTTCGGCAAGAAAAAATAGGAGAGACGAACAGTCTCTCTTTCTGTTTGTGCATTTTGCTTACATGAACCGCCCGCTGCGTTATAATAGTGGGGATCAAATCACAGGAGGCATACAGATATGACAAAGGTAAATGTTATTTCCGGTTTTCTCGGAGCAGGCAAAACAACGCTGATCCGGAAGCTGATTGAAGATGTATTTGCAGGACAGAAAGTCGTCCTGGTAGAAAATGAATTCGGCGAGATCGGCATTGACGGCGGTTTCCTGCAGGAAGCCGGCATCGAGATCTCTGAGATCAACAGCGGCTGCATCTGCTGCACACTGAAGGGAGACTTCCAGGAAGCGCTGAAAAAAGTCGTTGAAGAACTGAATCCCGATCACATCCTGATCGAACCGTCAGGCGTCGGCAAACTTTCCGATATCCTGAAGATCATCCGCAGCGTTGACGGCATGGAACTCAACAGCTACAGCACCGTTGTTGACGCGAAAAGATGCAGGATCTATCACAAGAATTTCCGTGAATTCTTCGATGATCAGATCGCCACAGCAGCCTGCGTGATCCTCTCCCGCACCCAGATGACAGATGCGGAAACTCTGCAGGCAGACCTCGACATCATCCATGAACTCAATCCGGAAGCACGCGTCATCACGACGCCGTGGGACGAACTGAGCGGCAAAGCCATCATGGAAGCGATGGAAGGTTCCTCCAGCGGATTCCCGGAAGATCTGGGCGAACTGGAAGATGACGACGAGGACGAAGACGAACATGAACATCATCACCATCATGACGACGATGATGAAGATGAACATGAACACCATCATCACGATGACGACGATGATGAAGATGAGCATGAACACCATCATCACGATCATGACGACGATGATGAAGATGAACACGAACATCATCACCATGATCACGATGACGACGATGTTGATGACGATCATGACAAGGTCTATATCGGCACAAAGGACAAGCACCACCATCACCACCATCATCACCACCATGGTGAACATGACGCGGATGAAGTATTTGATTCCATCGGTATTGAGACCATCAACAAATATTCCGAGGATGAGATCCGCACTGCTCTGAACGGACTGGGTGAAAACATTGTCCGTGCCAAGGGCATCGTTCCGACGGAAGACGGCAGCTGGCTGTTCTTTGACTACGTGCCGGGCGATATCGAGATCCGCGGCGGTTCTCCTGCCTATACAGGACTGATCACAGTCATCGGCGAGAAAGTGGATGTTGAACAGATCAAGACGCTGTTCCGGGTGAGATAAATGCCGGCACCGGTGTATCTGTTTACCGGCTTTCTGGACAGCGGAAAAACGACACTGATCAAAGACACTCTGAACGATCCTTCCTTCATGGAAGGCACTGACAGAACGCTGATCATCTGTCTGGAACAGGGTGAAGTCAGCTATGATGAAGAATTCCTGGACGCGCACAATACGTTCATTGAATTCCTGGATGCTTCCACACAGCTGACAACTGAAAAGATGAAAGAACTGGATACGATCTATCACCCTTCCCAGGTATTCATTGAATACAACGGCACTGAAGTCGTTTCCGAAACACTGTTAAATGGAATGCCGGAATACTGGCCGCTTGTGCAGATCCTGACAACGGTCGACGCAACGACGTTTGAACTGTATGTCAATGCGATGCGTTCCATGTTGTTCGAACAGCTCAGATGGAGTGATACGATCATCGTCAACCGCTGCAATGAAACCATTTCCGGTTCCATGCTCAGAGGCAACATCAAAGCGATCAACAGCCGTGCTCAGATCTATTACGAAGGAAACTTCGGAGAACCAGCCCAGCTCAAAGGCGGCCTTCTCCCCTTCGACATCAACGCGAAAGTCATCGATATCAAGGATGATGACTACGGTCTGTGGTACATGGACGCGATCGAAGATCCGGACAAGTACGAAGGCAAAGAGATCATCCTGCGCGGATATTACGCGGAAAACATCCCCGGATACAAACAGACGTTTGTCATGGGCAGACGGGCAATGGTCTGCTGCGCGGCAGACACAAGCCTGTGCGGCATTACCGTGACCGGTGTCAGGATCTGGGAAATGAAGATTGGCGACTGGGTCGAGGTACAGGGAAAACTGAAGACGGTCCCGATTGAAAACGGCGCCAAGACGCTGATCCTGTACGCTGACAGAATTGCCAGATATCATCAGCCAAAAGAAGAATTTGTCACATTCAGCTGAAAAAAAAGAACTGCTGTCTTCCGTCAATACGGAGATCAGCAGTATTTTTTTGCGAGAAACTGCAGGACAGCAGTTCATACAATGATCAAATCATTCTCACTTTCGATATTCCGGCAGAACACAAAGACTGCCAGCAGGATCTCCGGAGAGAATTTTCGGGAAGCTTCCAGGTTCCATCCCCCGGTGATCCCGCGGTGGACAACGCTGACAGCCGGCTTCTGTGTCTCGTCGTTCAGTACATAGTACTGTGAATTCTGCCTGATCAGAGTAAAGTCTTCCCCTTTGTACTGGAACTTCGCGTGATCCGTCACCGGCAGCCAGGCGACAGGCCATCCGGCATTATCAGGATCTTCCCCTTCAGCATATCCGGGATACGCTGTGCCGACAGGAACACCGGCAGAATTCATCAGAACATATTTCTTTTCTTTGACATTGCTGCTGCCGACGTTGACGATCTCTGTCGTAAACGCAAGCTTTCCGTCCCTGTCATAGATCCGTTTCTCATTGGAGAACATATCATACTTCAGTGATGCTACGGGCACCTTGTTTCCTTCTGAATAAAGGATACCGCCCATTAATCTGTATTTCATAACTGCCTTTCTATCAAATAATACTCAGAATGATCACAGCACTGATCCCTGCCGAAGCCATGACTTTGATCGGATCCGGCTTCCACACCCGCAGTACCGCAAAGCAAGCCAGAAAGATCACAGCGGGAATGATCTGTATCCCTGTCAGATCTGCAGGAAGTGTCTTTTCACCGAAAAGGCTGAGAATGATCAGTGACAGACCTGCCGAAGCGATCATGGCGATCACTGCCGGACGAAGTCCGCCCAGGACCCCCTGGATCACAGAGAGACCGCGGAACCGGTAGTACAGATACGCAAGGGTCAGGACAATGATGCAGGACGGAAGAACACATCCTGCCGTTGCGGCGAGAGCACCGGGAATCCCGGCTGCCTGGATGCCGACGAAAGTTGCGCTGTTGATCGCGATCGGACCGGGTGTCATCTCGGCAATTGTCATGATATCGGCAAACTGTGTCATATTCAGCCAGCCGTGGATCTCGACCGCTTCGTTCTGGATCAGAGGCATTGCCGCATATCCACCGCCGATGCTGAACAGACCGATCTTCATGAAACTCAGAAACAGCTGAAGCAGTACCATCAGAAACCACGCTCCTTTTCTGCTTTTTTCCGTGTCAGTGTCCGTACTGCACCGATCGCAGCTGACAGAAGAATAATGAATATAATATTTACTTTCAGATACCGCACCGCGATGAATGCCGCAATGAACATCACGACGGAAACAAGATCTTTTCTTCGGAACATATCATGTGACATCGTGATCACAACATCTGTGATCACTGCCGCAACTGCCGCAAGCATTCCGGTCATGACCATACTGACATACAGATTATCGCGAAATGCCTGATAGAATGCCGAGATCACTGAGATGATCACCAGCGGGGGCAGAACGGTTCCAAGAATGCTGATCAGCGCTCCCGGAACACCAGCCACATGATATCCGATCAGGATCGACGCATTCACTGCAATAGCGCCCGGTGATGACTGCGCAATCGCCGTCAGATCAATGATCTCTCCTTCTTCGATCCACTTCAGTTCTTCCACGAACTTTTTCCGCAGAAGCGGAATGATCACAAATCCGCCGCCGAAGGTACAGGCGCTGATCTTGAATGTGGAGAGAAATAAAGTCAGATATGTATTGGCAGATTTTACTGGCATGCAGGTATCTGCTGTATTTTCCATACGTGTTCCTCCTTGTGCCCATTCATAGTAGAGGAAACAAATTAATAATAAAAATAATATTATTAAATATGATTTATAAGTAAAATGATATAAGGAGGTGTGATCATGACGATACGGCACATCAAGATCTTTCTGGCTGTCTGCGCACAGGACTGCAATGTCACACGGGCTGCGGAGTCCCTGCATATGAGCCAGCCGGCAGTTTCTCTGGCATTGAAGGAACTGGAAGAGTATTACGGCACGGTACTGTTTGAACGAAGCGGCAGACGGCTGGTCCTTGCGGAAGCAGGACAGCGTTTCCTGGAATATTCCAGAAATATCGCCAGTCTGTTTGATGATATGGAAGAACACATGATGAAATGGGATACTGAAGGTCCGATCCGTGTCGGCGCAAGTATAACGATCGGATCACTGTTTCTCCCGGATTATGTCAGTGCATACAGTGCCAGATATCCGAAAACACCGGTGCGCGCGCTGATCGCACCAGGTGAACTTCTGGAAGAAAAAATACTGAACGATGAACTCGATTTCGCGCTGGTTGAAGGCACTGTTCATGAAACCCGGCTGGAAGTGCATACGTACATGCGCGACCGGCTTGCCATGGTGGCACGGCCTTCCGAGAAATATATCGAAAACCGGACGATCCCGATCGAACAGCTCCGGACGATGCATTTTCTGCTCAGAGAGAAAGGAAGCGGTACCCGTGAAGTCTTTGATCATGCAATGGAAAAGACCGGCTTCTCGATCGAACCGGTCTGGGAAGCATACAGCACCACAGCATTGATCAATGCTGTAAGAAAAGGGATCGGCGTATCTGTTCTTCCGTACCGTATGGCAGCTCAGCACATCAGAAAAGGACAGCTGATTGAACTGATACCGGAAGGCCTGGATCTCAGAAGAAACTTTCATGTCATTTATCAGAAAAAGCGCCATCTGAGTGAAGCAGCCAGACGTTTTATCACCCTGTGCATCAACTATGAAATGGACTATCCGATGTCCACGCTGAATGATGCAGAGATCTGATCATCTGCCTTACAGACCGTTCCGAAAAGAACACGTTTGGGTCATCAGAACAAAAAAAGAAATCTCTGCAGTTCAGCAGCAGACTTCTTTTTGAATGTCTCAGAGGTCTCAGTTCTTTCCGAATCTCTGCATCAGACGCGCCATGGCATCATCCATGGTCACTTCCTTCTTTTCCGGTTTTCTGTTTGTCTTCTGATTGTTCTTCTGAGGACCCTTCTTCTTGCGGTTCTTGTACGCGGCGTCTCTTTCCTGGAGCTTCTCGATCGGCAGCAGCGACAGAGCAACTCTGCCTCTTGCCTCATCGATCTCATAGACCCAGACGTCAACGATATCGCCGACGGAGACTACGTCTGTCGGAACGACATTTCTGCGCATGGACATTCTGGATGTATGCACCAGACCATCTTCGTGGAGACCGATGTCAACGAACGCGCCGAAGTCGACAACGTTGCGGACTGTGCCGGAAAGCTTGTCGCCGATATGGAGATCCTTGATCTCAAGGACATCGCTTCTCAGCAGTGCGCCTTCAAACTGGTCACGGTAGTCGCGCAGCGGCTGACGGATCGCGTCTTCGATATCCTTCAGTGTATAGGAATCGATGCCGAGATCTTTGATCTTTTCTTCCGGGAAGACAGCTTCAGCTTCGCCAAGCTTCGTGATGCCGCAGGCATTCATCAGAGATCTTGCGGCAGCGTAGCTTTCCGGATGGATGGATGTCTGATCCAGCGGCTCTTCGCCGTCCGTGATGCGCAGGAAGCCCGCGCACTGCGTATATGCCTTGGGGCCGAGCTTCTTGACCTTGAGCAGCTGTTCACGGTTCGTGAATCTGCCGTTTTCGTTACGGTAATTGACGATCTCTTTCGCGATGCCGCTGTTGAGACCGGAAATATGCGTCAGCAGTTCCTGGGATGCTGTATTGAGGTCCGCACCGGTGCGGTTGACGCACTTCATGATCGCTTCATCGAGTCTTTCACTCAGCGCTTTCTGCGGCAGGTCATGCTGGTACTGGCCGACACCGATCGACTTTGGATCGATCTTGATCAGTTCCGCCAGCGGGTCAAGCAGACGTCTGCCGATCGAGACAGCGCTTCTTTCTTCAACTGCCATATCCGGAAATTCCGCTCTGGCAGCTTCCTGCGCGCTCCAGACAGACGCGCCTGCTTCGGAGACGATCGCGTAGCTGACGTCCAGATCATTTTCGCCGATGACTTCCGCGCACAGCTTTTCGCTTTCACGGGAAGCTGTTCCGTTGCCGATGGCAATGATCTGAACCTTGTATTTTCTGATCAGTTCAACGAGCTTCTTCTTGGCTTCCGCCTGGTTGCCCTTGCCCATGAACGGATAGATCTTTTCAACTGTCAGCATCTTGCCGGTCTCATCGATGACGGCAAGCTTGCAGCCGTTGCGGTAACCCGGGTCGAAACCGAGCACGATGCGTCCCTTTAACGGCGGCTGCAGAAGCAGCTTCTCCAGATTAGTCGAGAAGATCTCGATCGATTTGGTCTGAGCGCGCTCGCTGAGCTCACTGCGGATCTCACGCTCGATGGACGGGAACAGCAGTCTGTCGCAGCCGTCTTCCGCGGCCTGCTTCAGCAGTTCATCCGTGATGCTTTTCTGTCCCTTGGCGATGGCATTGTATGCCAGCTCCTTCAGGTGCGCGTCATCATATGTAAAGGAAACGGTGATGATCTTTTCCTTCTCTGCCCGGTCGATCGCCATGATCCTGTGATCGGCCAGCTGGGAGACCTTTTCGCTTCTGTCGTAGTACATCTCATAGACGCGGTTTTCATCCTTGGCGTCCTTCTTGAGCTTGGTGACAAGCACGCCTGTTTTCAGGATCGTGTCCTTGAATGCCCATCTCTGTTTCGGATCATCGGAGACGACTTCAGCGATGATATCCTTCGCACCCTGGATCGCTGCGGCAGTATCAGTGATGGTCTCATTGAGATACTTCTGTGCTTCTTCCTCGACATTTCCTTCTTTCGGAAGAGAAAGCATCCAGTCAGCGAACGGCTGCAGTCCGGCATTGATCGCTGCGGCTGCTCTTGTCTTTTTCTTCTGGGCATACGGGCGGTAGATATCTTCGACCTGCGAGAGCTTTGTGCACTCGGCAACGCTCTTTCTGATCTCATCTGTCAGTTTGCCCTGCTCTTCGATCAGGCGGAGAACATCCTCTTTCCGCTCTGCCAGCTTCTGCTGGTAATCATATTGTTTCTGAATATAAATGATCTGCTCTTCATCCAGTCCCTGCGTTGCTTCTTTACGGTAACGGGCAATAAACGGAACAGTATTGCCTTCTTCCAGCAGCGACAGCGTATTCTGCACCTGGGCGAGCGTGATCTTTTTCTCTGCCGCAATGCGGCTGATAATTTCACTGTTCATGATGATAGCTCCTTTCAACCTAAGTATCTTATACCAGCACGGCAAATTAGTCACCTCTTGACTTAAAAAAAGGAACCGTTATGGCTCCTCAGTTCGCAGCTTTGCGTATTTCCTTCTGTTTGGGAAATACGATCGTGAAGTAATAATACAGCGTAATGCCGTAGCAGACCGCCAGCGGGATGATCATGAACAGCAGGAGCAGCAGCGCCAGATGCCATGTCATCAGACCCTTGAAGATCAGAGCCAGGAACATGCTGATGAGATACGGGAAAGAAGACAGGATAATAAACGCATATACGAATGTTACTTCCCGCATGATGACTTCCTTCAGATCCGGTTCGAGATAACCGAGCTGTTCCAGCGTCATGAAGTATTTTCTCCGCATCGTCAGTTCAGTCTGATAGCGGAACATGATCGCCAGCGACAGCAGGATGTTCATGACAACGTAGGACAGCAGCGACAGCATGACTTCCGTCGGCTTTTCCGCGCCGGAGATGAACATCGAGATCAGCAGGATCGCGCTGACCAGGAACAGGATCACGTTGTTTTTCAGGATCTGCAGATCGGTGCGGATGAAGCCGATGCGGGCAACCGCTTTCGGATCGCTCATCTTCTTTTCATGGATCACCTTATCAAGCAATGGAATGAACAGACTGTTCAGGATCAGATTGAATCCGACCATGCCCAGGATCGCGAACAGCAGCGCCGCGTCCGTGTTCAGATGGAACAGGATCAGCGGCATCAGGTACAGGATCAGACCGAAGATGTTCTTCACCTTTACCGATGTCTGACGTTTCTCCCAGCCGAGATCAATGCCGGCCAGGGGATTTGTCATCTTCCGTTCATTGAGCAGATTCACTGCTGTATTGCGGTAGGCAAACGCAAGATTGAGATAGGTTGTCCAGAATACCACCGAGACCAGCACGATCGTCGTTGTGATGATCGCGTCAAAGTGCAGGGTGATGATGAACTCTGTCTGCATCATTGCCGATATGACCGCATTGAGAAACGGGATCAGGATCAGCGCGATCAGCACGCCGGCCGGGATTGCCAGGAACAGCAGCAGGAACGTCTGACTCAGCAGATAGGATGCCAGCTGCATGTATGTCGCTCCGCAGATCAGCCGGATCGCGAGATCTCTGGATTTGTTTTTGACAAAGAAGTCATTCGCGAAAAAGATAATGATCAGACAGATCGCAATGACAAAGATCGTAACAGTCAGTGCCAGGTCATTCTTGTCTTCAAAGAAATTCACCCCAACGGTCTCACTCATGGAGATGTTGAAAAACAGGAAAATAAACATGGACGTTAAAACAAAAGTCAGCCAGTAAAACAGTGCTTTGCCAAAGTTGTTTTTCAGTGACCGCAGGGCATCTTTGAAAATCATAGATCAGCGCTCCTTTTTCAGTTTCAGGCTGCTGGTATATGTGACCAGGTTGATGAAGCAGGCGGCGATGGGCGGTACTACCGCGAAAGCCAGCAGGATCAGCAGGAAATGCAGCTCCAGGTTGCCGGCAAGCATCTGGGAAATGAAGATGTTCACCAGATACAGCAGCATCGCCGCCAGAATGATCCCGTAGAACACGAAGATCTGCCTGCGCATGATCTTCTTCAGATCAGGCTCCAGATAGCCGATCTGATACAGTGTGTTGAAGAAACGCGAACGCACTGTCAGCTCAGTGGAATATTTGAACAGGATCGCCATGGTCAGCAGGATGCCCATGACGACATAGGACAGGATATACAGCATCATTTCAACAGGCTTGCCGTGCTTGGTGATCAGCGCCCACGCCAGGAGCGTGACCGCGACGATCAGCAGCGTGATGTTCTGCTTCATGATCATGATGTCTGTCCGCAGGAAGCCGAGCCAGACAACATCCAGATGATTCTCCGGCTTGTTTCTGATCCGTCTGGTGATCCAGGGGATCAGGACTTCCTCCAGCCAGACGCTGAAGCCGACAAGGCTGGCAGCGGTAAGCAGGAAGATCATTTCACTGTTGAAATAGAAGAAGATGATCGGCACAAAGAACAGCAGTGTAAACAGCGTCGCTTTGATCCAGATCGGGATCTGAGAGAAATAGAAGATCGGGTGATCGCCTGCTTTGGTCATGATGTTTTCACTGAACATCATCGCCGCACCGTTGCGCAGCGCGAAGCTCAGGTTCAGCATCAGGATCCAGAAGATCACAAGACCCATGATCACAGCTGCCATCGTATTCGCGAACGGATGGAGCGTGATCAGGAATTCACTCTGCAGGTAAGCGCTGAGGATCGTATTGAGAAGCGGAATGATCAGATTCGCGATCAGAATGCCCAGCGGGATCGCAATGACAAGAAGAAGGATGGTCTGGATCAGCAGATAGGAAGCCAGCTGGAACGCGGTGGCGCCGCAGATCAGACGCACGGCCAGTTCCTTCGCCTTTCGCTTGGCGAAGAAATCGTTCGCGAACAATATGGCTACCAGACAGATCACAACAACCGCCACGGTTACGGCTGTCGCAAGCAGATCGTTGCTGCCGTCCAGAAGCTTGGCTCCGACCGGATCGCTCATCATGATGTTGAAGAACAGATAGATGAACATGACGGTCACAAGCAGCGTCAGGAAATAGAAGAATGATCTTAAAAAGTCATCTTTCAGAGAACGAAGAGCATCACGGATGATCATTGCTGGATCAGCTCCCTGGATTCCGCGGAGTTGATCTCAACGATCTTCTGGAAATAATCGTCCTGGCTCAGTCCTTCTCTGTCGAGAACTGTCTGGATCTCACCGTCCTTGATATAGATCAGACGGGAAGAATAGGAAGTGATCAGCGGGTCGTGGGTGACCATGACAATGGTCACGCCCTCTTCGCTGTTGAGCTTTTCAAGGATCTTCATCAGTTCAGCGGAGTTGGCGCTGTCAAGGTTTCCGGTCGGCTCATCGGCAACGATGATGCGCGGATGGTTGATCAGAGCGCGGCAGATCGCAGCTCTCTGTCTCTGTCCGCCCGAGCACTCATTCGGATACTTGTGCAGCAGATGCGTGATATTCATCTGCTCCGCGAGTTCATTGACTCTCTTTTCGATCTCGTCCTTGCTGACATGGGCAAGCGAAAGCGGCATCGCGATGTTTTCATACATTGTATGAGTGTCGAGCAGGTTGAAATCCTGGAAGATAAAACCGAGGTTCTCGTAGCGGAAATGACCGATCTCGTTGGATGTCATGCGGCGCACTTCCTTGCCATTAATGTACACCTTGCCGCTCGTCGGCAGGTCGATCGTGGAAATATTATTGATAAATGTTGATTTTCCGGAACCGGAAGGTCCCATGATCGCTACAAAATCTCCCTCAAAGACCTGGAAATTGATGTCGTGGAGAGCTTCGAATGCATTCGGGGTGTTGTAGTTGTAAACTTTCTTCAAATGCTTTGTTTCAAGAACTGTCTCACTCATATGATTATTTCTCCATTTTCTGTAGTTTTATTTTACATGATAAACCTCAAAAATCATACATTCCCAATCACAATGGTCTGGAGGTATACTGGTAAATTATAGGGAGGTTTTTCTATGATCAGAGATTTTGAAGAAATCCGCCGCATCGTACTTGCTAAAGAAAAGAAAACACGTCTCGGCGTCATCGGCTCGCATGAAACCCACGCGCTGGAAGCTGCTGCTGCCGCCATGAAAGACGGTATTGTCATCCCTGTCCTCTATGGGATCAAAGAAGAAACAGAACAGAAATGGGAACAGCTGAATACCGGCCTTCCCCTTCCTGCGATCGTTGACTGCCGCAATGATGAAGAACTGGCAGAGCGGGTGATCCGTGACGCCCACGACGGAAAGCTGGACGCCCTGCTGAAAGGCAAGATCTATACACAGACATTCCTCAGAGCAGTCCTGAATAAAGAATGGGGACTGCGCACCGGCAGACAGCTGTCACACGTGCTGCTGATGAAAGTGCCCGCGTATCACAAGATGCTCTTCCTGACCGATGCCGGCATGGTCCCCTACCCCGATCTGAAAACAAAGATCGATCTTGTGCACAACGCTGTGGATGTCTGCCACAAGCTCGGCTACGACTGTCCGAAGGTCGCCGCGATCGCTTCGGTGGAACGAGTGAATCCGAAAATGCCGGAGACAGTGGATGCCGACGCGCTGAAGCAGATGAATCTGAACGGTGAGATCACCGGCTGCGTCATTGAAGGTCCGATTTCCTTCGATCTTTCCATTTCCAGTGAAAGTGTTGCGATCAAAGACTATCACAGCCCGGTTGCCGGCGACGCCGATGTCCTTCTCGTTCCTGAGATCACGACCGGAAACGTGCTCTTTAAAGCCCTGTCCTATTTTGCCGGCATGACCATGGGAGGAACGATCGTCGGTGCCACAGTTCCGATCTCCATGATCTCACGGGCAAGCTCAGGCGAAGACAAGTACAATTCCATTCTTGTCGCAGCCGCGATCGCTGATTAAGAAAGAATTAATCAGTTCATATTTTGTTCTTAATTTCACAAGTGCTATAATACTGGCAAGGAGGTAAATATATGCCGCACTTTGTATCGATTATTATCTGGGTCATTGTCCTGGTCATTGTCCTGGCACTGATCTTCTCCTGCCTGCATATCGTCCCGCAGGAAAGCGCATATGTTATTGAACATCTCGGCCGCTACCATACAACATGGGACGCCGGCATTCACTTCAAGATCCCGCTTCTTGACAGGATCTCAAGAAAAGTTCTTCTGAAGGAACAGGTCGCAGACTTCGCACCGCAGCCCGTTATCACAAAAGATAACGTTACGATGCAGATCGACTCCGTCGTCTACTTCAAGGTCATGAACCCGCATGATTATGCATACGGCGTGGAAAACCCGATCATGGCAATGGAAAACCTGACCGCTACCACACTGCGTAACATCATCGGTGACATGGAGCTCGACGCAACGCTGACAAGCCGTGAAGCGATCAACTCCCAGATGCTGCAGACGATCGACCTCGCAACTGATCCGTGGGGAATCAAGGTCACCCGTGTTGAGCTGAAGAACATTCAGCCGCCGGCAGCGATCCGTGAAGCCATGGAAAAACAGATGAAGGCAGAACGTGAAAAGCGTGCCGCCATCCTGACAGCGGAAGGTGAAAAACAGTCCATGATCCTGACCGCAGAAGGACGCAAAGAATCCGCAGTGCTTGAAGCTGAAGCGAAAAAGCAGGCAACGATCCTCGCTGCTGAAGCTTCCAAGGAAAAGGAAATCAAGGAAGCTGAAGGCCGCGCTGAAGCGATCCGCGCTGTCCACCACGCAACCGCTGAAGGTCTTAAGGCGATCAAGGACGCCGGCGCTGATGAAGCTGTCATCCGTCTGAAGTCACTGGAAGCCTTCCAGGCAGCTGCTGACGGCAAAGCCACAAAGATCATCATCCCGTCCGAGATCCAGGGTCTTGCAGGTCTTGCCCAGGGCATCGCAGAAAGTCTGAAGTCTGAGTAATGTTCTGGCTGATTCCCTTAGTCTGGGGATTTCTGATCCTGGTAGCCGTCATCAATATTGTCAACGCGGTGGTCTCCGCAGGAAAACGGGCAGGCAGAAGAACCCGCCGGCCAGTCTCCGATGACGGACACGCGGTGCCGCGCAGTCAGGACCTGACCTGCGAAACGAAATACGGTCATGATCACGGCGGTACCGAAGCACAGAAACGCTACATCGTTCATGAAGATCCTGAAGAAGGCTTCGTCGTTCTGAACGGTATCAAGCGCAAAATCAAAGACTGCAAATATCTTTGAGCCAGCAGGGAGGAAATTCGTTTCCTCCTTTTCTGATGCAATCATCCGGCATCCACGATAGAATGAGAGTAACAGGTATTCTGCAAAACCATCAGATACACACAAAGGAGATTTTTATGTTCACCAAAGCAAAATGGACCAGAGAACCCGCAGACTTTTCGATCACGGAAGACCGGATCGAGATCACGACCGCTCCCCACACAGACCTCTGGCAGCGCACGTACTATCATTTCCGCAATGACAATGCCCCTGCCCTGCAGATCGAAACAGAAGACAAATTCTTCTCATTCATCGTTAAAACAGACTTTACGGAAAGCCGTCACCGCTTTGATCAGTGCGGCATCGTCATGTATCTCGATTCCGACAACTGGCTGAAAGGTTCTGTTGAATATGAAAACGAAGCCTTCCAGCATCTCGGCTCCGTCGTTACAAATCATGGCTATTCTGACTGGGCAACCACCGCGATCCCCGCTGACGTGAAGGTCATGTGGTACCGCTTCAGCAGACGCGAAGATGACTACTGCATCGAATGTTCCCAGGACGGTGAGAACTTCTCCCAGATGCGAGTCTGTCACATGTGGGAAGGCGCCGGAAAGATCCGCTTCGGCATCTATGCCTGCAGCCCGGAAGATTCCAGCTTCAAAGCTGTCTTTACTGACATGAAACTTACCGAATGCGCATGGAAAGCGCATGACGGCCAGCAGCCGGACGAATGAAACCAAGAGCGCGGAAAGCGCTCTTTTCAGTGCTGATCAGAAGAAATACGAATACAGCAGCCAGCCGGTCAGAGCCAGCCAGAGGATCATCGCCAGCGGAACCAGCACAGTAAACAGGCGGTGCCTGGTCTTGTGCCGGAACACTTTCATGCCGGCATACGCGCCGAAAGCACCGGAAAGAAACGCGCTCATCAGCAGTGCCTTCTCCGGGATCCGCCAGGCTTTCTTCGCTGCCCTGCGTTTGTCGATCCCAAACAGCACAAACGCGAACAGATTCATGCATGCAATATATCCGAGGATCAGATACAGTGTTTCTTTTGTCATACGGGAATTATACATCATTGATGAATGAGATATGCTACAATTTCAACAAAGGAGACTCTCAATTATGACATCATTTCCCAAGAACTTTTTATGGGGTTCTTCTTCCTCTGCTTTTCAGATCGAAGGCGGCTGGGACGAAGACGGAAAAGGCATGACCGTAGCCGACTATAATTCTTTCAAACGCTCTGACAAACAGGCTGACTCTAAGGTTGCCAGTGACTTTTACCATCACTGGAAAGAAGATATTGCTCTGATGAAGGAACTGGGCATGAAGATCTACCGCTTCTCCCTCAGCTGGGCAAGGATCATTCCGGACGGTGACGGAGAGATCAACCAGAAAGGCATCGATTTCTATCATGAAGTGATCGACGCGCTCTGTGAAGCAGGCATTCAGCCGTTTGTGACACTGTATCATTTCGATCTCCCCTACGCTCTTGTAAAGAAATACAACGGATGGGAAGACAGAAGATGCGTCTACGCGTTCGAGCGTTACGCAAAGATCTGCTTTGAAGCATATGGCGATAAAGTCAAATACTGGCAGGTGACCAATGAACAGAACCTGATGATCCGCGTGGATGAACGCATGAACATCGAAGAACCGGATCCCTGGAAAGCTGACAAGATCCGTGCCCAGATGGATTATCACATGTTCCTGGCACATGCTCTCGCATCCAAGGCATGTCATGAGATCGTCAAAGACGGAAAGATCGGTCCTGCTGTTTCCTCGACCTGTACCTATCCGCTGACCAATAAGCCGGAAGATGTCTGGGCTGCGAAGATGAACGATTACATGAAGACCGTCTACTGCCTGGATATGCATTATTACGGAGAATACTCCGGACTGTACATGCGCTATCTGAAAGAAAGAAACATCGTTCCTGTCATGAAAGAAGAAGACAAAGAGATCCTGAAATACGGAAAACCGGATTACATTGCCTTCAACTATTACAGAACACTTTGTGCTTCTTATCTTCCGGCAGATGACGAACACCCCATCGGCATGCGCGTATACCGCGGCAACGAAGTTGACTTCGACCAGTACGGATACTGCCGTGATGAAAAGAATACCAACCTGGAAGCCAGTGAATACGGCGCTCAGATCGATCCGATGGGACTGCGCATTGTGCTCAACGACTACTGGGCAAGATACCATCTGCCGATGATCATCACAGAGAACGGCCTTGGCATGGCAGACACCCTGACAGAAGACGGAAAGATCCACGATGACTACCGCATCGACTATCTGCGTTCACACGTCAAAGCCTGCGCACTGGCTATCGAAGACGGCGTTGACCTGATCGGTTATTCACCATGGTCATACTGCGACCTTCTTTCCTCCCACCAGGGCTTCCGCAAGAGATATGGATTTGTCTACATCAACAGAGAAGACATGGATCTCAAGGATCTGAAGCGTATTCCAAAAGACAGTTTCTTCTGGTACCAGAACGTGATCAGAACAAACGGAGAAGAACTCTGATAAAACAGGCGGCTCACCAGCCGCCTTTTCTTATGATTCAGTTCAATTGTATCTTACACTCTTCCAGGACTTTAAGCATTGCAGCTGCCTGCTGTGATTTCTCACCATATGCTTTTACAGCGATGTCATAAGCCTGTTGTGCTTTTTCCGCCGCTTCTGCTGCCTTCCCATCATGCAGTAAGATCTTCGCATCATTCGCAAGCGCGCGGGCATACTGATATTGATTCTTTCCGTATGTCTTTTCCACAAGCTGACAGAATCTGTCATTCAGCTCTTTCGCTTCTGCGTAATTTCCTAAATCAATCTGGATCAAAGCATACCCGCCAAGCAAAACCACTGAAATCTTGTTTTCCTCTCCATAAAGAGCAGCACTTTTTTCAAATGTCTCTTTGATCAGCTTCAGAGCATCATCTTTTCTGTCTGTGCGGCGGAGTGTCAGTGCAAGCATTCTTTTTTCTGCCAGTGTTTCCTGTGCATCTTCCCCTTTCATCAAACCGGTGATTCTGACAAGATCCTCATACAATTCTGCAGCTTCTTCATATCTCTTCAGCGCGTTCATGCATGCCGCAAGATTATCCAGAGACTGTTTTGTATCTTTATCTGTTTCTCCAAATGCTGCCAGACGTTTTTCATAGCATTCTTTCAGGATCGGAAGTGCTTCTGCATACAGATTCTGATTGTAGTATGCCATACCATAACGATTCATAGAGGTCAGTGTATCGCGATGATTTTCATCAAGATCAGTAATGTTCTGTTCCCATTGTTTCTTACGCAGTGGCAAAGCAAGATCATATAGTTTCAATTTCTCATAACAGTACGCAAGATTATCCAGTGACAGTTTGGTATCCTTGTCGTTCTCTCCAAATTCAGCTAATCGCTTTTCGTAGCATTCCTTGAGAATCGGAAGTGCTTCACTGTACATTTTCTGGAAATAATACGCCATGCCATAATTATTCATAGAAATCAGCGTATCGCGATGATTTTCACCAAGATCAGTGATGTTCTGTTCCCATTGTTTCTTACGCAGTGGCAAAGCAAGACCATATTGTTTCAATTTCTCATAACAGTACACAAGATTGTCCAGTGACAACTTGGTATCTTTGTCATTCTCTCCGAATGCAGCTAATCTCTTTTCATAACATTCTTTCAGGATTGGAAGTGCTTCACTGTACATTTTCTGGAAGTAATATGCCATGCCATACAGATTCAGTTTAGATAAGGTAACTCTGCTGTTTTCTCCATATTTTGCAAGCGCCTTCTCATATATGTCTATTCTGATCTGCAGTTCTTCTTCCCATCTTCCGGTTTTTCCATAACATGCCGCAATATTACCGTAAGGAGTCAGAGTACGTTCATCATCCTCTCCGTGAATACGTGTTCTTTTTTCAACGCACTCTCTGAAAACTGCCTCTGCTTTATCATATTTCTTCCAGTCATAATAGAGCATTCCATAATCATTCAGCACGCTCAATGTATCCGGATGCATATCTCCAAGCACTTCACAGCGCTGCTCATAGCATTTGCTATAAACCTTTTCTCCCTCTTCAAACTGTTTTGCTTTTCTATAAAGATCCGCAAGAAAACTCAAAGCATTTATCGCTGAAGGATTTAATTCTCCAAAAACTGTGTTTCGCTGTTCGCAGAATTGTTTCAGTACTGTTTCTGCTTCCTCATATTGACCGCTGTCCTTCAGGCGAACGCCCAGATTTCCAAGAGATGTTAATGTATCCGGATGAGTTTCACCAAGTACTTCTTTTCTGATCAGATAAACCTCCCGGTCCTTTTCAATTGCTTTCTGATAATTTCCCAGGTTTGCGTAATCACTTGCCAGATTCCCCATTGAAATCAGAACATCAGGGTGGTTTCTGCCATATAGTTCAGTTCTTTTCTGAAGATTTTCCACATCATACGCAAGAGCTGTTTTATACTCCTGAAGCCGTCGATATACATGCGCGAGATTGTTTAAGGACTTAAGAGTATCCGGATTATTTTCGCCAAGAGTTTTTTTCCGTTTTTCATATGTTTTCTGGTGAATAGCCAGCGCTTCCTGATATCTTCCTGAATCCGACAGATATGTCGCGAGATTATTTTCAGCTGTAAGAACGACCGGATGATCTTCTCCGTATGTGCGGATCCGTTTTTCAACAACCTTCTCCTGTATTTTCAGCGCTTCCTCGTTTTTGCCCAGTGTGGAATATGTTATTGCGAGATTATTCATCGCTGTCACTGTTGCCGGATGATCTTCTCCCAGAATTCTGATGCGTTTTTCCAGAACGGTTTCTTCTCTTTCTGCAGCCTGTTCATACATTCCAAGCTTTTTCAGTGCAAATGCCGTATCCAGAAGACTGCTGATTGTTTTGGGATGATCTTCACCAAACAGTTCTTTGGTCTTTTCATATACCTGATCATACAATCCTCTGACTTTCTGATACTTTCCCTGCTCACTATACAGTGCCGCAAGACTACTAAGCGCATTTAATGTATCCGGATCAGTTTCTCCCTTTACTTCCTTGTACAGATCATATGTTTTTTCAAGCTGCTGCTGCGCCTCTTTCAGTCTTCCCATACTCAGATATAAAGAGCCAAGATTTCCGGCAGAAAGCAGCGTATCCGGATCTTTTTCCCCGCTCTTTTCCAGACGTTTCTGATACACTTCTTCAAAAAGTGCGCAGGCTTCCTGATATTTTCCTTGTGCTTTATATGCCATGGCAAGATTATTTGCCGCAACCAGAGTCCTTCTGTCTTCCAGGCCAAGTACTTCCAGGTCTTTTTCAAAGACCTTCTTTTTCATTTCGAAAGCTTCTTTTGCCCTGCCATTTTCTTCAAGGGCAAGTGCAGTATTGTTCATGCATGTCAGAGTTCTGCCGTCATTTTCGCCATATGCTTTCTGATAAAGATTCAATGCTCTCCGGTAATATTCAAGCTGTTTTGCGTAGTCAGCCAGATATCTGTGTATATATCCTAACGCAAACAGGAAATGTCCTTTGCCGGCACCAGAATACCAGAAGTCATCCACCTTTTTATGATCAAACTGATCAAAACAGACCGCGAGATCTTTGATCCGTTCCGTACCGCCGCTGTAGTAACTGTCAGACAGACTGGTCACGATGTTTTTGACTGTATTAGCCTGCGAATCATGCAGACGTTCTTTTGCGTCCACAAGATTGTTCATCAGTTCGCACAGACGTTCGCCGTAGTAGTTGATGTTCTCTTGTGCATTGGCACGTTTGTTATAGAGATCAAGGATCGCGTTCAGTGTGTTCTGCTTTACTTCATCAGGATAGTCAGGATCTTCATAGATGCCGATGCGGACAGCTCTGTGCAGGAAGTAACGTTCTTCATCGTCCTTGCCGATCATCGTTGTCCGGACGACTTTCTCATAGGCAGCGCTGTACTGGGAAAAGCTGTTGCTGTGAACTTTGTTGAAGATTTCTTCAAAGTCTTTCTTTGTCCAGTGACTGATGGATGACATCATCCAGATCACGAGCTTCTCGCTTTCGCTGAGGCCTTTGAGATATCTCTTCAGCAGTCCGCTCTTATCGAGGTTCTGGAACGCGTCTGCTTTCGGTCTTCCCTCTTTGTTGTAGTTTTCCACACAAAGACTCAGGAAGATCGGGGTTCCGTGTGTGATCTCATAGATCCTTTCGATGACTTCATCGTCATCAATGTCTTCTTTGTCACGCAGATAGGTGATCGTATCCAGCCTGGAAAGATCACCGAGCAGATGCTCATCAGCCTCTTCATCGTCATAGATCTTGTTTCTGCCGGCAAATACCCACAGCGTGTTTCTCGTATTCTTTGCCAGTTCTTCTGTCAGCCAGTCATAGCTTTCAAATCTGCTGTGCTCGGTGAGCACTTCAAAGGTATCGATCAGGAATACGATCGAGGAATCTCTGTCGCTCATGTTCAGGTCTGTTTTAAAGAACTCTGCCAGGTTGGCACGGATGTCATCCGCGGTCTCGCTTTCATAGATGGCATCGAAATATCTGCGGTACTGTTTCTTCTGTTCCGCGTCTTCGATATGTTCCAGGATGTTTGCCAGTACTTTGCCGCCCTTTTTTACGTAGCCGTACAGGGAAGCTAATGTACCAAGCCCCGGTATGAACATCGTGGCTGTATCCAGCAGACTTTCATATCTGGATAAACCGGACGCGAATTCTTTCTTTTCCGCTTCTGCCAGCTGGATGCCGGTGATCTCTTTGTACTTTTTCACGGCACAGTCAAACAGCGGGAACGGGATCGTATCATCGAGTTCATACAGGCAGTAGCGCAGACGGCACAGAATATCAACGACGTCTGTAGATGTTTCCAGATTGTATTCCGCCGTCAGATATTCGCCTCTGAATTCAAAGCCGTCACTGAAAAGATCGTACTGGCTGTCCAGCCGTCTGATCCTGTATTTCAGATCCTGCAGAAGCCAGGATTTGCCGATGCCGCCTTCGCCATAGTAGGTAATGACCTGGGAGGAACCGGGATTTTCTTCCAGTTTTCTGAGCTTGTTCCAGAACGCCTGTCTGGGTTCTTCTCTGTCGGTGAACAGCTGATGCGCGGTTTTCTTCAGTGCCATGGGAATCTCTCCTTCCGTTGATTTGAAAAAGAAGAAGGCAGTGCTTCTTCTGTTATCCGAGCGGGATCTCGACGACCTCCGCCATTTTGATCAGACATGTTTCGATCTGCTGAGACAGTTCTTTGACAAGACGCTCGGTGATCTCTTCGTTCTTTTCTTCTTCGAGCATCTTCAGGAGGTTGTCTTTGACCTCTGAGGAAATGACATCCAGTCTTGCCTTCAGATATGTCTTCGGGATCGCTATGCGCAGCGGACGGGGAATCCTGGAATTCAGCAGTACTTCCTGCATCTTGTCTTTGCCGAGGGCAAGGATCATCAGTGAGATCACTGCGCCTGCCACGATGCCGGGCAGACCGTTGGCGATCATCGCGATGCCGCTGCCGCCGCAGAGCAGACCAATGATAATGGACACTGTCGTATCGATCAGCCAGGTGATCTCTTTGACAGCGAACAGGTTTCTTGCTTCGACCTTCACTTCCAGATCGGAGAGTGAAAGATATGTATTCAGACTGAGTGCGGAATACGGCACATTATGCCGGATACAGATCGGCATGGTGTGGTCTTCCAGCTCATAGGCGATATTCTTCAGCCAGGATGAAACCGGTTTGGCAAGCAGCTGTCTTGCGTCATCGGTGTGCAGATACTGATCGATCTCTTCCTGCATGACAGCGTCAATATCGGAAAGTTTTTCGATCGTTCCCCTTCTCCATCTCTCGACGATCGGGAAGGCAACATTCTCAAGGATCGGATCCACCATTTCTTCCACACAGGTGCGGTACAGCTCGTTGATCCTGCGTTCTACGATCTTTTCCACGATGCTGGAAGAGATCAGCTGATTGATCTCCGCCTTGAATTCCCGCAGTTCTTCATCGATCCTCCCGCAGTAGGCAAGACCGTTGGCAACAGAGAATTCCGGCTCGGTGCCGCTGATGACGACAGCGTCAGGGAATGCCTCTCTGCACCAGGTGCGGATCGCCGGCAGCTTGGAAACACCGCCGGTCAGGAAGATCAGCTCCGGTTCCCGTTCGGAAATATCTGCTTTTGCCTGATACAGGCTTTCGATGAAGACTTCCTTAAAGGAACGATTGTCGAGACGCTTAACCTTTTTGTTGAGAAGTTTGTCAGCGATCTGTGCGTTCATCTTCAGCGTCAGCTTCACCGGGAAAAGTCCGTAATGAATATTGACCGTCTGGATGCATTCACTTGTCTTCCAGTAGTCTTCATCTGAGAAGTATTTCTCTTTCAGACGTCTTGCGGCGAAGTCGCAGTAGCTGTGCCACGGTTCGCTTTCTTCAAAGATCTTCCGGATCTTCTTTTCATTGCCGGAATCGTTCAATGCTTCTTCCAGCAGGATCTCGTCCATGATGCCGCCGCCCAGGAACACTTCACCGCCGGTCTTCAGTTCCACTTCCTTGCCGCCCATGATATAGGCAAAGTCAGTTGTGGAAGAACCGATATCAACGACCAGGACCGGCTTGTTGAGGATGTCATAGCCGATCTGAAGATGCTTGGACTGGCAGGCGCTGACCAGAGCCGCTCTGGATTCGGAAATGATCTTGACCGGCGGATAGCCTGCTTTCTCAAAGATCATCCGGTATTCTTCTCTGGCTGTCTTGTCCCAGCCGGCCGGACAGCCGATATAGAAGCAGCTGTCTTCGCCTTTGATCAGAGCAGCTGTTGTATACAGTTCGCCGAGCACGCCTGCCGCGAAGCTGGTAATGTCTTTTCGGACATCGACCGGGTTCGTCAGGAAGCGGCTCTTGAAGCGGTCTTTGCGGATGGTCGCATCCGGCGCGTAGCAGGCGCCTTCACCGATCATCAGCGTTCCGTCTTTCAGCATGGCATAGGCTGTGATGAAGCTCTTCGCGTCATGAACAGGCAGGATCTCCGGCACTGTCTGGTCTTTTTTGTTCAGCCGGGCAACCGCGCTTTCCGCATCGCCCAGGTCAAATCCATAAAATCTGTCCATACTATCTGCCTCCTGCCGCAAGGCCTTTCTTCACCAGCGTTCCGTCGACCGCAAACGCCGGGCGGATCGTACCGGAGGAAGAAGACGGCATCCGGTCAAACCAGGAGCGGTTCTCCTCACTGTAATCCACTGTCTCGATCTTTTTCTTATGAAGGTAATATTTCACATCCGAAATAACTTCTTTCGCGTAGTCGCTGTTTTTTTCCGCATAGGCGCTTTCCAGCAGTCCCGCCAGAAGTTCCAGCTCTTTCTGATCGACGACATCTTCCTGATTCATCAGCTTTTTCTTCTGGGCAAGCACTTCTTCCCGGGCAGAATCTTCCAGACTCTGATCCGCAGTGACCAGCGCCGCAAGCAGTGTATGATAGATCTTCTCCGCGTCCGGTCTGATCTCCGCATAGAGATCGTCTTTCTGTTCTTCTGCTTTTCCGAGCGAAAGTCTGCCGGCAAGGTAATACAGGAACATGGCAGCCAGTGCCAGGGCAATCCCGATGATCATATTGAATGTCTTCAGAAGACTTCCCGCAAACAGGATCATGATGACCGCAGAGGCGATCGTGCATCCGCAGGCCAGCACAAGGATGATATAAAACCAGGAAGACTTCTTTGGCTTTACTGTGTTATTCCCGTATTGTCTGCGGCTGTAGATCGTTGTCTTTCCGGCGCAGCCCAGCAGGGGCAGCGTCATCCGGATCGTCTGGACCAGTTCCAGAGCTTTGCGGCGCAGTGCGTCATCGATCTCCTGTTCATTGAATAATGAAAGGATCCTGCTCAGCTCGTCAGCTGAAAGACTGGCAGCCTGTTCAGCGTTTTCCGCATTCGAAAGCTGCTGTAAAAAACGTTCTTTATCTTCTGTGAGACAGGTCTGTAATGTTTTCATGGCCAGATACCTCAGTTAAATAGATTTTACCACACTGCCTTCAAGGAGAAGAATATGAAGATGCAGGAACACAGCGTTTTCTGCTACAATGAAAGTACAGGAGAAGTATAATTATGGAAGAAAACAGAATTGCGGTCATTGCGATCATCGTTGAAAACCCCGAATCCGTCAGAGAACTCAATGAGATCCTCCACGAATACAGCAGCATTATCATCGGCAGAATGGGCATCCCCTACCGGGAGAAGAAAGTCTCTCTGATCAGTATCGCGGTCGACTCCGACAGCAACACCATCAATGCCATGACAGGACGTCTTGGCAAGCTGGACGGCGTAACAGTCAAAGCAGCATACTCAAAAAAATAATTTCTGAAAATGACGCCTGCTCTCACAGACGTCATTTTTTCTTTTGTCATACAAGATGTGTATCCCGTGTCTGACTTCCTTTGTTTTTGCGGTATACCACCAGCATGTCTTTCATTTCGATCACCGTCGTCCCTTTGGGAACATACGTGGTATCGTCGCGCTTGATCAGCACGATCTGCACTGCGTAGTGACTTTCGATCTGTTCCACCGTTTTGCCCAGCCACAGGCTGTCAATGTCGATGACCACCGTCTGCATCGATACTTCCAGCGCGTTATCCGCATTGGCTGCCTTGGTGTAGTGCTCAACGAAGCCGGCGCTGATGATGCCGGTCGGGATCGCGACTGCGCCGACGCCCAGGAAGGAAATGACGATCGCCATCAGCTTGCCCAGAACCGTGACAGGATAAATGTCGCCGTATCCCACGGTCAGAAGTGCGGACACCGACCACCAGACGCCGGAGAACGCATTCTCAAACACGTCCGGCTGAGCGTCATGTTCCACGCTGTACATGCACAGCGACGCTGCCAGCATCAGTATGATGACGATGAACACAGAAGACAGGATCTGATTTTTCTTTTCTGCCAGGACCGCGATGATCACATTGAATGAATCGGTATTGGGATTGATGCGGAAGAGATGGAAGATTCTGACGACTCTCAGCATGCGGAAGACCACAAAGCCGCTGAGATAATAGAACGGCAGGATCGTCAGCAGTTCCACGATGCCGTCAAAGGAGAACAGAAAGCGGACGACCGCTTC
>JAILCN010000042.1 GCA_024680365.1 Solobacterium sp.
GCTGGGCTGGACGGCGATGATCGCCTGGCAGCTTCCCCTGCAGATGCACATTCAGAAGAATGGTGTTCTGGAACAGCCGGTTAATTGAAAGGATATGTAAAATGAAACGCATTACATTCAGGTATCACCCGAATCTGTACAGTGATGAAATACTGATTCACAGCGAAGGCGTATGCCAGTGCTGCGGAAAGAAAGTGACAGAATATATTGAATCAGTCTATTCGTCAGAGGATGTTGACTGCATCTGTCTCTCCTGTATCCATGACGGCAGCGCCGCGGAAAAGTTTCACGCTGAATTTGTCCAGTTCGCGGAACCGGTATCCGATCCCGCGAAGCATGACGAGCTGTTTCATCGCACACCCGGCTACATGGCCTGGCAGGGAGAAAACTGGCTGGCATGCTGTGATGATTACTGCGAATATCTCGGCCCGGTTGGGATCAGAGAACTGGAAGAACTCGGCATCAAAGAGGAAGCGCTGAAAGACTATGCAGCCCAGATCCCTTCTTATCCCATTGATGTCGTGAAGCAGTATCTGCGCAAAGACGGTGATCTGACCGGATATCTGTTCCGCTGTCTGCACTGCGGAAAATACAGATTATACGTTGACGCAAGCTGAAATGAAAAGCTGCCGGATCTTCCGGCAGTTTTATCTTTTATTCTCTGATCCCGTACCAGCCGATGCCTTCATCGTGCCAGCCGAGCGTACCGACCAGATAATCGTGTTCTTTTCTGTTCGTCGTGTAGTTGTGATTGCAGGAATACGCGTTGGGATTGTATTCCCGGTACAGAGGCACTTCCTCTTTCTCATCAGAATACCAGCCGATGCCTTCATACGTCCAGCCGGCCTTCACCAGAGCGTCTCTTTCCTTCGCTTTCATCGTATAGTGATGATCGCCGGCGTTGCCGTTGTACATCCGGTAGACCGGCACGTCGCTGATTCCCGGCGCGTTCCAGCCGATGCCTTCATACGTCCAGCCGATCTTCGCCAGGGCGTCTTTTTCTTTTTCCTTCGCGGTGTAGAAATGCTCACCGGAATTCGGGTTGTACAGGCGGTACATGACAGCCGGCGGACTGGTCCCTTCTTTTTCCGCGACCGTCACCTGACAGACCGCGGTGAGGCCGCTGTCCGCTGACTTTGCGGTGATCGTGCAGGTGCCGGCTTTGTCCGCAATGATCCTGCCCTGATCAGAGACCCAGGCAATCTGTGTATCAGAGGATGTCCAGAGGATGGTCTGATCGGTGGCGTCTGCGGGCAGCAGGCTGAGGGTCAGCGTTTCGCTCTGCCCTCTCTGCAGCTTCAGTTCCGTTTTGTTCAGCGCGATCAGTTCGACCGGGATGTGTTCGACTGTGACGCGGCAGACTGCCTTCCGCATTCCGTCATTGGTGACGGCGCTGATCAGCGCAAATCCGTTTTTCTTCGCGGTCACTTTTCCGTTTTTGTCAACGACAGCGACTGACGCATCATCCGACTGCCACTTCAGAGACTTGTCCGCCGCACCGGCCGGACTGACGGATGCGCTCAGCTGCACAGACGCACCGGGCTTCAGCGTAACAGTCTTTTTGTCGAGGAACACTTTGCGCACATGGATGGTTTTCGCGGTATCTGCCGCTGTCGGTTTGTAATCCGATGCTGACATCGGATACGCAGACACAAAGGAGTCTTCTTTATACTGATCAAACGGATCATGACCGGGGAACGAAGATGATCCTTTCAGGAAATAGGATTTCGTGTCCCAGGCAGTCGCCGCCCAGGTAGTATCGATGTTGTAGAACCTGCCGCCAAGCCTGACGATATTCCAGGCATGTCCGCCGCTGTTCTTTCCGAACGTGCCGGTCCCGGTGATCACCCGGCATTCCACGCCGAGCTCATGCATGAAACGGTAGAAGAGGACCGCGTAGCCCTGGCACACAGCCTTTTTATCGATGAGGGCTGAATATGCTGTCCCAGTGAATGACGTGTTGTCATCATAGTATCTGACATTCTCTTTGATCCAGTCAAAGACTGCCTTGATCTTCTGATAATCAGAGGCAGTATATACATCC
>JAILCN010000160.1 GCA_024680365.1 Solobacterium sp.
CCCGAAGAATCCCTCTTTATTTGTGAATGATTATTCGCCAGCTTCTACGCCGTACCAGCCGATTCCCTCGTCTCTCCAGCCGTAGGTGATCAGAGCATCTCTTTCACCAATGTTCTTGGTGTAGTGATGGTTGTTAGCGAATTCGTTCGGATTGTAGACTCTGTACAAAGGAACGGACTTTTCATCATCGCTGAACCAGCCTGTGCCTTCGTCTGTCCAGCCGAAGCCTTTCAGAGCGTCTCTTTCCTTCTCATTCGTTGTGTAGTGGTGTTCACCGCCTGTGGAGTTGTACAGTCTGTAGACTGGTGTCTCAGACTTCTCCGGAGCGAACCAGCCAATGCCTTCATATGTCCAGCCGTATGTGACCAGGGCATCCTTTTCCTTCTCTTTTGCAGTGAAGAAGTGCTCGCCGCTGTTCGGGTTGTACAGTCTGTACATTGCTGTCGCACCGATGATCTCTTTGAATGTGACTTCCACTTCAATGTTCTTTGTGACTGTCAGTTCAAGCTTGCCGGAGGAAGCGTCAGCTTCTTCACCGTCAACCTTGACGATCGCCATGTAGTTCTCATCCGGTGTGATCGTCAGAGTGACTGTATCACCTTCAAACGCTGTTGCTGTGATCGGATCAACTTTTCCGTTGTCTCCTGCTGTGACGTTCACTGTGTAGACTTCCGGTTCATGGAAGACTACTTCAACGTTCATATTCTCAGTAACAGTCAGTTCAAGCTTGCCGGAGGATACGTCAACGTCTCTGCCGTTTACCTTGCAGGTAGCTGTGTATCTCTCATCCGGTGTGATGTTGATCGTAACTGTCTCGCCTTCAACAACTTCCGCTTCAACAGGATCAACTTTTCCGCCTTCGGTAGCGATAACTATGACATTGAACTTCTGCAGGACTTTGATGGTTGCTGTAGCGTAGAGAGTATTGTCCTCTTCCTCTTCGCCTTCTTCAGCATCGACCGGTTCATCGTCTTCTGCGTTTGTTTCATCCTTCGGAAGTTCAGGATATGCGTTGTTATCTTCTGTCAGGGATGCTGTGACTGTCAGAACATCAGATGTTTCATTCTCATCGATGTAAACAACACCCTGGTCAATGTATGTGCCAGCTGCTGTGTATCCTTCCAGTTCCCAGTTGAGAGTAGCGCTGTCATACGGTTTGCCGAGTTCGTTTGTAACTGTATAAGCTACTTCTGTACCGACGACTGCTTCTGTTTCTTCCGGATTGATGTTGAGCTTTTCCATGACCTTGGTATCGAATACAGGTGCCTGGTTAGCCGCGTAGTCGAAGACATACGCTTCCATGCCATCAATGACTTCCGGTCCGGTCACATCCAGTTCCAGAGTCACTTCGCCGTTCTTTTCCTGTTCGCCGCCGACTGTATAGGCCAGGAATGTATTGCCTTCTTCGTCAATTGTCGCGTAGTCGATGAATGCTGCGCCGGCAATGTACTCATTGTCCTTTGCTGTAATGACGAGCTTATAGCCGTTGTCTTCATCGCCTTCGATCTCAGCACTGATGATCTCCGGTGCTGTATCGTCAACTGTGAATTCGGATTCCAGATATGCGCCTTCGCCGAGTGTTCCGTCATTCATCATCTTCTTGATCTGAACAGATGTCAGAGCAGAATCGATGGAATAGTATTCCGGAATTGCAACGACACCAAGCTTGAATGTGTCGCCTTCCGCGAGGCCGAGGCCTGCAGCTGTCTTTGCGAGGTCGAAGTCGTTTGCGCCGAAGTAGAACATGCCGTCTTCGCCGAGTTCGACCCACAGTCCGGCTTTTGCATAGTAGAACGGACGGTCAACGTCAATGATCGGATCACTGACCCACATAACTCCGCCTTCCGCGTCTTTCGCATACATCGCGACAGCTGCGGCATTTCTGATCAGACGGAATGTATAGCCGAATGTATCCTGGCTGTTTAAAGCTCTTCTCTCATAGTAAGCTTCCTCATCCAGATCGAGCGGGTTGATAATGTTGTAGTTTTCGTTGATGATCGGAACGTTTGCGTAATAGATCGGATATTCTGCACCTGTCTGTGCTGCGAACTGTTCGAATGAATCATAGGAATACGGCAGGTAATCATTGATGCCGTACTGATCTGTAACCATGTCTTCTTTGTCGAACATGCTCGGATCGGACCAGTTGCCGTAGAAGCCCAGTACAGGGATGGACTGTTCGACATCATCTTCCGCACCTTCTTCATCCTCATATACAGGTGTGATATATGTATATCCTTCTACATATGCGCCTTTTGCATATTCATCAAGTGCTTCTGTATCCAGCTGTGCTGTCACTGTTACAGTTGCTTTTCCGCCTGCAGGAACAGTCACTGTGCCGTCCTGAGCTGCATCACCCGCATAGGTTGTCTCGTTATCCACCAGGACTGTCCATGTATCGAAGAAATCCCAGCCATACGCAGAGAACATATCCTGTGTGAAGAATTCAGAAGAGAGTTTATAGACTCTTTCCACGTCGCTCATGTTGTTGATCGTGAATGTATAAGTGTACTTGCCTGTACGATCCGGATCATCACCCAGTTCAACTTTGACTTTGCCGTCCTTCGCAGTTCTTGTTGCGGAAGGATCCATTGTGATATAGGACTTGGCCATGACTGCATTGCCTACATTCGCAAGACCTGCGCCCTGTTTCAGAACGCTGTAGTAGCCGATTACTTCATTGCCGTCGTATTCCAGCTGCGGCTCTGCAGTACCCATCAGGAGACTCTGTGCGAGCTGACGGACAGACATGCCTGTCATCTCATCCAGGCCGTTGAACTTGATGTGCTGCGCTACGAGAGCGGACATACCCGCGATCTGCGGAGCAGCCATGGATGTACCGGACATGTTCTCATAGCCCTTGCCGCCTTCTTCAAGACCGTTGACGGAGTAGATATTTCCGCCCGGAGCAGTGATTTCCGGCTTGAGCTCGAGGGACTCAGGAACACCCCAGGAACTGAAGTCGCTCATTGCCGGCGTATATGTCATCATTTCAACTCTGACATCATCACCGATGACCAGATTGCCTGTATAATACTTGATTCCGGACTCTGTCTCATGCTCTTCACTCGGAATGTACTCATCACCATACTGCGCGTACGCATTCTTGAGATAATTTGCATCCTGGATGGAGATCGTGACTGCCGGTGCATCATACTCATAGCCTGTCAGGTTCATGAAGATGTCACCTGTCGTATTATTCGCAACAATGACTGCGGCTGCGCCTGCTTCAATAGCTGCGTTTGCCTTGACGAAGAAGGAAGATGTTCCGCGGTTGCAGATCGCGATCTTGCCCTCGACGCCAACTTCCTTAAACTGGTTGAGCGTGAAGATCAGCTTGTCATTGTCATCATAGATATAATTGCCTTCTTCATCTTCTTCAGCGTTGGCACCGATATCGTCGATATAGACATATTCGTGCTCGCCTGCCAGAGATGTGAGAGGTGTGTTGCCGTATTCAACTTCATTTCCTTCCTCGTCCTGACCTGTCAGAGACTCGTTGAAGAAAATTGTCCATCCGTTAACATCGATATACTTGTCTGTTTTGCCCCAGTTATCAATGGACGCAACTGTCAGAGCGTTGGTATAGGATCCCGGAGATCCGCCTGTGCTGTAGCTGACATCGTCCGCATAGTTATATGTCAATCCTGCTGCAGTTCCGAGATAGGAATACTGTGCCAGACTGTATGCGTTGCCCATGGAAATGGAAACGACTGTATCTGTCTTTTCCAGATCTGCGAGAACGCTGGAGTAGACATAGTCTGTTTCAGATGTGAAGCCCGGGTTAGAGGAACCAAGTGAAAGGTTGACTGCGTCTGCGCCGAGAACGATCGCGTCTTCAATTGCGACCATGTAATCGGAATCATACGCGCCGCCCTTCTTGCCGAAGACCTTCATGGAGAGGATCTGCGCATCCGGTGCGACACCCATTGTGTGGACTTCCCTCAGCGCCATATCATATCCGCCTTCTTCGTTCGGAATATACATGTTGGCAGCTGCGATACCTTCAACGTGGGAACCGTGTTCACCCTGCGCGTCGTTGTCATGCGTGATATCAAGATCATTGTCCGCATAGTTGAACGCGAACGGGATCTTGGTGCTGACATACAGCTCTTCTGCTTTTCCCTTGAACTTCCAGGAGACCTCATTATCGTCGATGTCATAGGTGTCTCTGTACTGGAAAACGTTCAGTTCTTTCGCTGCTGCGATGACGTCTTCTTTTGTCAGAACGCCGACAGCAGCTTTGAAAGTGTCCGCATCCATGCCATAAGACATGGCTTCTTCTTCCATTGCGTAATCATACGCGCCGGCATCGAAGGACTGGTGGTCTGTATCGATACCTGTGTCGATGACAGCGATGACGGAACCTGCGCCTAAGTATCCTGCGCTGTATGCGTCATAGCTTCCGATCATCTGACTGGAAGTTGTCATATTCGGATCGTCGCTGTTCTTTTCAACGACTGCCGGATCATATTTTCTTTCGATTACGACAGTTTTGACGCCCTTCTGTGCCTTGATGGCATCGATCTTGCCGTATTCAACATTCGCGGAAATCATGTTTGCCGCAAGTGTCATGTTCCAGACAACATCCAGCTTCTTTCCGCCGAGAACATTCTTCTCGATCTGAGAGGTTACACTCTTCTGTTCCTTCTGCAGAACATCGCGGTACTTCATTGCCTGCGTGTTCTTTGCGATATCCTTTGTGGAATATCTGTTGGTTGTTGCTTTTCCTTCGAGAACGATGGAAACACGGACAACATCAGAGTCTTTATAGGACTCATAAACAGCTTCCTGCTTTTTCAGCTGTTTTCCGCCTGTGCTCTTTCTTTCTCCGGAAGGCTGAGGAATCTTCACTTCAATCCCTTTCGGCTTGGAATTCGTTTCAGCGAAGATCTGCGCTGTCTGGCCGACGCCCATGGTCAGCGAAAGACCAAGTGCGAGCAGACTGCTCATCATTTTCTGAATTTTCATAAATCCCCTTTCTACCAACGGTCTTTGGCACTATGAGACCGCCTCCCTCAGAGCTGGTTAAAACCCGCTCACTAATAAAAAAATTTTACAATACTTTTCTGTGTCAATCCACCGCTTCTTTATCCTTTTTTGACTGGTATTATTCTTTTTTTCCAACCACATGAAAATGTTTTCATTTCTGTCACAGAGGAGAAAATCACGGAGCTGCCGGATGCATAAAACACCTTGATCTTACTCTCCGTTCTGATCATTGCGTCCAAATGAAGAGGCCTGGAAACACTGGACTTTCCGGGCCTTCTGAACCGATAAACATGCATGCAGGATTCATGGAAAAAAGGATGAGAGACTGGCTCCCATCCTCTGTCATTGTTTATTGTCTTTCGGCGCGGTATGTTACCCATTTGCCGTTGTCCGCAAGCCACTCGTTGGTGCCGATCCTGTACCATGTGTATCCGCCGCTCTTTTTGACTTCATATACACGGTAGGTCTTTCCCTTCACAGCTTTGCGCAGAGCCGGATAATTCGTTCCTGCTCCGGAACGGATGTTCAGGTTGTCGATGTTTACCACAAGAGAACCTGTCTCGGAAGACTGTCCGCCCGGTGTCGGGGTCGCGGTGACTGCCGGTGTCGGCGTCGGCGTTGTCGCAGGCGTTGTTTCCGATGTCGGTGTCGGTGTCGTCGCAGGTGTAGGAGTCGGTGCCGGTGTGGTCTCCGGTGTCGGCGTCACTTCGCCGGACGGTGTTTCACCAGGTTCTCCCTCACCTTCGGAAGGCATCACTTCTGCCGTCTCATCCGGTGACGCAGTCGGCTTTGCTTTGCCGCCGCCAAAAAAGCCGGAAATCACTTTGAAAAGTCCAAGGATCAGCAGGAGCGCGATCACGATCACGAGGATCAGTCTTGGAATATTCAGTTTTCTTTTTCTGTGTTCTGTCATAACAACCTCTTTGTTTTCTGTTATCACTGGTTCTTCCTGTACGACCGGTATTTCCTGTGTCGTTGCTTCTTCCACACATGCCGGATCAGGATTCAGTTTGTTTGTATAAGCAAGAAATGTTCCGATCGGCATTTCTGCTTTGATCTTCTTTTTTGTCTCCGCGAGGAGTGCTTTTGTTTCTCTGAGGCTTAGATCTGTCAGACCAGCAATTTCCTCAGGTGTTTTATGCTCGTAGTAGCGCAGTGCTGCGGCTGAACGCTGGGAAGGATTCAATGTATCCATCACGTGCAAAATACCGACTCTGACGTCTTCGTCGTCATACGGCACATCCGCGTACGGATCTTTTTTTTCATCCTGAGAGGAATACTTTTCCTCCAGATTCTCCGCATGGACCGGCAGATTGAGCGCAAGTGCTTCTTTCGAAACAATGCTGCGCATCCATTTTTCCGGATCCGGTGCTTCAGAACATTCACGGATCCTGCCCAGGATCGTTCGGATCGCTGCCTGTACGCATCCTCTGGCAGTCTCCCTGTCGCCATTGTACATTCTTGTATAAAAGTATAGTTCACCAGTGTAGCGTTTCATCATCGCATTGATCGCGTCACGCTCACCGTCGGCTGCTCTGCGGGCAAGTTCCGCCAATTCCATTTTCTTGTCGGTTTCCGACATCATTTCTCACACCCTTTCGGATCAGTTCTTCAGACTCTGGATCGGGGAAGGAATTCTTCCGCCCCTGTTAATCATAACACCTGGAGACACTTTTTCGACAGGCATTACCGGACCTTCTCCCAGCAAACCGCCGAAAACAAGCCGTTCTCCCGCATCTCTGCCAATGGCAGGGATCAGCCGGCAGGCTGTTGTCTTGGAATTGATCATGCCGATGGCTGCTTCATCCGCGATGATCGCGGAGATCGTTTCAGCTGTTGTATCGCCCGGAATGATGATCATGTCGAGGCCGACGGAACAGACTGCCGTCATGGCTTCGAGTTTTTCGATCTTCAGCACGCCTTTTTCTGTCGCTGCGATCATGCCGGCGTCTTCCGATACCGGAATGAACGCGCCGGAAAGTCCGCCGACGTTGCCGGATGCCATGATGCCGCCTTTTTTCACCGCGTCATTCAGCATTGCCAGGCAGGCTGTCGTTCCCGGACCGCCGCATGTTTCCAGACCGATCTCTTCCAGGATCTGGGCAACCGAGTCGCCTACCGCCGGCGTCGGTGCCAGGGAAAGGTCAACAATGCCGAACGGAACGTTCAGTCTTCTGGCTGCTTCTTTTCCTACCAGCTGTCCCATGCGGGTGACCTTGAAGGCTGTCTTCTTGATGATCTCAGCGATCTCATCCATCGGTGCGTCCTTTCCTGCTTCCCGGACGGCGTTGCGGACAACGCCCGGACCGGACACGCCGACATTGATCACGATGTCGGGTTCGGAAATGCCGTGGAACGCGCCGGCCATGAAGGGATTGTCTTCCACTGCGTTGCAGAAAACGACCAGCTTGGCAGCACCGGAACAGTTGTCATCCGCTGTCAGTTCCGCTGCTTTTCTCACTGCCTGTCCCATCAGCTTCACCGCGTCCATGTTGATGCCGGCTTTGGTGGAACCGATGTTGACAGAGGAACAGACGATGTCTGTGCAGGCCAGTGCTTCGGGAATGGATTCGATCAGAAGACGGTCGCCTTCTGTCATTCCTTTCTGCACCAGAGCGGAATAGCCGCCGATGAAATTGACGCCGACTGCCTTGGCGGCACGGTCCAGCGTTTTCGCGTATTTCACGCAGTCTCCGCCGCTGACAGATGCCAGCAGAGAGATCGGTGTCACAGAAATTCTTTCATTGATGATCGGGATCCCGTACTCCCGGGAGATATCCTTCGCTGTTTTGACCAGGTCTCTTGCGGCAGATGTGATCTTCTGATAGATCTTGTCGCAGGACCTGTCGATATCAGTGTCCGCACAGTCCAGCAGGGAAATGCCCATGGTCACTGTTCTGATATCCAGGCATTCCTCCTCGATCATGCGGATGGTTTCAAGTATATTGTCTGATCTGATCGGCATAATGTTTGTCCTCAAATCGTATGCATGGCATTGAAGATATCCTCATGCATGACATGGATCTTCAGCATCTGCTCATTGCCGAGTTCTTCCAGCTCATCTGCTGTTCTGCGGAAATTGTCTGGTCCCTGAGGGATGTCCACGATCATGATCATCGTGAAAATGTCCTGCAGGACTTTCTGCGTCACGTCTTCAATATTGATGTCTCTCTGCGCGCAGTATGTAGATACAAACGCGAGAATGCCTGTACGGTCTTTTCCAACGACCGAAATAACTGCTTTCATATAGTTTCCCTCCTCCTCAGTTTTCTGTCTGCAGATCTTTCAGTGACAGACCGCAGTAATATAGTTCCATTTCCAGATAGAGCTTCACGTCTTTGATCGTTTCCAGTGTCGTGTCCTTGCAGTCGCTTGATGACGTGTCATCCGCGAATCTGTAGGTACAGGAGCCCATGGTTCCGACATCGCCTTTCCAGCTGTATGTATAGGAAATGGAATATCTTGTGAATGTAAATGTCTTGTTCGCGAAGTCGATCCGGTAGCCCTCATTGGTATTGTACGTGACAGTGTAGATATCCTTGTCGCTTTCGGTATATCCAAGTCTGGATACAAGGCGCTTCCGGAATGTTTCTTCCGCTGTCGTTCCCGGTTCATCATCCTCCGGTGAGAGCGGCTGGATCGCATCCGGATCGACATCTTTATAGTTCACATACGCGCTCAGCGCTTTCTTTGTTTCTTCGCTGACTGTGACTTCTGTCTTGTTGACGCTGACGGTTTCAAATGAACTTTCATATGTGATATCCACCGGACTGCCGTCCTGCGTATACGTCAGACTGAAGACCGTTTCTTCTGATACAAAGTAACCTTCTTCATCGAACGTATCTGTAACGACTGCCTCTTTCATATCAAAATCGCCGAGTTCTTTCAGTCCGTAGAAATCATAGCGGTTCAGAAACAGCTGCTTTGCCTTGTCAGGCTTCAGGGTAATGACATACGCCCTGCCGTTTTCAGCTGTCTTCTCCGTCATGTCTTCCGTGAAAGAATACGGCGTCATTGGTACCAGCATCAGTTCTCTGGCATTATCAAAAGTCATGTCCTCATAGAACTGGACATTGTTGTAGTCAAAATACAGCCGTCCGTCCAGGAACCATCCTTCCTGAACAAACTGCATGCCGTTTGAATTCATATACTGCTTCATATGCGCAGTATCATTTCCGGTATATTCAAACGTGCCGTCCATGGAATACATGTTCTTACTGTCATCACTGAAGCCCATGGTATAGCTGCAGCGGACGCTGACGGCAGCGGATGAAGGCGCCTTCGCGTTTTCCGCAAGCTTCCGGTATGCGGAAAGAGGATCAGAAACTTCTCCTCCCTCCGGCGTCACAGAAGGTGTCGGCGAAGGTGCGGCAGGACTGCTGCAGGCACATAACGAAACAACAGCGAAAGCTGTCACAAGTCTTTTTATCTTCATATGCCAATTATTATAGCAGTTTTACACTACGGAACAAGAATCACAGGTATCATTGCTTCTTCACGCAGTCCGCCGGCATGATTTCCGCGGGTCTCTTTGCCGCGGCTGTAATCCAGCTGAAGATCACTGACAGCGATTGCCAGATAGTCGCCGATGAAATCAGAAAGTCTGGGATGCGGTGTACCCGGTCCGAACCATTTCTCTTTCAGTACATCCTCATGTGTGATGAGCCTGAAGGAATGACCAAATTTCTTATTGAAATAAAGCTCAAAAGCTTCTTTCATCCCTTCTTTAATATAGAAGCTGGCTGCTCTGGCTTCGATCGTCGGAGCCTGGGCAAGATAGGAACAGAATTCTTCATCCCGGTCAATGCTGTAATGACGGACACAGACCTGACCGTGATCGGCAATGATCAGAAGGCCGCAGTCTTCGGGCAGGTGTCTGTACATCATAGCAGTATCTTCTTCGATCCTTTTCAGAATGCGGGTGACGATCTCTGAGTGCGGACCATTGATATGCATTGTGATGTCCAGGGCATCCCAGTAACTGTAGACAGAACGCATGCCCGGTTTGCCGGCAAACTCGATCGTTTTGTTCATCATCTTTGTATAGCTGTCACAGGGATTCACCTGGCCCCATTCCGGCCAGACAGATTCACTGCGGATCCCTTTTTCTTTCAGCTCATCAGGAAGCAGCTTGATCGGAAGATGTTCCCATGCATAGTTCGGATACCATTTTCTTGAATACTGTCCGGCATCACGGAACAGGATCAGTTCATCATTTATTTCCGGGAAATACTGGTTCCAGCCAAGCCAGGCAGTCTCACATGGATATTTGCCTGTCAGAAAAGCTGTTGCGGCAGCTGTTGTCGTCGGAGGAAATACAGTTGATACTTCTTTCACTGTATGAGAGAGAAAGAAGCCTTCTTTGGACAGATGGCGGTTCATGATACTGGTTCCCATACCGTCGATCAGCAGAACAACAACACATCTGAATTGATGGCTGTTCAGCCAGTGTAAAACATCCGGATCAGATTCTGCACTGTGATCCAGACCGTAATACTCCCGAATTGCGGCACTGATCTCAACAATCCCGCCGTAGTTTTCAGGTTTCATAAATGCCTGCTTTCTCCGTTATTTCTTGATTTAACGGGAATTAATTGCTTCAATCATACGGTATGTAATTTCCACTTTCAAGCAAAAAAAGATTTATACTGTAAGCGCAAAATCAAGAATTTGGTTTCCGTGCAACACCAGATACATATGTAACAAAAAGCCCGTGAATACGGTAAAAAGGATCCGCAGAACTGCAGATCCCATACATTCTTATGCGAGTGATTCACCAAGCGCGCGGCATTCTGCCAGAGCTGCGTCGTCCGGAGCTTCCATGCAGATGGCATACGGTACTGTGGCAGCGCCGGCTGCCTCTGTACGAGCCTGCCAGTCTTCCATCCAGATGCCGTTGCCCCAGCCCCAGGAACCGAACAGGCCGACCTTTTTTCCTGCCAGTGCGCCTTCTACAGAAGCGAACATCGGCTCAAACTCTGCTTCTTCAAGAACTTCCGCTCCCATTGCCGGACAGCCAAAAGCGATCGCGTCATAGTCATTGACCATACCCGCGCTGAATTCAGACGGTCCCAGAACGGTGACTTCCGCGCCTTTCGCTTCCATGCCTTCTTTTACTGCCTGCGCCATGGCCTCTGTGTTGCCTGTGCCGCTCCAGAATACGATTGCAGTTTTACTCATGTTTTTCTCACCTTTCTTTTCAATTTGTTTTTACAATCAGCTGTTCGATCGGTTCTCCGCCCGCCAGCCGTTTTGTATACAGTTCTGTGCATCTCTGGTAAAGAGAGAATGTCTTCTTCGCTTCTTCTTCATGAGAATATGCTTTCCATGCACCGGTACAAACATAGTCATTTCGTCCCTCCATAAAACTGATGACATCTGTTTCCGGGTATCCCAGAAAGAAGCCGATCTCGTGCGGGAACTCGCTGCTTTCCCGAACTCTTTTTGACAGATGACAGACACTGCGGGAAACATCTTCCGGCGTATATCCGAGCTTTTCCAGAATCTGACGGGAAGCGCTGCGCAAAATATCTTTCGCCAGAGCAGATTCGCGGTAAATGTAGATCAGTGCCCTTCCATTCCGAAGACTGAGCGGGATCAGACGCAGACCATTGATGCTGAACTTTCCGTTGATGCGCAGGATCTGTCTGCGCAGATGCTCATAATCCATGCATGGCGTAGTGAACAGACTGGCTGTTTTCAGGCCGGCAATGGTAGGTGAACAGTAGCGAATGATCTCCGTGTCTGACATTCTTTCTCCTAAAGTTAGTCCTGTCTAACTTATAGTTAGATTATACGGACTCATGTGTTGATTGTCAAACAAAGAAAAAAACCTGTCCGTTTCCGGGCAGGTCATACTGATTATACGAGTTCGATGAAAGCCATCGGTGCGCCGTCGCCGCGGCGGTTGCCTGTCTTGATGACACGGGTATATCCGCCGTTGCGTGCTGCATACTTCGGAGCGACTTCGTCAAACAGCTTCTGCAGAACTGTCTTGGATGTCTTCTCGTCAGTTACATTGCGCAGATAAGCAGCTGCCTGACGGCGTGCTGCGAGATCGCCCTTCTTGCCGAGTGTGATGAGCTCGTCAACGACAGATCTCATATCTTTTGCCTTTGCTTCTGTTGTCTCAACTCTTCCGTACAGAATGACGGATGTAGCGAGATTTCTGAGCATTGCTTTACGATGGTCGGCTGTTCTGCCGAATTTACGATTCCACATTATTCATTCCTCCTGTTAATCAAAGGACTTGAATCCCATATTGAGTTCGATGAGCTTGTCCTTTACCTCTTTGAGAGATTTCTTTCCGAGGTTACGGACTCTCATCATCTCATCTTCGGTCTTCTGTGTCAGTTCTTCGACTGTCTGAATGCCTGCACGCTTCAGGCAGTTATAGGAACGTACTGAGAGATCGAGATCTTCGATCATCAGCTGCTGTCCCTTGTTCGGCTGTTCAGTGCTGCCTTCCATCAGAACATCTTCCATCGCGAGGACATCTTCATTGATGCCGGCAACGATATCCAGATGATCGATCAGGATCTTTGCAGCCATAGCCAGAGCCTTCTGCGGAGTAATGGAACCGTCTGTCCATATTTCCATTGTCAGGCTGTCATATTTAACATCTTGTCCGACGCGGGTAGGTTCAACGTTGTACGCAACCTTCTCGATCGGTGTATAGATCGAATCGGTAAATACTGTGCCGATTCCCTGGGAATTGCCCTGATTCTTCTGTTTGTTGATATCAGCACTGACGTAGCCGCGGCCGTTCTTGGCCTTCAGTTCCATCTCAAGGCTGACACCCTGTTCCAGATGGGCGATCTCCAGATCTTTGTTCAGGATCTCTACCTGTGCGGGGCAGATAATATCGCCGGCTGTAACAGTGCAGGGTCCTTTTGCAGAGATCTGCAGATTATATACATCATCGTCTTCAATCGTCATGATCAGCTGCTTGAGCTGAAGAATGATCATGGAGACATCTTCTCTCACACCAGGAATAGATGTGAATTCATGGTAAACGCCATCTACCTTGATGGAGAATACCGCTGCACCCGGAAGGGATGACAGCAAAACTCTGCGGAGAGCATTCCCGATCGTTGTACCAAAACCTCTCTCAAGCGGAGAAAGAACAAACTTACCGTAGTTTTCAGATTCTTCGTAGTTCTGAACTTCAAAAGCGGCGCGTTCAAATTTCTGCATGCAACAATCCTCCCTTTATTAACTTTAACTCGATTAACCGCGCGGTCTCTTCGGCGGACGGCATCCGTTATGGGGGATCGGTGTGACATCGTTGATCGCTGTAACTGTCAGACCTGCAGTCTGCAGTGCGCGAACAGCTGCTTCACGTCCGGCACCCGGACCTTTAACGTTGACTTCAACAGTCTTCATACCCTGCTGGATAGAAGCCTTGGCTGCTGCTTCTGCACAAAGCTGAGCAACATACGGTGTGGACTTACGGGAGCCTCTGTAACCAAGCGCACCAGCGGAGCTCCAGGAAATAACGTTTCCTGCTTCGTCAGCGATCGTAACGATCGTGTTGTTGAATGTTGAATGAATATGAGCAACGCCCTTAGCAATATTCTTGCGGACTCTCTTCTTACGGACGACCGCCTTCTTCTGTTTCTTAGCTGCCATATTACCCTCCTATTACTTCTTCTTGTTCGCGACTGTACGACGCGGACCTTTTCTTGTACGGGCATTCGTACGTGTACGCTGACCGCGTACCGGAAGGCCTCTTCTGTGACGCAGACCTCTGTAGCATCCGATTTCCATCAGACGCTTGATGTCGAGAGCTCTTTCACGACGGAGGTCACCCTCTGTCTTGATTGCGTCGATCTGAGTACGGATCGCATTTTCCTGTGCTTCTGTCAGGTCCTTTGCGCGGATCTGCGGATCGATATCACAGGCAGCGAGAATCTTCTTTGCGGTTGTCGGACCGATTCCATAAATATATGTCAGAGATACTCCGATGACTTTGTTACGCGGAATATCTACACCGGCAAAACGTGGCATTTTTCTTTCTCCTCCTTAATTAACCCTGTCTCTGCTTATGCTTCGGGTTTTCGCAGATGACCATGACAACGCCCTTGCGCTTGATCACTCTGCACTTATCACAGATTGGTTTCACTGATGGTCTTACTTTCATCTTATTTGCCTCCTGGACTCATGTCTTAGGTGCCCACGTATTGTTCAGGTGTGATTTCAGCAGTATCGTCTTATTTCCGTTAAAATGCGGATGTTTTTCATTCGGATTTTACCGGCAACGTGAGCTTCAGATACTGTGACCATTCTGAAATCGCGCCTTGTGCACACTGTGCTTTTTCTGGTGGGAAGTGAGCCCCCGGAGAGGATGTTCTCCTCTCCGGAGTTCAATCACATTTAAGCGATCTTGCCTAATGCTTCCTTGATCTCACCGAACACTTCTTCTTTCGGGCGGGCAGCGTTGACGTGCATGACAACGCCTTTCGGCTCATAGAAGTCAATGACCGGTTTGGTCGCCTTCTCGTATTCATCCATGCGAACTACCAGCTGCTCAACTGTGTCGTCTTTGCGCTGTGTCAGTTCGGCGCCGCATTCATCACAGATACCTTCCACTTTCGGAGCATGGTTTCTGATGTGATAGATCGCGCCGCATTTCGGACAGATCCGGCGTCCGGTGATACGATCCTTGAGTACTTCGAAGTCAACTTCCAGGGCGATGACGCATTCGACCGGTTTGCCGATCTTGTCAGCGATCTCTGAGAAAGCTTCTGCCTGTACAACTGTACGGGGGAAACCATCCAGCAGATAGCCTTTCTGGCAGTCCGGTTCCTGGAGTCTCTTCTCGACCATGGCGATGATGACTGAATCCGGAACCAGCTTGCCTGCTTCCATGTAGGACTTCGCTTCTTTGCCAAGGTCTGTCTGATTGCGCACATTCTCACGCAGCATGTCGCCGGTGGAAATATGCGGGATGTCGTACTCCTTCAGGATGAGCTCGGACATTGTGCCCTTGCCTGCCCCTGCAGGACCCATGATTAGGATATTCATCTTCCCGTCCTCCTATTATTTGAGAAACCCACGATAACTCTTCTGGGTTAACTGCCCTTTGAGCTGAGCCACGGTCTCCATAGCAACGCCGACCATAATAATAATTCCGGTTCCGCCGATTGCTGTGGACTGCGGCAGTGAGGTAACCATTGGTAACAGATAAGGAATCACGGCAACAACTGTAAGGAACATTGCGCCGAGCACGGTGATGCGGCTGAGTACCTTGTGCAGATATGTCCTGGTCTCATTGCCCGGACGGATACCCGGAATATAAGCTCCGGATTTGCTGAGATTCTCAGCAACCTTGTCAGGATCCACCTGCAGGTCGGTATAGAAGAATGTAAACAGGATCGTTAACAGCGCGTAGATTCCCAGTCCCAGCGGTTTGTTGAGAGACAGGAAGCTGTTCAGCTTGTTATACAGGTCTGTATTGAAGAAGCTGATGATGATCTGCGGTGCTGTCATGATCGACTGAGCGAAGATGACAGGGATAACAGATGCGCTGTTTATCTTCAGGGGCAGGAATGTAATGTCATTTCCGCGGCGAAGATTCGAGCTGTTTGTATACTGGATCGGGATCTTACGGACTGCTGTTTCCATGATCACAACGAAGATGATGATGGCGAGATACAGCAGACAGTAGAGAACAAACTGCAGGATTCCGTTGAACAGTTCGCCCTGGGTCGTTCCGCCGGCCAGGATGTTCCATGTCTGGACGAAGGAAGCAGGCATATTCGATACGATACCAGAGAAGATAATGATCGAAATACCGTTTCCGATGCCTTTCATGGAGATCCTGTCACCGATCCAGAGCAGGAACATCGTGCCTGCTGTCAGGACAGTTGCCGTGAACAGGTATCCGGATAATCCGGAGTTTTCCAGGATCTGATACTGTTTGTCGAATCCGTAGACCAGCGATGTTGCCTGGACAAATGCCAGGACAACACCGAGATATCTGGTTACACGATCCATTTTCTGCCTTCCCGTCTGGCCGGACTTGGCCATTTCGGTCAGGGCAGGGATCACATCCATGCTAAGGAGCTGGATGATGATGCTTGCGGTAATATACGGACCAATACCCATGGCAAACACGGAAAGTCTTTCCAGTGTGCCTCCTCCAAGCAGGTTCATCATATTGAAGATTGAGTTGTCCGCGATTGACGCAGCAAGTGCTTCCGCATTAACTCCCGGAACAGGAATTGCAGAACCGATGCGGTAGATCAGCAGCATTGCCAGAGTAAAGAAGATACGATTGCGTGTCTCTTTATTCTTAAACATGCTGGCAAATGTACCTAACATGCTCAGAGCACCTCTGCTTTTCCACCTGCTTCTTCGATTGCTTTCCGGGCAGCCTCGGAGAACTTCGCAGCCTTAACTGTCAGTTTCTTCTCAAGTTTGCCGTTGCCAAGCACTTTGACGCCGTCGAGATGCTTCTTAACAAGGCCGGCCTCCTTCAGAGCAGTATAGTCGATTTCTGCGCCGTCTTCGAAACGGTTCAGTTCTTCTACATTTACGATAGCATATTCTTTACGAGTGAAATTCGTAAATCCTCTTTTCGGCATTCTCTTGAAGAACGGTGTCTGTCCGCCTTCGAATCCGATCGCTACGCCGCCGCCGCTTCTGGAGTTCTGACCCTTCTGTCCCTTACCGGCTGTCTTGCCGTTTCCGGAACCCTGGCCTCTTCCGATTCTCTTGGAAGTAAAGCGGGCACCCTCTGTCGGCTTCAGTTCATTCAGTTTCATCAGAGTACCTCCTTATCGAATCTCTGCGACTTTCTTATCGCGAGACTTAGCTACTTCGTTAACAGTGCGCATGCTCTGAAGTGCATCCAGTGTTGCGTAAACAACGTTGACCGGTGTTCTGGATCCGATGACCTTGGAAAGAACATCAGATACACCAGCGAGTTCCAGGATGGAGCGTACTGCGCCGCCGGCGATAACGCCGGTACCAGGAGCAGCCGGTGCAAGGAAGACAGAGCTTGCGCCATGCTTTCCCTTTGCACTGTGCGGTACTGTACGGTTGTCTTCAACGAGGTTGACTCTGAAGACATTCTTTGTTGCAGCGTCAGTTGCCTTCTTGATAGCATCCGGTACTTCAGCAGCTTTGCCCATACCGAATCCGACTCTGCCCTTCTTATCTCCGACAACGACCAGAGCGGAGAAACGCATTCTGCGTCCGCCCTTGACTGTCTTACTAACACGGTTGATGGAGACTACTACATCTTCGAACTCTTTCGGTTCGCGCTCACGCCTTCTCATAGGCTTACGTTCATTTGGCATGTATTTATCTCCTCCCTTAGAACTTCAGTCCTGCTTCTCTGGCAGCGTCAGCCAGTGCCTGGACTCTTCCGTGATAGACATATCCGCCGCGGTCAAATCTGACGGCTTCAATGTTGTTTTCCTTGCATTTGTTAGCGATCGCTTCGCCGACCTTCTTTGCTGCTTCGATGTTTCCGCCGTTTTCAAGCTTGAGCTCGAGGGAACTTGCGGAGCACAGTGTCTTGCCGTTAACGTCATCGATGACCTGAGCATAGATGTTCGCGTTGGAACGGAACACATTCAGTCTGGGGCAGTCGGGAGTGCCGTTGACGATCTTACGTACACGCTTGTGACGGCGAATACGTTCTTCATTCTTCTTTGTATTCTTCAGCATCTTACTCTCTCCTTCCCATTACTTCTTGGCAGCAGCTGTCTTACCTTCCTTACGGCGGACTTTCTCATCCTTATAACGGATACCCTTTCCTCCGTACGGCTCAGGCTTCTTCGTAGCTCTGACGACTGCAGCGAACTGTCCTACAGCCTGCTTGTCGATACCGCTGACATTGATCGTTGTGTTGTCAGGAACTTCAACCTTGACATCGGACGGAACTGTGAACTCTACCGGGTGAGAGAAACCGACGTTGAGTGTCAGCTTGTCTCCGGAAAGAGCCGCACGGTAACCGATACCGACGATCTTCAGCTGTTTTGTGAATCCTTTGTCAACGCCTTCAACCATGGCGTTGAGCAGTGCACGGGTCGTGCCGTGAAGCTGCTTCGTGTGCTTCTCCTCATTGGGACGTTTTACAGTGCAGATACCGCCGTCGACTGTGATGTCCATTAACGGGGAGAATGTTCTTGTCAGAGTTCCCTTAGGACCTTTAACAGTCACCTCATTCCCGTCAGCGATGCTGATCTCAACACCTGCAGGAACGGTAATCGCTTTATTTCCGATACGTGACATTTAGTGTTTTCCTTTCTCTTACCACACGTAAGCGATGACTTCACCGCCGACATGCTTCTTTCTAGCTTCTTTGTCTGTCATCATTCCTTCAGATGTGGAGATGATGGCAATTCCGAGACCGTTCAGGACCTTGGGAACGTTGTTTCCCTTGGCATAAACTCTCAGACCCGGCTTGGAGATTCTCTTGATGCCGGAAATGACTTTGTCATTGTTTGCGCCGTATTTCAGAGTAACGACGATTTTCTTTTCAATACCTTCTCCTGTTGTGGAGTAGTTATCGATATAGCCTTCGCTCTTCAGGATCCTGGCGATCTCAGCCTTGACCTTGGAGTACGGAGCTACATCAACTGTTTCCATGCGTGCCTGATATCCGTTACGGATCCTTGTCAGCATATCAGCAATGGGATCTGTCATATTCATAATCGCGTTCCCTCCTTACCAGCTGGCCTTCTTGACACCCGGGATCTGACCTTTGTAAGCCAGTTCGCGGAAGCAGATACGGCAGACTTTGTACTTTCTTAATACGGAATGCGGACGGCCGCATCTTTCGCAGCGTGTGTATTCTCTTGTAGAGAACTTAGCAGGACGAGACTGCTTAACTTTTAAACTTGTTTTTGCCATTTCAGTTCTCCTCCTTACTTAACAAACGGCATGCCCAGACCTTCGAGCAGTGCATACGCTTCTTTGTTTGTCTTCGCTGTTGTAACGATGACGACGTCCAGGCCTCTGACCTTGTTGACCTTGTCGAAGTTGATTTCCGGGAAGATCAGCTGTTCTCTGACGCCCAGTGTGTAGTTGCCGCGTCCGTCAAACGCTGTAGCGCTGACACCGCGGAAGTCACGTACACGCGGGAGGGAGATGTTGAACAGCTTGTCGAGGAACTCATACATTCTTTCGCCGCGCAGTGTAACTTTGCAGCCAATGGACATTCCTTCACGAAGCTTGAAGTTCGCAACGGACTTCTTAGCCTTTGTGATGACCGGTTTCTGGCCGGCGATCTGTGTCATTTCCTCAACTGCTTCTTCGAGGAGCTTCGGGTTAGCGATCGCATCGCCGACACCCATGTTGAGAACGACCTTCACAAGCTTGGGAGCTTCCATGGAGCTTGTGTAATTGAATTCCTTCATCAGGGAAGGCTTAACCGTTTCCTTGTATTTCTGTTCGAGACGATTCATTACTTCTTAGCCTCCTTGATCTCTTCGCCGGACTTCTTGAAGAATCTGATCTTCTCGCCCTTATCGTTGAATTTGAAGCCGATGCGGCTTGCCGCCTTGGCTTTCTTGTCATACAGCATAACGTTGGATGCATCGATCGGAGCTTCTTTCTCAATGATGCCTCCGTCCGGGTTAGCCTGTGTCGGCTTCTGGGACTTCTTGACCATGTTGACGCCTTCAACAACTACCTTGTTGTTCTTGACATCGACGGAAAGAACTTCACTGATCGTTCCTTTATAGTGGCCGCTGATGACCTTAACTGTATCGCCTGTCTTGATTTTCATATCGCGGTTCCTCCTATAAGACTTCCGGAGCCAGGGAAACGATCTTCATGAATCCCTTGTCACGGAGTTCTCTTGCGACCGGGCCGAAGATACGTGTTCCGACCGGCGTCAGATCTTCTTTGATAATAACTGCTGCGTTATCATCGAACTTGATGTAGCTTCCGTTGTCGCGGCGTACGCCATAGACTGTACGGGCGATGACACACTTGACTACCTGTCCTTCTTTGACAGATCCGTTCGGAGCTGCCTTCTTGACTGTGCAGACAACGATGTCACCGATGGACGCGCTTCTGCGTCTGGATCCGCCGAGGCATCTGATGACAAGTACTTCCTTGGCACCGGTGTTGTCAGCGACATTCAACCTTGTTTCATTCTGAATCATAGCTTTCTCCTCCTGTGCTTACAGTACTTCTGCTTTTGTAACGATCTTTACAAGGCGGAAATGCTTGTCAGCGGACAGCGGTCTTGTTTCCATAATTTCAACAATGTCACCGACTGCAGCTTCGTTGTTCTCATCGTGCGCCTTGAACTTCTTGGTGTATTTGACCTGCCTTCCATATAAAGGATGGCTCTTTGTGGTGTTGATCTCAACGACGATCGTCTTGTTCATTTTGTCGGAAACGACTGTTCCGCGCAGAACCTTACGTCTGTTTCTGTCTTCCATTTTTTATGCCCTCCCTTATTCAGCAGCATTTGCACGTTCAGTCATGACCGTGTAAATGCGAGCGATCGTTTTCTTGACTTCTTTAATACGAGCAGGATTCTCGAGGGCTCCTGTAGCCTGCGCGAAACGCAGGTTGTAGAGCTCTTCCTTCAGGGATGTGACTTCCTTCTCGAGTTCTTCGTTGCTCAGATCTCTGACTTCTTTCACATTCATGATTACTTCTCCTCCTCGCCTTTCTTGACAAAGCGTGTCTTGACGCAGAGTTTATTGGCAGCCAGTCTGAGTGCTTCTCTTGCAACGTCTTCGGAAACGCCTGCGACCTCGAAGAGGACACGGCCGTCCTGGACGACTGCTACCCAGTGATCGGGAGCACCCTTACCGGAACCCATACGTACTTCCAGCGGCTTCTTTGTTTTAGCAAGCTGGGGGAACACTTTGATCCAAACTTTACCGCCACGGTTCATATAACGTGTCATGGCAACACGGGCAGCTTCCAGCTGGTTGGAACTGACGTATCCGCCTTCTGTCGCAACCAGACCGTATTCACCGAAAGCAACGGTTCTTCCTGCTTTCGCGCGGCCTTCGTAGCTCAGACGATGAGGTCTTCTGTATTTGGTTCTCTTAGGCATTAACATAATCAGTTGTTACCTCCTTCTGCAGGAGCAGCTGTCTGCGGAGCTGCCGGCTTTTCGGCATTGTTTGCAGGACGGCGGTTGTTAGAAGGTCTTCTGTTTCCATCTCTTCTGTTTCTGCCGTTTCTGCGGTCGCCTCTCTGTGCATGTGCAGGAGCTTCCGGTTCCTTGACCATCTGTCCCGGCAGAACTTCGCCGCGGCAGATCCAGACTTTCACACCGAGTTTTCCGTATGTTGTCTGTGCTTCTTCGCATGCATAGTCGATGTCGCTTCTCAGTGTATGAAGCGGAACGACGCCTCTGGAGTATCCCTCGGAACGGGCAATTTCAGCTCCGCCGAGACGGCCCTTCGCGAGAGTCTTGATTCCCTTCGCGCCGGCACGCATCGTGGACTGGATCGCCTTCTTCTGAGCGATACGGAATGACTGACGTGCTTCCAGCTGTTCACAGATCTTGCGGGCAACCAGACGTGCGTCGAGGTCAGGGTTGGCAACAGCGATGACGTCGATCTTGACGTTCTTTCCGCCTGTCAGCTTGGAAACCTTAGCCTTCAGAACATCCATCTTGTCTTTGTCGCTGTCCTTTTCTTTGCCCATCATTGCGCCCGGACGTGCACAGCGGATGATCGCCTTGATATCCTTGCCTGTACGTTCGAGTTCAATTCTGGAAATATAAGCATCCTTGAGTTCCTTTTCGAGGAATTCACGGATCTTGACATCTTCGTTCAGAAGATCTCCGAAATCTGCCTTGTCAGCGTACCATCTGGATTCCCAGTCGCGGATAACGCCTACACGCATACCGATCGGGCTAACTTTCTGTCCCATATTCTGATCTTCCTCCCTTATTTCTCATCCGAAACCACAACTGTGATGTGGCTTGTTCTTTTCAGGATCTGTGAAGCGCTGCCTTTAGCTCTCGGCATGTAGCGCTTGAGAACGATGCCTTCGTCTGCGTAGCATGCCTTGACATACAGGGCATCCGCATCCAGCTGGTTGTTGTTTGTCGCGTTGGCTGCTGCGCTCTTGACTACCTTATATACAGCTGCTGCTGCATGGTTCGGTGTGAACTGCAGGATTGCCAGAGCTTCATCGACGCTCTTGCCTCTGATCAGGTCGAGGACGAGACGCACTTTACGCGGCGTGTAGCGAACTGTTTTCGCAGTAGCTTTTACATCCATGTCTCGATTCCTCCTTAGGCCTTTCTGTCTCTTCCGGCCGGAGCACTCGGACCGTAGTTGCCCTTGTTGTCTCCGTGTCCGCCGTATCTGCGTGTCGGCGCAAACTCACCGAGCTTGTGACCGACCATGTCTTCTGTTACATAGACCGGAACATGTTCCTTGCCGTTGTAGACAGCGAATGTATGCTCAACGAAGTTGGGGAAGATCGTTGAACGGCGTGACCATGTCTTGATAACTTCTCTTTTATTCGCCGCATTCAGTGCTTCGACCTTTTTCATCAGGTGTTCGTCACAGAAGGGGCCTTTTTTAATACTTCTTGACATTATTCATTCTCTCCTTTCAGCTTATTTCCCTTTTCTTCCTCTTACGATGTACTTGGAGCTTGCGTTCTTAGGATTGCGTGTCTTGACGCCCATAGCTTTCTTGCCCCACGGTGTCATAGGAGATTTACGTCCGATCGGAGCTCTGCCTTCGCCGCCTCCGTGCGGGTGGTCAACAGGGTTCATTGCGGAACCTCTGACAGTCGGGCGGATTCCCTTCCATCTGATGCGTCCTGCTTTACCCCAGTTGATCAGTGAATATTCACCGTTGCCGACAACACCGATCGTTGCGCGGCAGTTGTCATGTACACGTCTGACCTCACCGGAGGAGAGACGGAGTGTAACGAATCCGCCTTCGGAACCGAGGATCTGTGCGGAGCATCCGGCAGCTCTTGCCATCTGTCCGCCCTTGCCTGCTGTCAGTTCAACGTTGTGAACGTATGTTCCGTCAGGGATGTTTTTGAGTTCCATTGCGTTGCCGATCTTGATGTCGACAGCTTTGCCTGCGACGATCGTGTCACCGACATTCAGTCCTTCCGGACACAGAATGTAGCGCTTTTCGCCGTCTGCGTAGTTGACCAGGCAGATGTTTGCGTTTCTGTTCGGGTCATATTCGATCGTTGCGATCTTGCCGGGGATGTCATCCTTGTTTCTCTTGAAGTCGATGATTCTGTACTTCTGCTTGACACCTCCGCCCTGGTGGCGTGTGGTGATTCTGCCTGTGTTGTTGCGGCCGCCTTTTTTGTTCAGCGGAGCGAGCAGGCTCTTCTCAGGCTTGGAAGATGTGATCTTCTCATTGCTGAGAGCAGTCATATTTCTGCGTCCGTTGCTGGTCGGCTTATACTTTACGATTGCCATTTTCTTTCTTTTCCTTTCGCATTTATCCGGAGATAGCGAGTTCCTCCGATAGTTAATTCCTTATTAGTCAGCTGTGCCGAAGATGTCAATTGTTGCACCATCGGCCAGTGTGACGATCGCCTTTTTATAAGCGCTTGTCTTTCCGACATAGCGGCCCATTCTCTTCGGTTTGGAATGGACATTGACGATGTTAACTTTCTCGACCTTGAGGCCATAGATCTCTCTGACTGCCTGAGCAACGGAGACCTTGTTAGCGTTCTTAGCGACAACGAATGTCACTTTATTGCCGTCGTTGCTGATTGCTGTGGACTTTTCAGTAACAACCGGGCGGATGATAATATCGCGTGCGCTCATTATGCAAATACCTCCCCTGCCGCTTCTGCCGCAGCCTGTGTGAAGACGATTCTGTCAGCGTTGACGATATCGTAAACATTCAGCTGGGAAACAGTTACGAGCATTGCATTCGGAATGTTTCTCATGGATACGTATGCGTTGTCGAATTCTTCGGAAGCTTCTGCAACGAACAGTGTCTTGCGTTCGAATCCGAATGCGTTCAGCATCGCAACTGCCTTCTTTGTCTTGATCTCATCAAACTTGAGATCATCGATGACTGTCAGGCTGTTGTCCGCAAGCTTTTCGCTCAGTGCGGAGCGAAGAGCCAGACGGCGAACCTTGCGGTTCAGCTTCATGCCGTAGGTACGCGGCTGAGGACCGAAAGCGATCGCTCCGCCTCTCCACTGTGTAGCTCTTGTGGAACCCTGACGCGCACGGCCTGTTCCCTTCTGACGGAACGGCTTCTTGCCTGTGCCGCTGACAAGTGCTCTTGTCTTTGTGGCATGTGTGCCCTGTCTTAAGCCAGCCTGGTAGACGAGGACAGCGTCATAGATTGCCTGCTGGTTCGGTGTAACACCGAAGACAGCGTCAGAGAGCTCAGCAGATCCGACGACCTGTGCTTCTTTGTTATAAACATCAATCTTGGACATCGTATTACCTCACTTTCCTATTGGCTTATGCCTGTGCCTCTGCGATCTCGGCATCGATTGTCTCAGTAACTTTTTCAAGTTCTTCCTCAACGGATGTGTTCGCATAGGAGATCAGCTCAGGAGCGTTGAATTCCTTGACAGGCTTGACTGTTGTATGGATGAGAAGGAGTCCCTTCTTCGGTCCCGGAACGTTGCCCTTAACGAGGATGTAGCCCTCTTCCGCATTGACCTTAATGACGGACAGGTTCTGCATTGTTCTGGTGACGTTTCCGTACTGACCCGGCATCGGTGTGTTCTTTTCGATACGTCCGTTGTTACGGCCTGTTGTCGCAAGAGAACCGATGTGTCTGACGTTCTTGGATCCACCATGGCTTTCCGGTCCGCGATGAGCGTTGTAACGCTTGATCGTTCCGGTGTAGCCGTGACCCTTGGAAGTGCCCTGGACATCAACGATGTCGCCGGCTTTGAACAGATCAGCTTTGATTTCAGCACCGACTTCGTAGCCGAGCATTTCATCAGCTTTGACTTCCTTGATGTAGTGCTTCGGAGCAGTTCCGGCTTTCTTTGCATGTCCGATCGCCGGTTTGTTAGCACGCTGTTCCTTGACATCTTCATAGCCGAGCTGAATTGCTTCGTAGCCATCTGTTTCATTTGTTTTCTTCTGCAGCACGACGTTCGGCTTCACTTCGATGACTGTTACGGGAACGAGTGTTCCATCAACTGTGAATACCTGTGTCATACCGAGCTTACGTCCTAAAATTGCTTTCATTTGTGTTCACCCGGTCCTTTCCTTAAAGCTTGATCTCAATGTCGACGCCGGACGGCAGATCCAGTCTGCTCAGTGCGTCGATCGTCTCTGCGCTGGGGCCGATGATTTCGATCAGCCTCTTATGAGTGCGGATTTCGAACTGTTCGCGGGAATCCTTGTACTTGTGGACAGCGCGAAGAACAGTTACGACCTCACGCTCAGTCGGCAGCGGAACAGGACCGACGATTTTCTTAGCGCCGTGGTTAGATGCTGTCTTGACGATCTTCTCGCTGGCAGCGTCCAGACTTCTGTTCTCGTAAGCCTTCAGACGAATTCTTACAGAATTTTTTGCCATGAATTTTTCCTCCTTATATTCACTCCCTTTTGGGATCGCTCCGTGGAAATTCCCCGGTTATCACGCCTACCGTGACAACGCGCTTAGGCGTGCCGGCAACCTCCCACATCTACGCGAGTGCTCCAATATACTACCACCCCCTAAAAGGCTTTGCAAGCACTTTTTTCAGCCTTTTTCCTTTTATTTATATATAGAAAAAAAGAGATCAGATTGTTTCATTTCCAACCTTTCCGATTCGCAAAATGACAGCGCTTTCATGCCGGATTTTTGCAAAATGCATTATTTTTTCATGGTTTTTCGCATAAAAAAGCACCTGTCTTCTGTGACAGATGCTGCTGTGTTCAGTATGCTCCGTAGCCGATCATTCCAAATGGCGTGCTGTAATATCTTTCATCGGTGTACCACACCCATGTGCTCCTGTCTTCCGAATACATCATGACTTTGATCCGGCTTCCGTTGTCCTCTTTTTCTTCAATGACATCCACAATGCCGTCTGTATATGAACCTTTAAATGTCTTTCCTTCATAGATCATTTCAACTTCGCCGCTGTAAATACCGTTGACGACGGTCGAAGTGATCGTCTGATCTTTGACAAGCTTCCCGTCTGTATAAAACTTTCTGTATTCTTTCATCTTACCGTTCGGCAGGTTATCCTTCCATTCACCGACGGCGTAATACCGCAGTACACCGGTCTTGTCACAGACGAGATAGATCCCATTGCCGTCTCTTTTGTCGTCTTTGTAATCACCGTAGTAGATCGTGTACCAGGCATCCTTCCTGTGTACGCCGATCTTTTTGTTTCCATCAATTGCTGTGATCAGCGGTATCTGATCAAGATACATCAGATTGAATGCCTGAAACTCACCTGCGTGCTTGCAGGCTGCTTCCAGAGCCAGCTCATAGTCTTCCTGATCCAGCAGACCGGCCACTTTCTTCAGGAATTTTTCCTGGTTTTCTATTTCGAGATACTTTTTCTCTTCCTTTTTCACATCTTTCAGTTCATCGTCGAGAGTGTAGCCTTTTTCAATTGCTTTTTCCAGCAGTGCCTCAGCCTCTGTAAATTTCTGCTCTTCCGCCAGTGCCTTTGCGGCTTCCGCATATCCGGTCCAGGCTGTTTCCCACAGCACGTTTCTGCTTTTTTCTGCCACTTTCTCTGCGGCAGTTTCAGCCAGTTCCGCAGCTTCAATGTATTTCTTCTGGTCGATCAGGTCCTGCGCAAGCGCGTTCCAGGAAGCTGCAGCATCATCAGAGATCTCTTCGTCCATTGGACGGATGGCGAATGCTTTTTCAAACTCGCTGACTGCAGACGCACAGTCTTTCTGTTCCATGTACTGTCTGGCTGCGGAAACTGCTTTGCTGTATTTTGTGGAAGGCAGCTGGGTATAGCCAAAATAGCCGCCAGCAGCGATCAGCAGCGCAAGCAGGATAAACAGCAGCGGTTTTCTGCTCTTCTTCTTTTCCGATACCGTTTTTTCTTCCGGCTGAACTTCCGGTTCTTTCACAGGAGCAGCTGTTTCTGTTTCAGGTTCTTCTTTCACTTCCGCCGGCATTGCAACAGGCCTGATCAGCTTTGCACCGCAGTTTGGACAGAAGTTTGTTTCTTCTTCCTGTGTATATCCGCATTTCTCACAATACATATGATCCTCTTTCCTTTCTCAGAACTAGACCTGAAATCATAGTATCATTCCTGCATGTAAAAAGCATGGCTTTCTGCCATGCTCAGTCAAAATAGCTGTAATTGACCAGTTCTACGTGATACCTGTCCACAAACTCACGCAGTTCTTTCGAACAGATGAAGCCTGCCTCTATCGGTCTGACTGCGGAGAAGGAAGAAAGTTTATAGAGATCTCTGTCGAGGAAGCCGGCATGTGTATGCAGCATGCACAGCACATCCTGATCCGCGATCGCTTCCATCTTCTCTTTCAGCGTTTCATTCCAGTAGGCAATGGGATCCTGGGCGAGCTGGGTATTGACGCTGTAGTCATAGCTCTTGTCTGCCTTCAGCACCGGTCCGCCCCAGCCGGTCATGCGGATAAATGATTCATCCCGGGGGTTGATCAGCTTCATGGCATTGCGGCATCCGTA